>JAGVUP010000008.1 GCA_019136215.1 Chloroflexota bacterium | reverse complement strand
ACTGTTTCTCCTGATTTAGATGCTAAAATCAGGTTCGTACCTCCTATCCTTCTGGATAATATCGCTGTACAGCTCGGTGATTGGAGTGGTTACTATCTGCTGGCTTCTCACCGAAAAAACAGTCGATAATTTAGTTAAGAATAGCGGTGAAAAGCATTTTGTTTTTTCGCTTGGTGTGGTAGTATAGGGCACAAGGTAGTTGAGTGAGCACTCAACACGAAACGCCTTCAAAGCTATTGATCGATGGAGCCTGCCTTGCGAAAACTTTCTTCGCTGCTCTTTGAATACTTTATCTGCAGTCAGAGAAGCATCAAACGGGTTTGAATAATTGGAGGAGAGATAAAATGGACAGTTTTGTCAATGAGAGTTTTAAACGCTTGGATTCGGAAAAACAGGAACGGATCATAAGGGCAGCCGTTGCTGAATTTGCAGAACGAGGTTATGAATTAGCCAACACCAATCACATTGCCAAACGAGCTAAAATCAGTGTGGGGTCGATTTTTCACTATTTTAATACGAAAGAGAATCTCTTCTTGTACATTGTTCAATACAGTTCTGAGATGATCGAGGAGCATGCCGGGAAAGTGGTCGATGACGAGACTATGAGCGTCGCTGAGAAAATAAAGTGCCTCCTGCGATTGGTAGTAAAAACTTCCCGGGAGGAGGCGACTTTAGTTCGCCTGTATCACGAGATGTCCTCGCTGGGCAATCAGGAGTTGATGTTTAAAGTGCCCCGGAGAATGGAGCGTTTTACGGCGGAACGCTACGTGAAGATGCTGGAAGAAGGACAGAAAAAAGGTGAGGTCAGACCGGATTTGGATCCCGGACTTGCCGCTTTTTCCATGGATAATATTTTTTTATCGCTCCAGTTCGCTTATGCCTGCGATTATTACAGGATTCGTTTTCAACTGTATAAGGACGCTTACATAGACAGGGAAGAATATGACGAGCATGTCATTTCGGAAACATTTCAATTCTTGAGCGGGGCGCTATTGGTGCCCGGACATTAACGAAAGAGGCAGCAACAATGATGATTCTGACGTATGACATCGGCACAACAGGAGTTAAAACCTGTCTGTTTCGCTTGAATGAGCCCGACAGCCCTGGGGGCGCGTCCGTTAGTTTGGAAGATGCAAGTTTTGCAGGCTATGCGTTGAGCGTCCTCCCGAACGGCGGTGTCGAGCAAAATCCGCGGGAGTGGTGGGAAGCGATGTGCAAGACGACAAGGCAGCTTGCTGACCGCAGACCGGAGGCATGTGCGCAGATTGCGGGCATCAGTTTCTGCGCGCAGGCTCAGAGTGTGGTTCTGCTCGACGAAGCGGCTCGGGCGGTGCGCCCGTCAATGAGCTATATGGATCAACGTTCGGGCGGGGTACGTCAGGCTCACTCTGGAGGAGGACCTAAAATTGCCGGTGTCGGTTTGGCTTTTCTTTTGCAGAGTCTTTATCACACGGGCGTAGTTGCCGGAAGCGACAAGGACCCGGTCTGGAAGTACCTTTGGGTCAAAGAAAACGAACCTGAAATCTACGCTAAGACGCATAAGTGGTTGGACGTGAAGGACGCCTTGGTGGCGCGGATGACGGGAAAATTTACCATGAGTCAGGATTCCGCTTTTGCCACCTTATTGATGGATAAAAATACAAAAACACCCAAATTCAGCATGACTCTGATGAAACGGCTCGGGATTTTGCCGGAGCATATGCCTGAAATCGTTGCGTCAACGGCAAAGGTCGGCACACTTTTGGAAGAACCTGCCGCCGATCTCGGACTTTGTCAGGGGATACCCGTCTTTTCCGGAGGCAGTGATGCGGCACTGATCGGCGTTGGCGCTGGTTGCGTGCGCCCTGAAATGACACATGTCTATATGGGTACCTCCGGTTGGGTCTCCACGGTCACCGATCAAAACATTGTGGACACGGATGCTATGATTGCCTCGGTCGTGGGCGTTCAACCCGGTCTTTACAATTATTTTGCGGAGCTTGAGACCGCGGGCAAATGCTTGGAGTGGGTCCGCGACCACCTCGCTTTGGACGAAATCAACATTTATCTCGACAAACACCATGTTGCGGATGACCCGAGCTCCGAGTATAAGAGTTTGTACGATTATATGTCCAAGGTCATTTCCGAAACGCCTGCGGGTTCCGGCGGTGTCATTTTTACCCCGTGGTTGCATGGCAACCGCTGCCCCTTTGAAGACGCGCATGCCCGCGGAATGTTCTTTAATATCGGTCTGGGAACGGGGAAGACCGAGTTGATTCGAGCCGTCGTGGAAGGAGTTTGTTACCATATGCGTTGGTTTTTAGAGACCATCAAGAAGCGGCTCAAAACGGGAGATCGCGTCCGTTTTGTCGGCGGCGGAGCCCTATCCCCCGTAACGGCGGGAATTCTGGCGGATGTCCTGGGCGTTCCGGTAGAGACCGTGCCCGAACCGCAGAACGTCGGCGCAGTAGGCGCAGCCTTAGCGGTGGCGGTTGGCTTGGGACGCATTGCTGACTTAAAGGACGCCGAGGCGCTGATTAAACCGGATCGCGAATATTTGCCCAATCCGGAATCCCGCGCAGTGCATGAGAAAAACTATGCGGCGTTTACCAGGCTCTATGCCGCCAACAAAAAGATTTTCCGTCACCTCAACCAAATTTATTGACAGAAAGGGTTTTGCCATGCTCAGAAACGATCAAGATACTTCCGATGTGCAGCCGGCAAGCGCCGCACAAGAGACGCCAGGCTCTCAGGATACGCCGTTAAAGTCCCGTGAA
>JAGVUP010000208.1 GCA_019136215.1 Chloroflexota bacterium | reverse complement strand
TTCCGAAAGCATCCGCGGATGGCTGGAACAAATCGCCCCCTGGGTCCAATCGCTCGAATTTGCCGCTGTTAGCACCCAGATGGAAGCTCCGGTGCTCTTGCCCTATTTTGACTCGGGTCAGCTCGTGGGCTACGCCGCAGGCATTGCCGACGGCAGCCTTGGCGCGCAAGCCGCGTTTAGTTACCGTGCCTATCGAGTCGGGCTGCTCCTGATGCTTGTGATGCTGCTCTTGGGAATGATCTCAAAAGCCGAGGCGGATGCCATCCGGAGGGAAGAGGAGCGACCCGAATGATTCCTTCTGATCTGATCGCGCTGATTGCCGGCATTGCCCTCACGGTGATGGTATTCAGTTATATCCTCGGCAACCGGCTGTTCTTTGGCATCGCCACTCATCTGCTGATTGGGGTCAGCGCCGGTTTTCTGGCGCTGGTGATAATCCAGAAAGTTCTCCAGCCCTATCTGCTGCTTCTCCTGGCTGATCCTGCCAAACCAGGCTTTTACTTAGCCCTGGTGCCGCTGATAATGGCGTGCCTGTTAGTGCTGATGCTCTTCCGCGGGGGCACCCGCCTTGGCGCGGTCCCGCTGGCATTCCTCAGCGGGGTGCTGGCAGCGCTGGCAATCGTCGGGGTCACGCGCGGTACGCTCGCTCCGCAACTCCTGAGCATGCTCGGTCGATTTGCGCCCGCACAACTCTTGCATCAGGCGCAGCCGCAGTGGACCGTCATCCTTGAGGCTTTGATGATCCTGCTGGGAGTCATCTCAGTTTTGTTCTTTTTCCACCACCAGGGCAAATCCGGACCGGGCGGGGTATCCCGGTCGGTCTACCTGGAAGGCATTGGAAGTATCGGTCAGATCTTCATCGGGATCACGTTCGGAGCCTTGTTTGTCGGGCTGTTCAGCTCCGCTTTGATCGCGCTCATCAGCAGTTTGTCGGAGATCATTCAGTTCATCACCCTGTGGTTTTAGAGGTCAGCGTGCCGAAATTCTCTCTCAGCCTCGATATTGGAAAAAGCCGCACCCAGGCGAGCCTCTTTGCCCAGCGTGATGGCGCCTGGGCGGTGGAGAGTGTTGCCAGTGTGCCGACCGTGATCGAGGGCGACAGTTCGCGGTTCCGCGAAAACATACAGGACCTCCTGAGCCAGGTTGAGCGGGAGGGGAATGTGCGCCTGCTGAACGACCGCGGTCAGCTTACGGACCTCCGCCGGCTGGAGGGCGCGCCGGATTTTGTCGGGTTGAGCCTTTCAGCGGGAAAGCCTGTCCGTACGGCATTGATCGGGCTTTCTGAGGATTACTCCATCGCGCCGCTGCGCCGCCTGGTTAGTTTATTTAACTGTGAGGTGGTGCTCGAAGTCAACCTCCAGGAAAACCTGAACGCGACAGCTCAGCTTGAACGCCTGGTGACGAGCGATGTGGAACTCTATGTGATCGGCGGAGGCGCAAACGGCGGAGCCAGCAAAACCCTCAAGGCAGCCATCGAAAACTTGCGCCTGGTCTATCACCTCATTCCCAAAACCATCCGACCGCAAATCGTCTATTGCGGCAACCAGCGGCTGGCGGATTATGCCCAGAGCGAAATTGAAGCCGGGCTGGACATGCACCTTGCGAGCAATATCCAAACCACTCTCGGCTCCGAAGACCCGTCTTTGGTCTGGAAAGCCATGCTTGCGGCTTTTGAGCGCCTGCGCATCCAACAGATCCCGGGTTTGGCGGAAGTCGTCGGCGCACTGCACGCCAGCGTGATCCCGAGCGACTTTTCGGCTGCCAGGCTCGTGCGCTTTCTGGAACGCAGCAGCGATAACGGCAAAGGCGTCCTGATGCTGCGCGTGGAGCCAGACAGCGTCAGTGTGATCGCGGCGTGGGATCAAAAAATCAACGGGGTTTGCCATCGCTTCGCCTTGAACGAAAGCGCCTTGGAAGCCGCGCGCGGGTTCTCTACACATGTAACTGACCCGAACAGCTTCGCGACCTACGCCCACAACCGCAGCCTTTTCCCATTTTTTACTCCCGCCACCCTGGAAGACCTGAGCATCGAGCATGCCCTCACACGTCTGCGCGTCCGCGAGGCGCTGAACGCGCTTCAGTCGCTGGACGGCGACTTTGGCTACAACCCCAGCCTGGGTCTGACGCGTGCTTTTGAACCGATCATTCTCTCTGGGTCCGAGGCGTGCCTCGCCCTGCCTCATCAGGTGCTGATGACCGCCCTGGACGGCATTTTGCCGCACGGGATTACCACCGTTTTGCAGGACGAGCGGGAACTTCTCACCGCCATGGGCAGCCTGGCTCCCAAGGATCCCCTCCTTCCGGTGCAGGTGATGGATGCGGAGGCGTTCACCAACCTGGCAACGGTCGTCACCGTGGACACGCCTGCCGCTGAGGGGCAGAAAGTGCTCCAGATAGAAGTCAACGAAGGCGAGCAAGCGCCAAGGCTCTTCCATAAAGTACAAATGGGTGAACTCAAACGCATTGAGACCCTGCGCAGCGGCAAGACCGAACTTTACCTTGCCCCTGAAGATGAAAGCGATGTTGGCATGGGGCTGCGCGGGCTTGGTGGTTGGATTGGCGTGATGGCTTCGAAGGTGGGCGTGGTGATCGACGCGCGCGGCAGACCGCTGAGCTTGCCCGCGGACGAGGCGGCTCGTGCTGAAACCCTGCGCAACTGGCTCTGGGAACTGGGAGGATGACCGTGCGAAAAGTGATAATTCGATCCAATCAATCGGTCTACAAGCAGGTGCGCCTGCCGCTGCCCGGCAGCGTCCTG
>JAGVUP010000154.1 GCA_019136215.1 Chloroflexota bacterium | reverse complement strand
CCGCAGCCCGAACAACCGGGAGGCAGTGATGAGGACGTCGTGGACGGAGAATTCCACGAAGCGTAACAACCTGAATTGAATGAGAAAGAGCCTGTTTCCGGATAGAGCAGGCTCTTTTTATTTGGTTTTAGGCTAAAATGGCTTTGGTCAATTATGGGTTTTAGAGTAACCCGCGACGCAAGGGGAATTGGAAGCATACCAACTCATTAGAACGATGAAATATGTATTGATTTTCATCTACTGCTGAAAATTGTCAGGGGAAAATTGCGGATGGACAGCTTTTAAAATATCTTCTTTCTGGATTAGAGTAAGAAACATCGATTTTGTGATGCCAGGAAGGGCTTTCCAGTGTGCTCCATCCGTTATAATTAGCTCATGATCAAACTCCTACACTTTGCTGACGCGCATATCGACATGGCAAACTAGTGATGGACTTTCTGAAATCGCTGGATTTCATCGTTGATACAGCCATCCAGGAAAAAGTCGACCTGGTCATTTTCGCCGGCGACACTTACCGCGACCGTTCGCCCGCCCCCACTTTCCAACGCGAGTGGGGCAAACGCATCATGCGCCTTTCGCGTGCGAAAATCCCGACCCTGCTGCTGACCGGCAACCACGACGTCTCGCCTTCGCAACACCGGGCGCACGCCATCCAGGAATTCGATACGCTCAGCCCGGATTATATCCACGTTGTCAGTTCTCTCAAGCTGTTGGGTCCGGACGACCTTGACGGAGTGCCTGTGCAGGTGCTCGCCATCCCCTGGATTACAAGGTCGGGAATAGTCGCGTCGCTGAGCATGGATTCCTCCAGCGAAGAAAACCCGCAGGAACTCATTGAAAACTCCCTAAGTGCCTGGCTGAACCAGACCATTGCTGATCTGGACCCCAGCATGCCCGCCATCCTCACCGCGCATGCGTCCATCGCCGGCGCAAAGTTCGGCAGTGAGCAGAGTGTCAAAATCGGAAGGGATGTCGTCCTGCCACCCGGATTGGTGGCAAACCCCGTGCTGGATTATGTGGCGCTCGGTCATATCCACCGTTTTCAGGACCTCAATGAAGGCTCACACCCGCCCGTCGTCTACCCTGGGTCGATTGAACGCGTTGATTTTGGCGAAATCAACGAAGAAAAGGGCTTCGTCCTTGCCGAAATCGAAAAAGGGCAGACGCGCTACCGCTGGCAGAAACTGCCCATCCGACAGTTCAGGGATTTTTCCGTAACGTTGGATGAGATGCTTGGGGTGAACGAAAAAATTTTCGCGGCGCTGCCGCCCAGTGAGGATCTGGCGGAGGCGATCGTGCGGCTGACGCTCATCTATCCCCGCGACTTGGAAACCCTGATCGACGAAGCGCGCATTCATGCCCACTTCAACCAGACTTTCGCTTTTCAGTTGGTAAAAAAGCCTGTTTCTGAGGCGCGGACGCGCATCGGGGACGGTTTTGAAGCCAGCAGTATGACCCCCGCGGAATTATTGGAGCTCTACTGGAAGCGTCAGCATATTGAGGATGAAGCCGAACGCGCCCGCCTGCAATCGCTGGCAGAGGAATTGATCCAGCAGTCTCAAGCGCAGTAAACAGATTACCGACCGTTTGTTACGGGGTCGCCTCGTCGTGGATAATCGCGATGAGGTGGAGATTACCATCGCCGCTTTTCTGAAAACCTAACCGCAAGTTCTGCCAATCCATGTAACCGTAAGTTTCAATCCCGGGTTGGAGATAATCAACGAAAACCCCATCCGGGTAGGCTTCGCTGAAGTTGTCGATGGTGTTGCCGGCGATGCGGGCTGGGTCCAACAGGACTTCCCACTCTTGGGCGGGGGATTGGCTGCTGACAAATCTTTCCCAATACTCTGCGACACTAAGCGTGATGTCCTCACCGCTGCCGGCATAGATACCCCAGTTGTAAACCTGCTGATTGCTGCCGAAAGTTGCCACTTCTTCGCGCGTAAAGACCAAGTCCTTCTCTACATCCACATAGCCGTAAGGGCTAAAGCGCACGCCTTTTTCGGGATGGATGGTATCAGCCAGGGCTAAGAAGTCTTTGTTTTGCAGAAGGGGCAGGATTTTGGCTGCCAGGCTTTTGGCGGAAACTTCAACCGGTTCAGGGACTGCCGTTTCGGCGGCTGGCGGCTGGTTTTCCGCCTGAGGCTGACTGGGCTCCGGGGTTTGGACCGGAACTAATTTTATGCAGCCTGCCAGAACCAAAATGAGAACACTCAGGACCAAACCTGTAATGAATTGATGCTGTTTCATAGTTCCTCCGATTTTTAGCCTGCAAACATGCCTATTATACTTTCGCCCGTGCGCTCTCCAAAAATCATCCGATTGCTCTAAAAAAGGGAAAGGCTTTACTCGGGAATAGCAGGAAGCAGCTTAAGGCATCTGACTGAAGCGAATGGCGTCCAGCATGCGAGCCAGGCGGACCGTTTCGCGGACGTCATGCACGCGCAGGATGTCCGCGCCGTGCAGCACACCCCAAGCGTTCGCTGCCAGGCTGCCCTCGAGGCGCTCCCCCTGGGGCAGGTTGAGCGTGTGCCCGATGAAACCTTTGCGCGAGATGCCCAGCAAAATCGGCAAACCCAATTCCCGCAAAGCGTCAATGTGTTTGAGCAAAAAGAGGTTTTGCTCGATGGTTTTACCGAAGCCAATTCCGGGGTCAATGATGATTTTTTCCGGACTGACGCCGGCTTCAATTGCCAGGCTGACGGATTCCGCCAGCCAGTCGCGCACCTCGGTTACGATGTCGTCATACTGCACGCCCTCATAGCGTCCGCCAAGCTCGCCGCAGACAGCCTCCGCGCCTTGCATGCGGTTGTGCATCAGCACCGCCGTGGCTCCCGCTTCGGCGGCGACCTTAGCCATTTGCGGGTCGTAGCGGAAGCCCCATACGTCGTTGATGATATGCGCGCCCTCTGCCAGGCAGGCGCGGGCGGTTTCCGCTTTGTAGGTATCGATCGAAAGGATAGCGTCCGGCAATTCCTGGCGCAGGCACGCGATCACAGGCAAAAGCCGGCTCAGCTCCTCGTCCGCGCTGACTGGCGCTACGCCTGGGCGAGTCGATTCCGCGCCGATATCCAAGATATCGCAGCCATCCTGCAAGAATCGCTGCGCCTGAAGCAGCGCTGTGCGGGTCATGTCGCGCTCTCTGAGCAGCCCATCCCCCGAAAAGCTGTCGGGCGTCAGGTTGATGAT
>JAGVUP010000190.1 GCA_019136215.1 Chloroflexota bacterium | reverse complement strand
CTTAACCGCGTTGATAACCCCTGAAATGTGGATTTTTTGCGGGCAGGCAGGATAGCAGAGATCGCAGGCAGTGCAGAGCCAGGTCGTTTTATCCGCGAAAGCGGCTTCTTCCATATTGAATACAGCTTCGCGGATGAGGCGGCGAGGGTTGTAGCTCTCTTCAAGCTTGGTCTGGACCATACATTTGCTGGTGCAGGTGCCGCAAGAGTAGCACATCATCAGCATGTCACCGCCGGGAATGGCTTTGACGCGTTCGGAGAGGGCGTTTGGGTCGAAGGAAGCGCTCATGCGGTTTTCTCCTTGCCGACCATTTCATCGACGATAAAGTCCACCTGGACCATCGCCTGCGCGACACCGGGGACATCTTCCAGTTTGGTCAGTTTCTTTTCCATCTCAGGACGCAGGCGTTCGATTTCCGCTTTGAGGGCATCCTCCGGGATGGCATCCAGAGTGGCTTGCATTTCATTGATAACGCGGGCGTATTTATCGCCTTCAGCGGCGCTGATCCACTCCACGCGGAAGCGTCCCGGGCTCATCTGCATGCGTTCGAACATTTTTTCAAGACGCGCGGCGCGTTTTGCGCCGGAAATCTGACCGGTGATGTAGTGACAGTCCTGCGGATGGCAGCCGGAATAGAGGATGGCACCCGCGCCAAGCCGATAGGCTTCGTAAATGAGGTCGGCATCCATACGAGCCGAGCACATCACGCGCAGACCCCGTTCGTTGGCGCTGTATTCGAAATGGGAGGTCCCCGCCAGATCGGCGCCGCCGTAAGAACACCACTGGCAGCGGAAAGCGAGGATTTTCTTCTCAGGCTCGACTGCCAAAAGCGTGCGGATCTGCGACAGCACCTGTGCATCGGTGTAGTGAAGTTGGGTAATTGCGTCGTGGGGGCATTCGCCAACGCAGCCGCCGCAGCCGTGACACTTGGCGGTGATGACTTCTGCAGCGAGACCCTTGGAGTAGTCGATTGCGCCGTACGGACAGGCGCGCGAGCAGATGCCGCATGCCTGATCTTTTGCGCTGACGCAGCGGTCGGGCCAGACTACCGCGACAGTCGGCTCGATCTGCCAACTGTCGGAATGGAGAATGCGCGAGGCGCGGGCAGCAGCCGCTGAACCCTGCGCGACGCTGGCAGGAATGTCTTTGGGTCCCTGACAGGCGCCAGCGAAGAAAATACCGTCAGTGGGGCTGTCCATCGGGCGCAGTTTGGGGTGATACTCCATAAACCATCCGCCCGGCGACTGCGCCACATTGAGCACGGAGCTCATGTGGTTCTGGTCGGGTTGAGGGACGGCAGCCTGATTCAGCATGACCATATCGTACTCACGCTCAATCACCTTACCCAGGGTGATATCTTCCGAGGCGATGAAAAGCTGGTGGGTGTCGGGGTCTTCGGTGATCTCGGCAGGACGCCCCTGGATGAAGCGGATGCCGGCTTCGCGAGCCCGGTCGTAAAACTCTTCGTAACCCTTGGAGGGGGTGCGGATATCGATATAGTAGACAGAAACTTCGGTCCCGGGATGCATCTGCTTGATGAGGAGCGCGTTCTTGATGGCGTACATGCAGCAGAAATTGGAACAGCTTGGGTTGTAGCGCTTGTCACGCGAGCCAACACAGTTGATGATGGCGATGTTTTTTGGCTCTTTGCCGTCGCTTGGGCGGATCAGGGCGCCGTGAGTCGGTCCGGCGGAGTTATTGAGACGTTCCATTTCCATCGCCGTGACCACGTTCGGGAAGCGTCCGTAGCCGTATTCGGTCATTGGAGTGGGGTCAAAATGCCCGAAACCAGTTGCCACGATGATGGCGCCAATTTCCTGCTCTTCGAGTTTATCTTCCATGCTGAAGTCGATCGCTTCCAGTGAACCGCAGGCTTCCACGCATTTATAACAGTGGATGCAGGCGTCCATGTCGATGTTGTAAATGAGCGGAACCGCCTGGCTCATAGGGATATAAGCCGCCTTGCGCGGGGCAAGGTCCATTTCAAAATAGTTGGGGATTTCCACCGGGCAAGCCTTTGTACAGGCGCCGCAGCCGTTACAACGGTCTGCGCGAACATATTTGGCTTTTTCCCGCAGAGTCACAACAAAATTACCGACGTACCCTTCAACTTTTTCGACCTCGGTAAAGGTCTTTACTTCGATCAGGGGCTGACGCGCCGCGTCAACCATTTTTGGCGCGAGAATTCATATACTGCAGTCCATCGTTGGAAAGGTCTTGTTGAGTTGCGCCATGACCCCTCCAATCGTCGGTTCTTTCTCCACCAGTGTGACCGGGATGTTTTGCTCTGCCAGGTCGAGTGCGGCATTGATGCCAGCCACGCCTCCGCCGATGACCATGGCTCGTTTGGTAACGGGCACCTTGATCATCTCCAGCGGGGTCAAAAAAGAGGCTTTGGCAACCGCAGCCGCGGTAAGGTCTTTGGCTTTTTCGAGCGCGCCTTCAGGATCGTGACCATGCGCCCAGGTGCACTGCTCGCGGATATTTGCCATTTCCATCAGGAAGGGGTTCAATCCGCTGAAACGACCACACGGTTCAATCCATATTTGGCGATGTCCTCTTTGATGAGGCGCTGCCCGCTGTCGGCACAGGCGTACATGGTATCAACGGCGCGGACAACGCCTGGAAGCTTACCCGCGAATTCCACGACCTGTTCTGGAGGGATAACCCCGGCGATGTTGCTGCCGCAGTGGCAGATGTAGACGCCGATACGCGGTTCATCCTGCGGAAAATCCGCGGAATGGCTCTTGGCGATGGGATCTTCGCTCATTTGGGATCCGTTGCTTTCTGAGGCATATCAAAAGATTCGGCGATCAACGCGCGGCGCGAGCGTTGGGCGCGTTGATCGGGTGTGGTCAGGGAGAGCGCCTCCTTGGGGCACCACTTCACGCATTGGGGTCCCTCGGGGTCGTCCTTACAATGGTCGCAGATCTCTGCCAGGGTTGTGTGCGGGTTGATGGATATCGCGCCAAAGTCGCAGGCTTCGATGCACCAGGCGCAGCCGTCGCACTTGGCGGCGTTGACGTCGATGAGACCGGTCTGGGGGTCCTGGGTAAGCGCGTCACGCGGGCAGACGATCACGCAGGGAGCGTTTTCGCAGGTGCGGCAGGCGATGGCGGTGATGAGGACCTCATCCACACGGACAGTGCGAATGCGGCTGCGGTAGGAGTTGTATTCTCCGGTTTTCGAAAAAGAACACACATACTCGCAAAGTTGACAACCAACGCAGAGGTTGGGATCACAAACTATATAGGCGTATTTTGATGCACTTGTTGCCATAATCTCCTCGTTAAACTCCGACTTCTTCAGCCACATCGGGCATGCCCAGTTTGATGAGCAATTCTTTTGGAAGTAAACCTTCCTCCGTCCAGCCTTTCGCTTCGTAATAAAGCTTTTTCATGTAAGCCAATTCCTCGTCGGTCACAACAGTGCCAGCTCCGGGTCCCTTGGAGAAAGGATCGTGTTTCCAGCGCCAGGGCAGGTCGTCATCCTTTTCTGTCCACCCTTCGCGGATGTTAAACGCTTTCTTGATGGTGCAGGCACGGGTGCCGATCAGGTCGACGTCATCATAATCGTAGTTCCAGCCGGTGGTGGCATTGATCAGCTTCGCGATCGCAGGCCAGGCGCCGGAGCGATCCGCCTTGCCAGTGAAGCTGCGGCGGATGAATTTACACAGGGGCAGAGTATCGTACACTGCGGCGTACTCTTCCGATTCAGAAGCAACCCGACCGCGGGTTTCATCGACCGTAAGGCGGTTGGTTTCGCCTTTCATATCCGGGTCGTAAGCGGCGGAGCGGTTGTGGCAGCCGCCGCGGGTACCGGTGGCGAGTCCGAGGGCGAATGTTTTCAGGGAGCGGGCGTCGTAACCGGCGGATTCAAGTCCTTTGGTGTGGACAGCCCATTTGTAGCTCTCTGTGCCGCGTTCCTTGTCGAGCGTCTCGCTGGCAATTCGGGTTCCCTGAGCGAGCAGTTTGCCTATGCCGACCTGGTCGCGAATCATCTCAGCAACGGCAACAGCAGCTTCACCATTGCCAAAATGCAGTTCCAAGCCTTCGGGGTGTTCTTCAGAGGCAAAGTCTTCTTTCTTCAATACGCCTTTTTCGAAGCATTCCATTGCCCAACCGATCGTGACACCCATTGTGACGCTGTCCATGCCGTCATGGTCAGCGATGGTAATCAGTTTGATTGCCGCGCGGATATCGGAGACGCCGAGGTTGGAGCTGTTGGCGAATAGGCTCTCGTATTCGATGCCTGTCATCGCGCCGGCGAAGGGACCGGTCTTAACCAGGGACATCTGTTCGCAGGCGATGGGGCATTGGGCGCAGGCAATCACCTTGACTTTGTGGTGCCGATCGAGGTATTCTCCGCTGACCAATTCCGCGTCCTCAAAAACGCCTTCCTGAAAGTTGCGGGTCGGCAGAACGCCGAGTTTGTTGGTGTTGAGCAGACCGGTGGAGGTGCCATAGACCCGGTATTTTTCAGTGTCTTTTCCCTGCGCGCTCTTGGAAATGTCGTAAGCGAGCTGATTGAGGGTCTTCGGGTCGAAGACTTTCACACCGTGCGTACCGCGTACCGAAACCGCCTTCAGTTTCTTTTTGCCCCAAATCATGCCGTGACCGGTGCGTCCCGCCTGGCGTCCGTCATTGGTAACGTTGGCATAGCGCACCAGATTTTCTCCGCAGGCGCCGATAGTGCAGGAACGGATTTGATCATCGCCGAGCTTATTGCGGATGGCTTCTTCCGTTTCAAAGGTGCCCTTGCCGAGCAGGTAGGTGGCGTCATTGAATTGCACGCGGTCGTCATCGATGAAAAGTTGCGTCCAACTGTCGCAGCTATTGTGCAGCACCACGCCATCCCAGCCGGCGCGTTTCAACGCGACCGAGAACCAGCTTCCCGAGAGGCTGTCCCCAACGAAGCCGGTCAGAGGAGATTTGGATGCCAGACCGAATTTGCCGCCGACCGGTACCGGAGTGCCGGTGAAAATGCCGTTGGCAAAACAAATAGGGTTGCCGTCGTCGAGGGGATCACAGCCAGGAATGATGTTTTCCCACAAAAGCCGCGAAGCCATCGAAACTCCACCGATGTAAACCTTGTACCATTCCTCGGGTTTAGTTTCGACCCAGTTTTTCCTGGTACATGCTGCCTCCTAAGAGTCGTCTTATGCAGAACAAAACACTAACTTTGATCAATGGTTCCTGAGGGTTCCATCGATCCAATTTAGATTAAAACAGTATAACTTATATTTCCGATTGTGGTGGAAAAAAAGACATAAAAAACGCTCAACAACCGAATCTCTTGGTTATCAATTAATCAGAAATAATATTCAATAATTGAATATTTGTCCATTGAGCTTATAGAACAAAACCAAACCAATGGAGATTTATTTAGGCATAAAGCAAAGCGAGCCTGCTTCGGAACCGAGAGACTCAGCGGTTTCGGGGCAGGCTCGCCTTAAGGTTATTGAATGGCTTTACCGCGACATGCTCAGTTTCAACATCTCGCCTTTTTGGTTGAAGGTCACACGCGC
>JAGVUP010000138.1 GCA_019136215.1 Chloroflexota bacterium | reverse complement strand
CTTTGCGCGCCCGCAGCGCATTTCGCGCCGGCAAGAGGCTGCCATTTTTCTTCAAGAAACGCGAGCAATACGAGCTCGGTGCAAGTTTGGTCTTCGGTGTGGTGCTGTTGCTCGGGTTTGCGTACGCTAACCTGCGTTGGGGCGAAGGCTTCGCCTACCGCTATTTTCCGCCCACGCTGACCCCTTCGCTGACCCCCACTATCACGCTTACCCCCACCCTTACCCTGACGCCTACCATCACGCTCACTCCGACTCTCACTAGCACGCCATCCGTCACCGGCACCCCCTTCGTTCCCGAGCAAATCGCCACGGCTTTTGAGGCGGTCATCACTCAAAAATCAGATTTCGCTTTCAGTCTCATTCAATTTTCAACAGAAATCGATGAGGACCTTCAGCCAATTGACCTCGCGGTGGAGTTCGAAAATCCGCTTAAGACGATTTATGGCACCTACAGTTACAATCTGATGGACCACGGTGTACAGTGGACAGAAATTTGGGTGAGGGATGGCGAGATGATCCACTATAGCACCGGCGCCTGGCAGGGGGGTAGCGGCGGCTACGGAGCCGCCCTGCTTGAACTCCCGCCTGACGAATGGCTGCCCGGGAGCTATCAACTGCAATTTTTCATCGGGGAAAGATGGATCACCAGCGGTCATTTCCGCGTTCTGGGCAATCCTCCCACGCGCACTCCCACCATCACCCCGACTCCATCCCAGACGCCAAGTTCCACACCGACATCTTCCCCCACGCCGCAGGCGAGCGCAACTCCTCAACCTTAGGCTTGAATTTCTCCAGGAAGCCGCGGCGGGCTCTTATTTGGGAGCACAAACGCTGCCACCTGCGCGGCGGTTTTCGTGTTTTTGTTTCATTTCTATTGCATGGATTTATCCGTGGATATTTCTGAATTTTTTATCTCCGGGATGAAACCGGAGGGCAGTATAATAACACCTGTTGCAAAGGTGACATATGATCAAGACGCAAGGACTCAGCAAGACTTTCCTGATTGGCAAAAAGCATGATACCGCCCTGAAAGCCGTGGACGAACTGACGCTCGAGGTGCATGAGGGCGAGGTCTTCGGATTTCTGGGACCCAATGGCGCCGGCAAGACGACCACTGTGCGCATGCTCACCAGCCTCATCCGCCCCACCAGCGGCAGCGCCATAGTGGCTGGCTACCAGGTGGGCAAGGACGATATCGACATCCGGCGTAATGTCGGCTTGCTGACCGAATCGCCTGGGATGTACGAACGCCTGAGCGCCGAGAAGAATCTGCGCATCTTTGCCGAGCTTTATGATGTGCCGGACGTCAACAAGGCGGTCAGCAAGTATCTCAGCCTCTTTGGGCTTTGGGAGCGGCGCGCGGACGCGGTGGGGAGCTTCTCCAAAGGGATGCGCCAAAAGCTGGCGGTCGCGCGAGCGCTCGTGCATGAGCCCAAGGTGCTCTTTTTCGACGAGCCGACCACCGGGCTGGACCCGGAGGCGGCGCGCATTGTGCGCGATTTTATCCTGGAGTTCAAACAGGAAGGACGCACAATTTTCATGACCACCCACAACCTGGACGAGGCGGAAAAACTCTGCGACCGGGTCGGGATTTTCAAGCAAAGCCTGCTCGCGCTTGACAGCCCCGCAAATTTACGTCAGAAGATGTTTGGGCGCAAGGTGGTTTTCCACCTCGGAGGGGTAGATCCGCAGTGGGCTGCGCTTATCGAGGAGGTCGAAGGCGTAAGCGGCGTGGAACTGCTCGAGGATAAGATCGTGGTCTCCATGACCGAGCCCGAAACGAGCAACCCTCTCATCACCCGGCTGCTGGTGGAACAAGGGGCGGATATCCGCTTTATCGGCGAGGTGCGTCAATCGCTTGAGAAAATTTATCTCGAAATGCTGCACGGCAATGAAACGAGGCAGGCATGAAACACATCCGAACGATTATCGGCAAAGAATGGGCTGAGGTTTTCAAAAACAAGCTGGTCCTCTCCGTGCTGCTTATCATGCCGGTGTTATTTTCGCTCCTGCCGCTGGTGATGCTGGGCGTCACCGGGAGCAGCGCGCAGATGAGCATCAACCCGGAAGAAGCCGGCCTGCCTCCGGAGCTGTTTGAAAGTTTCTGCGAAGGCATGAACGCCGGAGAGTGCACTCAGGTCTACATGCTCAATCAGTTCATGCTCTTTTTCGTGATGATGCCGCTGATCATCCCGGTCACGATCGCCGCATACAGCATCGTCGGTGAGAAAACCACCCGCAGTCTTGAGCCTCTGCTGGCAACCCCCACCACTACGATTGAACTACTGGTTGCCAAGTGCTTTGCGGCGGTAATTCCAGCGGTCGCAGCGACTTTTCTATCGTTTATTATTTTCAATATCGGCATCCGCATCCTCGGGGTCAGCCCCAGGGTCCTGGCTTACGTGCTCAGCCCGACCTGGTTGGTGGGGATCCTGCTGCTTGGTCCCATCCTCTCAGTCATGTCCGCCATGTTTGCCATCTTCATATCCTCACGCGTGAATGATCCCCGCGTGGCAGAACAGATTTCCGGGGTCATGATCGTACCCTTCATGGCAGTGTTCCTGCTCACCTCTTTCGGCGTCATCACGCTGGGAATAAACGCTGATCTTTGACCGTGAGAACATTCTGACAAAATGGAAGTAAAGGAATTTATGAAAAAGCGAACTTTCCTGTTTTTGATTCTGGCAGTCCTTTTCGCGATGAGTTACAGTGTGGTTCTCGGTCAGGATTCTCCCTTTTCGCTGAAACTCACGCGCGATTGGGGCTACGGCAACGGAGCCGACATCAACGGACGCATGAGCCTCGCGGTCAAAGGCGATCAGGAGAATATCCAGGAGGTAATCTTTTTCATCGACAATGAATCCTTGGCGACTGTCGCTGAAAGCCCATTTAAGGTGCGGTTTGACACCAACACCTTTGATCCTGGGCTGCACACACTGACCGCTGAGGTCAAAACGAAGACAGGCGAAACCTACACCACCTCCGGATTGGTGGCTAACTTCCTCGATAAAAACACTGCC
>JAGVUP010000053.1 GCA_019136215.1 Chloroflexota bacterium | reverse complement strand
CCGCGCGGGTGCGTTCGATGATGCCGCGAGCCAGGTCGGTGCGGCGGCGCAAGCCGTCGGTAATCGCGTCGGGGTAGTCCATCGTGACCAGTTGGGTAAAGATGTCATCCATCATTGCCAGAAGACGTTCAACCTCGGTGCTGTAACCCGGGCGCAGCAGGTCCAGACAGCGCCGGCGCAATTCGCCCAGGGTTTCGGTGAGGCCGTTCAGGTAAGCAGGCGCCTCCGCGTCCAGGTCTTGCGGAGTGGGCAGGGGTTCGCCTTTTATCATCGCCACCGTCAGACAGGCTTCACAATACTCTTTGATAGCATCCTGCGTATAACCGGTGAAAAACAAGTCCGGATGATCCTCGCGGAGCGTGTTCGTAAGGGCTTGCGCCAGCTCCCGTCCCTGGTCGATTTCTGCCTGCGCCTCCGCTTGGTCTTCGCGGTGGATCGCGCGGATCGCCAGCGAGGCGTGGCGCGTCAGTTCGCGCGCTTGCTTCAGGGCTGCGTCGCGCAGGGCTGTTTTCTGATCAAACTCATCCCGGATTTGATCGCAAATCAAATCGAGCTGATTGCTCATTTTGTTTCTTCCGGGGGAGTCTGACCGCCCTTATCACGAAAGAGCTCATCTGCCAGCGTATGCCCGCGGGGGATGCGGATCTCGCCGAAGTTCGCCTCGTAGCGGGCGATGTTCTCATTGATTGCGTGCTGGAAGAGCTTCATCGTCAGCGGCGAGAGGACAAGCCGGGTATTCAGCTTCATGCTCGGCAGACCCGGCATCATCGTCGCGAAATCGAGAATAAACTCGTGGGGATTATGGGTGATATAGGCGGCATTAATATACCGCGGTTCAAGATCCTCCGGGATCAAAAACGGAAGTTTCGGAGGTTCGGGCATGGTTAGAACGGGATGTCGTCGTCATCGACCGTGTCGCTGCTGTCCTGACCCGCTTCGCCGCGGGAAGAGAGGAAGCGAACGGTGTCTGCGAAGACTTCATAGCTGCTGCCCCAGGTGCCGTCTTTCTTTTGGAACACCTGCGGTCCGCCGGTGTTGGCGTCCGGGCGCAGACGCCCTTCCACAAGGACTTTTGAGCCTTTGGTCAGATATTGGTTGCAGCTTTCAGCCTGCTTTCCCCAAACGGAAACGCGGAACCATGCGGTTTCTTCCTTTTCACCATAACGGCGGCTGGCTGCCACGGAAAAAGTGGTCACGGCTTTGCCATCGGGGGTATAGCGCATCTCCGGATCTCTGCCAAGATTGCCTATAATGATGAGTTTTTGGTACATGGGAAATCCTTTCGTGTGTAGGTAGTTTTAATCTCATGCGCATTAAGCGTTTGTTCAATTTTACACCATTCTGCTCCATATGCCGCAAAAAACCTAAACTCAAGGAAATCAAACCAGACAGATAGCACATTTATAAGGTATGATAAATATGACCCCATAATCGACAGGAGCTGCGTATGTGCGACACAATTGGACTGTTAACCTCATCAAAAGCCCTCTTTGCCAAGAATAGCGACCGCTCTCCCAACGAGCCGCAGGTCGCTGAGTTTTACCCCGCCGAGGATCACAGCCCCGACAAACTCCTTAAAACTACCTACATCACTATTCCGCAGGTTGCCCATACCCACGCGCTGCTGCTCTCGCGCCCGACCTGGCTTTGGGGCGGTGAAATGGGCGTGAATGAATTCGGCGTGTGCATCGGCAACGAAGCTGTTTTTACCAAGGGCAAATACGCCAAAACTGGTCTGACTGGCATGGATCTGCTGCGTCTTGGTCTGGAACGCGGCAAGAGTGCCGCGGAAGCCCGCGATGTGATCATCAAACTTTTAGAAGAGCATGGTCAGGGGGGAAACTGCGGCTTTGATCACGAGTTCTTCTATGACAACTCCTTCCTCATCATGGACCGTGAGGAGCTTTTTGTTCTCGAAACCGCAGGACGGGATTGGGTATACAAGCAGATGCAGCGGGCGAGCATCTCCAACCGCCTGACCATCCGGTCGGACGGGGATGCTTACAGCACGGGAGAAGCCATCGATTTCCGTAGAACCCACCTCGAACCGCTCTATTCTCACTTTTCGGGTTCGGCTGACAGACTGGCGCAAACCAGCGCCTGCCTGGCGGATACCAAAAGCATCGCGGATCTGATGAGCGCCTTACGCCTGCACCGCGAAGATGTACAAAACCCGCTAACGCAGGGCAGCGTTGCCAGCCCCTGCATGCACGCCGGCGGAATTGTTGGCGATCACAGTACCGCCAGCATGATCGTGGAACTGGGGGAGCAAATTTGCGTCTGGCTCACGGGTAGCTCCACTCCCTGCATCTCTCTGTTCAAACCTTGGGTGTTCGGCGCTGAGCTCACCGCACCCGTTTTTGCCGCCAATGATCCGACCGCTGAACAGGACTGGCTCGCGCGTGAAGCCTTTCACCGTCAGGCTATTGGGCGCGCCCTGCCCAAAGAATTCTATACTGAACGCGACCAACTGGAAGCAGACTGGATAGCCGCGGCGAAGAATTCCGATGAAGAGAGCCTTGCCGGCCTGACCCGCCGTGCCGCTACGGAAGAAAGCGCTTTTTATGAACGCTGGACCAGCCAACTGACCTCCCTGCCCATCAGCGGCAAACGCGGGTTTCATCGATACTGGCAGCGCAAAAACGCCGCCCTTGGCAAAAGAAGTAAATGATCTTATCTCATTCCTCTTATGACCTGGCTTTCCAGGAAAGCTTGACGCAAATTGACGAATCAGGATATACTTCAGCTCCGCCGGGGTGTAGCGCAGTCGGCTAGCGCG
>JAGVUP010000144.1 GCA_019136215.1 Chloroflexota bacterium | reverse complement strand
TCGGCAGCGACTATCCAGCGGTCGTGGACGTTTTACGTGGCTTCGTCAAGGGCGACCCCGACCTGAGCGCCAAACTGCAGAAGCTCGGGTTTGAATCCGAACACGCAAACAAGGTCCTCGGACAACTCAAAGCAAGCGAGAAACCCGTCTTCGTCGTTGGCAACGAATTCACCAAACCAGAGAACTTTGCCGCCTTCCGCGACCTCGTGCTGCTTGCCCGGGAAATCGGCGCGAAGGTCGTAGCGCTTAAGGGCAAAGCCAACAATTTTGCCGGCGCTCTGCTCGGCTTCGAAATGGACACCCAGCCAAAAGCTGCGCCTGTATTCTACCTGGCGCTTGGTGATGGTCACGCCTGTGATCACACCCGCGAAGCCCTGGCAGGCAGCGAGTTCAAGATCATCCAGGCAAGCTACGATTCTGACTTCACGGAAATTGCCGATCTCGTTCTGCCCTGCACCATCTGGGCTGAACAGGCTGGGCACTACCTCTCGACCGACGGCAAACTCGGGCTCAACCAGCAGGCGATTCAAGCTGCTGATTGCCAGCGCTCTGTTTTGGACGTTCTGAAGGTTCTCGCCAGCAAATCAGGCATCACACTCGCTGAAGCCTGGCGCGAAGCTGTCGAAGATAAAGTTGCTACAATCGTTTTGTCATAAGCGACTAAACGAATACAATGCAGGTTGAAAGGAAAAGCATGACAAAACCAAAAGTTGCATCAGATTGGCTTGCTGGCTGCGCCGGCTGCCACATGTCTTTCCTGGACATGGATGAACGTATCATTGAACTGACTAAATTGGTCGATCTACGCGCCACCCCCATCACCGACCTTAAAGAGCCGGATGAGGAAGGCGTGGACGTCGGCATTCTTGAGGGCGGCATTTCGAACACCTACAACGAAGAAGTCGCGATCAAAATGCGCGAACGCTGCAAAATCCTGGTTGCCCTCGGCGACTGCGCTGTCTTCGGCGGCGTACCCGCCATGCGCAACTTCCCCGGCGCCGATGCCGCATTGAAACGCGCTTACATCGAAACTGAAAGCACCGATGAAAGCGGTGTGATCCCCAACGATCCGGAGCTTTCCACTCCGGTTCACGTCCGCCCGGTCAGCGACATCGTCAAAGTTGACGTTTTCCTGCCCGGCTGCGCCCCCAGCGCGGACTCGATCTTTTATGTTTTATCTGAATTGGCTCAAGGCAGAATGCCCAAGGTCGACGGCGAATTCAATAAATGGCATTAGGAGAAATGAATGGTTACACAAAAAATTACTATCGAACCAGTCACCCGGATTGAGGGTCACGCCAAAGTGACTGTCCACATGAAAGAAGACGGCTCTGTTGAGCACGCGTACTTCCATGTCAACGAATTCCGAGGCTTTGAAAAATTTTGCGAAGGACGTCTCGTCACAGAAATGCAGCAGATCACACCCCGAATTTGCGGCATTTGCCCCGTCAGCCACCACCTCGCGGCTGCCAAAGCCGGCGATGTCGTACTCGGCTGTCCTCCGCCCCACACTGCCAGCCTTCTGCGCGAACTCATGCACATGGGTCAGATCATCCAGAGCCACGGCATGCACCTCTTTGAGCTTGCCGGTCCGGACTTGCTGCTCGGATTTGACGCCGATCCTGCCATCCGCAACGTAGTCGGTTTGATCCAGGCTGATCCAGAACTGACCGTCAAGGCAGTCCTGCTACGTAAATTTGGTCAGTCGATCATCTCCGAGCTCGGCGAGCGCTCGATCCACCCGACCTTCGCGATTCCCGGCGGCGTCAATCGCACCCTTTCCGCCGAAGGTCGCGACCGCATCCTGGCTGATTTGGACGCGCAAATTGAGACCATCCAGCTCGGTATCAAGATCGTCAAGGATTGGGCGGAAGCCAACCGCGAGACCGTGGAAAAATTCGGAGTCTTCCCCACCGGCTACCTCGGTCTGACGACCCCCGAAAAAGGCTTGGAGCTCTATGACGGCAATGTCCGCCTCAAGGGACGCACCGGTGAAGAACAGGAAGTCTTCAGCGCTCAGGATTACCTCGACTACATCGCTGAACACGTGGAACCCTGGTCATACCTGAAGTTCCCCTACTACAAGAAACTCGGTTATCCCGAAGGTGTCTATCGCGTGGGTCCGCTTGGTCGCATTAACCTGGCTGAACACATCGATACCCCCTTGGCAAACGATGAGCTCAAGGTATTCAAGGCGATCAACAACGGCGCGCCAGTAGAGAACACCCTCTACTACCACTACGCCCGCATGATCGAAGCCCTCTTCGCGGCTGAGCGCGTGCGTGTGCTGCTGGATGATCCGGATATCCTCGGAAACGACATTCTCAACACACGCCAGGAACCCGTCGGGCACGGCGTCGGCATCATCGAAGCCCCGCGCGGCACCCTCATCCACGACTACACCGCCAATGAATACGGTCAGCTCACCAAAGTGAACCTGATCGTTTCCACCGGTCACAACAACTACGCTATGAGCAAGGCTGTTGACATGGTCGCCAAGGAATACGTCCGCGGTCCTGAAGTTAAAGAAGGCATGCTCAACCGCGTTGAACACGCTATTCGCGCCCACGACCCATGCCTCTCCTGCTCCACCCACGCAGTCGGGCAGATGCCGTTGGAGATCACCATCTACGACCACGATGGCAACCTGACCCAAACCCTGCGGCGGTAGTTCACGCTGAAAACAAGGTAACCTCCCCGCCATACGGGGAGGTTTTTCTTAATAAGGAAGGCACATGCAAGAAAAAACCCTCATTATCGCCTACGGAAACCGCGACCGCGAGGATGACGGCGCTGG
>JAGVUP010000127.1 GCA_019136215.1 Chloroflexota bacterium | reverse complement strand
GAGCGGTCCGGGGTATTACCTGCCCGATGTGCCTTATGTGATGTATTTCTATCGCGGTTACGGCATCCACGGCACCTATTGGCACAACAACTTTGGCTATCCGATGAGCCATGGATGCGTAAACATGGAAACCAGTCAGGCTGGCTGGCTTTTTGACTGGGCTTTTGTGGGGATCCCCGTTCATATACACTACTAACACATGAAAAATATCGAATTATCACGTAGAAGTTTCTTGAAAACGATGGGTTTGGGCGCCTTAAGCATGCTTCTGCCTGCTCCCGTCGCGGATAAGTCCTCGGTCCTGATCGATCTCGATCCGCCGCTCGGACGCATCCTGCGGTACAAACTGTTGATCCACGAAGAACCAAATGCGCTTTCGAAAAACAGCGGTTTTTACAAGTACGATGACATCATCCCCCTGCCGAAACTGATCTACGTTGAGAACGTGCTTAAAAGAAAAGTTGGATGGTACCAGATCAGCGACACCGAATACATCGAGGCTGCCTGGGTGCAGCCGGTCTTCGACCGTCCTAATGCGGTGCCCAGGGAGCCGCTCCCCGAGGGAGGCGCGCTGGGAGAGATTTCTGTACCGAAGGTCCCGGTCTATTTTGAACCAAACAAGCTTAACATTCTCCGTACCTTTTACTATCAAAACAATTTCTGGGTGATCAATCTGGAATATGACGAATTTGGAAAAGCATGGTATGAACTCTGGGACGACCTGAACGGGCTCTCAAATTATGTTCCCGCCAGTGCTGTCCGGCTGATCAAGCCGGAGGAAGTCACGCCGCTCAGCCCCGACGTCCCCGCGGATGCGAAGCGCATCGAACTCGACCTCTACAAACAGGAAATCCGCGCCTTTGAGTATGAACGACTGGTGTTTCAAACGCTTTGCTCCACTGGCATCCGTGATGGACTGACGCCGGTAGGTCGCTGGATGACCAACCGCAAGCGCCCCTGCCGGCGCATGGTGAACGAACCCGGCAACCCGAATGTCTACGACTTGCCGGGCGTGCCGTGGGTGAGTTACATTACGCTCTTTGGGGTCGCCTTCCACGGAGCCTTCTGGCATTCCAACTGGGGCAACGTGATGAGCAATGGCTGCATCAACATGAAGCCGGAAGATGCCAAGTGGATTTACCGCTGGTCCAACCCCACCGTGCCGTTCAATAAGTACTACTACACCGAAGAAACCGGCACCCAGGTAGACGTCCTGACTGGTTTCGGCGGTTTTTAGGCAATTCCACAGAGCCGGCGCTATACACTGCGCAGCCTGGGTGAGGGAGCATTGGAAATCCGGACCCCTCATCCACGTCAGACCCCTTCCCCCGCGGGGTAGGCGAACAGAGTGTTGTAGGCTTGATCGCGCCTTCCGATCAGATTGATAATCTTATGATCATGGATACCAAAGGGAAATGCTGCCAATTTTCCGAACTCATTCTTGAAAAATGCATCCAGGATTAATTAGATGCGATTGCCCTAGAATAGTCTCAATCCGTAATGCTCTCCGCATAAAAAGCTACGCTGATAGCGCCAATTGTTAATCCTTCTTATATAGTCTTTCGTTATAATCGTGTCAGATAAAGATAAAAGGATGGAAAACGTGAAGAGAGCGCTTTTTGAAGGTCTGGTCTACGACACCTCAGACCAACTCCTGACCGTCACTTGGGTGGGCAGCGAGCCCAGCTATGTGCTGGACGATGGCGGATTTTTGCGGCATATCCCCGCGGAGGAAGTTGACCGCCAGGTATGGGATGTCCTGACTGCCGGCATCAGTGGTCACGAGGATATCCTCAGCGAACAAGCCGCCAAAATGCTGGGTCAGGAGGACATTTTCTCCATCGCTGTTATCCGCCAGCAACTTGAGAACCCATCCGGGCAATTTGAACAGCTTTGTTCCACGGGACTCCCGCAGGATTTGCGCGTTTATCTGGGTATGGCTGGTTTCAAAATTGTGGTGGACTTCCACGGGGAAGTGGTGGAAATCAAACAACCCGCTATCACCTCCCCGGAAGAGGAAGAATAATTCTGATAGAATTGTTACAGGTAAAGGCATATGGCAGCCGCGAACATTATTGACATCAGCGAAGACACTTTCGAGTTTGAGGTCGTAAACTACTCAACAGACATGCCTGTTGTACTCGATTTGTGGGCGCCCTGGTGCATCCCCTGCCGGGTGCAGTCGCGTGAGCTTGCCCGTCTGGCGCATGAGGCAGACGGCATCTTCAGGCTGGCTCGGATTAACGTCGATGACCAGACCAGGCTGGCTGCCCGCCTCAAAGTGCAGCAAGTGCCCGCGATGAAAGCCTTCGTGGACGGACGCATTGTCGCGGAAGTTTCCGGCACTCTCAGCGAGCAAAACCTGCGTCTTTTCATCGACCGCGTTCTCCCAAAAGCCGGCAACTTGCTGCTCGAAAAAGGCAAGAGTCTGCTGCTCCTGGGCGATCTGGCTGGGGCGGAAGAATCCTTGGCGCAATATGTGTATGAGAGCCACGGCGAACCCGCTGGGTTGCTGGCGCTGGCGCGATCCCTGCTCTGGCAGGGCAAAGCCCGGGACGCCCTTGCGATCTTGAACAACTTCCCGGCGAGCGCTGAGTTTACGACTGCCAAGAGTCTGCTCCCACTGGCGAAGGCGTACGCCGGCTTTGACGAGCTTCCCCAGACCAGCACTGACCCGCTTGAGGCGGCATACCGCAATAGCCTGCGATTGGCGCGCAACGGCAAAATCGAGATCGCCCTGGACGGTTTTTTGGACATCCTCAGGCAGGATAAACGCTTCCACGATGGGCAACTCCACGAGATTTATCTGGCTTTATTGGAAGT
>JAGVUP010000215.1 GCA_019136215.1 Chloroflexota bacterium | reverse complement strand
TCAACCCGGGCAATGAAGTTGTGGTCTCCATTGACCAGGTAGAGGAAGATTTCGTTGCCCATGAGTTCGGTCACATCCACTGTCACGTCCACCGGTTCGGCGATGATGCCGGGAGCGGCGTATTCGGGGTTGTGGATATCTTCCGGACGGATACCGAAGATAATGTCCTTACCAACAACGCTTTCGTAACGGGCGATGTCCTTATCCGGGACGCGGACGCGGAAGGTGCCCATGTCCACGAACATCTTGCCCTCTTCCATCAGGACCTTGCCGTTGAAGAAGTTCATGGCGGGGGAGCCGATGAAGCCGGCAACGAAGAGGTTAGCGGGGTGATCGTAGAGCATCTGCGGCGTATCGAGCTGCTGCAGTTTGCCCTTATTCATGACGGCGATGCGGCTCGCCATGGTCATGGCTTCGGTCTGGTCGTGGGTGACGTAGATGAAGGTGGTCTCGAGGCGCTTATGGAGCTTGGAGAGCTCTGCCCGGGTCTGGACGCGGAGTTTCGCGTCGAGGTTGGAAAGGGGCTCATCAAAGAGGAAAACCTTAGGTGCGCGCTGCTTCTTTGACGCGGCGGTCGATATCGGCTTTGTCGAATTTGCGCAGTTTCAGACCGAATGCCATGTTGTCGTAGACAGACATGTGCGGGTAGAGGGCATAGCTCTGGAAGACCATCGCGATATCGCGGTCTTTAGGAGCGACATCATTGACGACCTGGTCGCCAATCTTGACAGTACCTTCTGAGATTTCTTCCAAGCCAGCCAGACAGCGCAGAGCGGTCGTCTTGCCGCAGCCGGAAGGACCAACAAGAACCAGGAACTCCTTATCCTCGATTGCAAGATTTAAATCTTGCACGGCGACGACATCGCCATAACGCTTCCAAACATGATCGTACGTAACACTTGCCATAAAAATTTTCCTCCAATCTTGAACGAGTATAGTGGCTTGATTATACGCCATTCCCTGGAATCAGAACAGGTTTTTTTGTACAAAAACGCATTTTTGGGGTTGATAGGGGGATAACAACAAAAACGACCCGATACACTCAGGTCGTTTTATTGAATGATGGTTGAAACAACGGGAATTAGCTGATCTTTTCGAACTGATCTTTGCCAACACCGCAATCGGGGCAAACCCAATCTTCGGGCAGGTCTTCAAACGGGGTGCCAGGTTCAATTCCGGCAGAAGGGTCACCGATGGCAGGATCATAGATGTAACCACAGGCGATGCATTCGTATTTGTTCATGTTTCTCCTTAAAAAGCTTTTACTATATAGTCTGGAGGATATTCTCCAGTCTCGACAAAGAAAATTATACAACAGCTTGTCCCTAAGAGGTTGATTCATACAAGGTCTGGGCTATATTAATAAAACTCTAATTGCGGTCAGCGAACAAAAAGAGAGCGCAAGCATTGAAGAACGTCCAGATGATCCGGCTTGGCAACTGTGGTCTGCAGGCAGTGTACAGGTATAATAGGCTAAACTGAGAGACATATGGAAAACATTAGAAATTTTTGCATCATTGCGCACGTAGATCACGGAAAGTCCACCCTGGCAGACAGAATGCTGCAGATGACCAACACGATCTCCGACCGTGAGATGACGGCGCAGGTCCTGGATTCGATGGACCTTGAGCGTGAAAAGGGCGTCACCATTAAGGCATCCGCTGTGCGGATGATCTACAACGCCAAGGATGGCAGGGACTATGAGTTTAACCTGATCGACACGCCCGGGCATGTGGACTTCAACTACGAGGTCAGCCGCGCGCTGTATGCCTGCGAGGGAGCGGTTTTGGTGGTGGACGCCACCCAGGGCATTGAGGCGCAGACGCTCGCGAACCTCTACCTGGCATTGGACGCGAACCTGGTCATTATCCCGGTCCTCAACAAAGTAGACCTGCAGTCAGCAGATGTGGAGGGGGTCAAACGCGATCTGATCATGCTGTTGGGCGTTGATGAAGAGGAAATCATACCGATCAGCGCGAAAACTGGCTTGGGGGTCGAGGAAGTGCTGGAAGCGATCGCCTCACGCGTGCCAGCGCCGCAAAGTTCCTCCGGAAAGCCATTGAGGGCACTGGTTTTTGACTCGCATTACGACTCGTACAAGGGCGTGATCGCTTACGTGCGGGTTTTTGACGGCAGCCTGACCAGCAGCGACAAAATCGCGATGATGGCGACCGGTACAAAAATTGTCCCGGTGGAAATCGGCATCTTCTCGCCCAACCTGATCCCGATCGACCGGTTGAGCGCGGGCGACGTGGGCTATATCGCGACCGGGCTCAAAACTGTTTCAGAATGCCGGGTCGGCGACACGATCACCAACGCTGCCAATCCGGCGGACGCGCCCCTGCCGGGCTACCGCAAAGCCAAACCGATGGTCTTTGCGGGCGTCTATCCGGTGGAGGGCGAGGACTACCCTGACCTGAAAGAGGCTTTGGAGAAGCTGCAGCTCAACGATGCTTCGCTGACCTACGAGCCCGAATCCTCGGAGGCTCTCAATTTCGGCTTCCGGTGCGGCTTTTTAGGGCTCTTCCACATGGAGATCATTCAAGAGAGGATCGAGCGTGAATACGACTTGGACGTAGTCTTTACCGCGCCTTCAGTTGAATACAAGGTTGACCTTACCGACGGGAGCACGATCATCATCGACTCGCCTGCCGATCTGCCGGAAGAAGGCAGAATCAAGGAAATCTACGAGCCTTGGATGGCGCTGGAGGTCTTCAGTCCTACGGAATACTACGGCGTGATTATGGAGATGGTGCGCAAGCGGCGGGGGATTTACGTGAACCAGGAATACCCTGCGGCAAACCGCGTGCAGCTCAATTTTGAGATTCCTCTTTCCGAAATCATTGTCGATTTCTTCGACCTGCTCAAGTCCAATACCCGAGGGTACGCCTCGATGGATTACAAGTTTCTGGAGTATCGGGCGGGCGATTTGGTGAAGCTGCAAATCTTGCTGAACGAAGAACCGGTGGATGCCCTGACAGCAATCGTTCACAGTCAGGATGCCTACCATAAAGGTCAGGCGTTGGTCAGCAAGTTGAAAGGAATCATCCCGCAGCAGCTCTTCACAATCCCAATCCAGGCGTACGCAGAGGGGCGGGTCATCTCGCGTGCGAACGTAAAAGCCCTGCGGAAGGACGTGCTGGCTAAGTGTTACGGCGGTGATATCACCCGCAAAAAGAAACTGCTCGAAAAGCAAAAACGCGGAAAAAAACGCATGAAAATGGTCGGGAGTGTGGAAATCCCCCAGGAAGCTTTCATGGCGATTTTACGACTGGAGAATTGATGACCGGAGCGAATGAACGCTCCCGCGCGGGTGAATTCGCGCGGGTGGCAGCAGCGCTGCTGGTGAGCGGGCTGGCGATCTGGATGCTGGCGCGCCAGAT
>JAGVUP010000160.1 GCA_019136215.1 Chloroflexota bacterium | reverse complement strand
GACGCCTTTGGCTGCCGGGCTTCAGATGGCATATGAGGTCATCAAGCGCGAGAAGATCCTCCATCCGGATGTGCAGCCCCTCCTGATTGTGCTGACGGATGGCGCCGGTAATGTGCCGCTCGTTCCCGGGAGGCTGGTGGCGGAGGAAGTCGCTGAGCTGGCGGGCATGTTTGCCATTGAGAATATCCACAGTGTGGTGATCAATATGGAGCAGAAAGTATTCGATAGCGGTCTGGCGCAAGACCTTGCGAACAAGATGAATGCGGTTTGCTATACCGTTGAGGACCTGAAAGGGGAGACCCTGTTGGAAACCGTCCAGCGAGAAATTTTTGCGCCGAGCGTGCCTACTTACCGCGAGTTGGGTTAAGTCATCGTCAGCCGAACGAAAAATGGATTTTTGATTGTATATGGTTTACTTAGTAAGTGTTATTCAGTGATCACGGCTTTGTCCAGAATTCATGATTACGCTGAGCCAGGTAATTAATTAAAGAAATATTTTCTCTACGGGCTTAATACCATAGTGATTTACGAGAGACTGAATTGTTGCAACAAATGATGCGGGATGCCATTCAGATACCCCGCCGTTATTCTCAATGAACTTCAAGATAGCTTTTGGATTAAACTCTAGCGGAACCATCTCCGATGATTCAATTTTGTCTTTGAAGCCGAGCGACCTTCTAGATTGTAACTGAGCTAAAGTTCTATCGGTCTCAATCATGCCCGTCAATCCATAAAGATAATAATCTACATCAACACACAAACTAAAGAATCTGACATTCTTTTTTTGAATTTCAATCCCCAACTCTTCTTGGGCTCCTCTTATAGCTGTCCTATAAAGATCTATAGGATTTGTATCAGGATCAGAATCTAGTGTTGGAATTACAGATTCACAAACACCGACCTGAAACCTTCTCCTATAGTTTGAGACAATATCAGATCGCTTGCCTATTAACGTGTAATTGTCACTCGTTATAACACAAAGATTTACACCAAAAGATGTTGCAATAAATTTGCAGGGGTCAGTTAATGATCTTCCGCTTAGATACTTATGTTTTAGTGTATCAAATTCTTGATTTTCATCCTCAACAACTGAGTTCATCTTAAGAGATGTAGCTAAAAAGGTGTAGTAATCGGTTTTAATAAAATTTAAGGTGAGACATGGGTCCTCAAAAAACGGGGTCCGAGCAATACTGTAACTGTCAAGAGCTACCATTGGACCATTATGGTATCTTGGATTGCCAGATTCATTCTTAATCTTTAATTGTTCTTCTTCCACTAATTTTCGATTCTTCAGTAAAGGCTTGGGTAACTGAAGATCTTCTTGATCAAGAGTGGTAGTAATCCGGTGTGTCTCATAGTAAGCTCGACGATAACTACCATAACCCTCTAAAACAACAACAGGGGTTGAATGCTTACCAATATGGAAATTTTCAATTGCTTTTGTATCAAAAGTTAGTTTAAATCTAGAGACTACATATCGGACAATACGACTAGCTCTTCGATAAAGATTGCGGAAGTAGTCCTCAAAAATAATCGCCAAAAAAAACTCAAGAATTGCACCAGCAACTGCAGCTAAAATTGAACGGAAAATCTCCGATTTTAAAATTTTTTGAAAAAACATAATCGTGATTCCCTCCATTTTCTTGCATAAAAATTTTTACCACTAAATTGTATCACATTCGTTTATAAAGAAAATTAAAGCGAATTAAGCCATCTCACAATCCTGTTTTCATGCCCATCCTGCGGACATATAAACTCCGGATCGGACGATCACCGGCGTGAGGACACTGTGAAAATATTCCGTCTTTCCATTGGCGCGTTCCCGATGAGAGCAGTTTTGACAATGGATCTGTTGGGAACAAAAGTATTCCGTCCCATCAACGGCGATCCACAGCCGCCCTTCTCCATCACGATATTGATCGATCAACCCGCTATCCTCTATTTCATGAAACATGCACGACCATGTTTGGCTCAATGCTGCCGGATCAACCCCATCCAGGAGAGTGCGGATATGGTTGTCACTCGGTATCTTCTGGTTCAAAAACAAACTCTGGAATTTTGAGCGCCCTCTCAGCAGGTTGACCGCGCGTTGGTGCTCCAGAAATGAGGCTGATTGGGTAAAGAAAACGGAAAATGCCGCCATCCCCGCGTCAGCTATGTCATATTGCCGGTTTTGTCCCCTGCGGTGATCGGGAAAGGTTTCCATATCTTTGCGTAATGCCTGGATCATCTCTCCAATACAAAGTTTGTCTTTCATCCTATACTCGCTCCTTTTTCCCTCCCGGTTGCATTTGTTGTACCATGCCCTCCCCTGTTTTTTCCATATTGAGAATCGCTGGAATTAAGCCACTTGAACAATTGTTAACTAACAGGAAAAAGGTCCTTCTTTGTCCATTCTTGATCAAACTGCTCATTCAACAGAAATTATTACAGCTTCAGGAAAAAACTGCCGAATCGTGCCTGCGACCCATCCCTGCAGAGTCTGAGTGGAAAGCTCGCAATCAGCGCAAGCGCCGCCAAGGCGCACCCGGATCGTATCGCCCTCAACGCTGATCAACTCAACTGATCCGTGGTGAAAATGCTCAATATAGGCGCTGATCTGCTCAATCAGACCGCGGATTTGTTCTTCGCGAGAGAAATCTGGGGCAACGTGGTAGGTCATAATATGCTCCTTCGAACTGATGTATCAATTTTATCATGCCTCAACCAGGATCTTGTTTATTGAATGTTTCCAGCGTAGGCGCGATTGAGGGCGTCGTGAACAATATGACTGACGAACATATCGTGCCCTCAATCCGCCTTCGACAGAGTTCCAAGTGGCATTTTTCTTAATTGATTGAGGGTTTGTTGGTGGATTGGAAGCGCGCC
>JAGVUP010000079.1 GCA_019136215.1 Chloroflexota bacterium | reverse complement strand
GCCAGCAGGCGGAACAGGCGATTCTGACCGGAGCGGCAGTAGTGGAGGCGGAGATTGCCCGCGGGCTCGACGTGCTCGCCACCGGAGATATGGGCATCGGCAACACTACTCCTTCAGCCGCAATTGCCGCGGTTGTGACCGGCAGAGCTGCCTGTGAGTTCGTCGGGCGCGGCACTGGTCTGGACGACGAAGGCTTAAACCGCAAAGTTTCTGCCGTTGAGCGCGCTTTGCTGGTAAACCAGCCCGATCCTGCCAACGGAATTGATTTATTGATGAAGGTCGGCGGTTTTGAGATCGGCGGTTTGGCGGGCGCGATCCTCGCCGCTGCCGCCAATAGCCGACCGGTAGTGATCGACGGGTTCATCTCAACCGCCGCGGCGATGATCGCCGCGCTGATCGCCCCTCAGGTCAGGGATTACCTGATTTCCGCCCACGGTTCCCAGGAGCTCGGGCATCATCTCATGACGGAATGGCTCGGGCTGACGCCGCTGCTCGACCTGCATATGCGCCTTGGGGAAGGAACCGGAGCGGTGTTGGCAATGTCGCTGGTGGAAGCCGCATGCAAGGTTTTGAATGAGATGGCAACGTTCAGCGAAGCAGGAGTGAGCAAAAAAGCATGAAGTATCTGAGAATCGCTTTTAACCTGCTCACCACCCTCCCCATTCCGGCGCCAAAAGACTGGCAGCCCGGCGATAGCGGCCGTGCCGCGCCCTGGTATCCTTTTGTTGGGCTGGTGATTGGCGCGCTGACAGCCGGAGTATGGTGGGCAGCTTCCCTGATTTTTCCGCCGCTAATTTGCGCGGGACTGGCTCTGATGGTTTGGAGCCTACTTACCGGCGGGCTGCACCTCGACGGGCTCGCGGACTGCTGCGACGGTCTGTTCCATGCCAGTGATGCCGAACGGCGGCTTGCCATCATGAAAGATTCCCACCTCGGCGCGATCGGCGCGATTGGTTTGGGAGTCACGCTGCTGCTCAAATTCGCAGGGCTGGCATCCCTGCCGCCCGAAGGGACAATATTTACCATCATGCTGGCTGCCAGCCTCAGCCGCTGGTTCATCCTCCTGGCAGGGATGCAGCCATCTGCACGCCCCGGCGGCATGGGCGCCGACTTTACCTCCGGGCTCAAGAAACCCGCTTTGATCTGGGGCGCTCTCATTCCGCTCGCCCTCTGCGCGCTGCTCGGGCTGCGCAGCCTGCCGACGCTTGGCGCAGCCTTTCTTGCTGCTTTCGCTCTGCTTGGGCTCGCCCGGAAACAAATCGGCGGCGTCACCGGCGATGTTTTTGGCTTCATCGTTGAAGTCATTGAAACCCTGACTCTCCTCACCCTCTGCATCCGACTATGAAAAACCTCCCTTTCCGCCTCGGCGCCACATCCTACATCATCCCCGACGATATCCTCCCGAACGTACGCTATCTCGCCGGAAAGGTGCGGGATGTGGAACTCGTGCTTTTTGAAGTTGACGAGCCGGAAGACGGCTCCCCCGCCTATAACAATCTGCCGGATCAGACTGTCATCGACGAACTGAACCGCCTGGCAAGCCTCTGCGACCTGAGCTACACGGTCCACCTGCCCCTCGATCTCAAACTGGCGGATGACGGCACCGCCCAAGACAAATCGCTGCAGAAAGCCAGGCGCGTCATCGATGCTACCCGCGGACTGAATCCCTGGGCATACGTGCTGCATCTGGACGGCAGGCGAGTCCGCCATTCTACCGATCAAGACGCACTGCGCCGCTGGCAGGACCAAGCAGTCCGGGCTTTGGAAATCGCGGCGGAATGGGTTGGCAGTCCCGAAAAGCTGGCGGTCGAAAACCTGGAAGGCTACCCGCCAGACTTTTATGACGCCGTGCTCGCGCGAATACCGGTCAGCCGCTGTGTGGATATCGGACATTTGTGGCTGGACAAAATCCCCGTTTTGCCCTATCTGGAAAAAGCGCTGCCGCGGACACGCGTGGTGCACATGCACGGCGTCGCCAAACGCGACCACAACTCTCTTGAGCGTGTTCCCCCGGAGGAGCTGAAAGTCGTCATGCAGAAACTACGCGCGGATTACCGCGGGGTGGTTACTCTTGAAGTTTTCTCTGAACCCGATTTTCTTTCCTCGCTGGAGGCAGTTCAAAGTGCGCTGAAAAACATGACTGCCCCGCTGACCCTCATTCTGGGCGGCGCGCGTAGCGGAAAAAGCAGCCACGCCGAGCGCCTTGCCCTCCAAAATGGCGGCAGCGTCCTTTACGTCGCCACCGCACAGGCTGGTGATGCGGAAATGGAAGCCCGCATCCAAGCCCACCGCGCCAGGAGACCCGCAACCTGGCGCACGCTCGAAGCGCCGCTTAAGGTCGGCGCTGCGGTCTGCCAAGCCTTGGAGCAGGAGCCCGCGGACGTGGTTTTGCTGGACTGCCTCACGCTGCTTGCCAGCAACGTCATCCTGCGGCTGCCCGAAACCGCCGTCGAAAGCGAAGCAAGCCAGGCGCTGCTGGAAGAAGTTGACGCACTACTTGCCTGCATGAAGAAATCCAACGCGCGGTGGATCATCGTTTCCAATGAAGTTGGCATGGGGTTGGTGCCGCCTTATCCACTGGGACGCGTCTACCGGGACGCTTTAGGGAGAGCAAACCAGAAACTGGCGGCTGCCACGGAAGACGTGGTCTTCATGGTCGCTGGCTGCCCCCTGCGCCTTAACCAGTAATAAGCCGCTTGGGAATTAAGAAACGCGCCTGACTGGTTGAAGTCAGGCGCGTTTCAATTCTAAATCTGTATCTTACTGCTGTTTAATCCATTTGATGGCTTCTTCCAGGGCGCCATCCGTCAGCTCAAGTCGTCCTTCGGCAGCTTTGATGAGGATATCACGCAGCTCAGTGTCATTCTTGCCTGCAAGGTCT
>JAGVUP010000200.1 GCA_019136215.1 Chloroflexota bacterium | reverse complement strand
TGCGAAAGTTACTGCATATTGTTTATGGTGTTTTGAAGTCTCAGATGCCTTTTGACCCTGATTATGACCGCCAATTCAATTTTTCATCTTGACTTTTAAGACGGTATCTACAATAGATTCGCACACAACAAAAAAGCGTCCAATGTGATTCACGAATTTTTTGCCGCCGGTAGGGCGGAATTGGAAGCGTTGAAAACCCTGTCCTCTGGTCGCCTTCCCCGCTTCCAATTCGCCGCAATGACCATGACAACGCTCCTAAACGGCGGATTGGGGCCGGATTAATGGGTTTCCATTCATCGGTTCTTCGTCCCCAATCGCGCCCTACAATAGATTCGCACCCAACAATAAAAAATGCGTCCAATATGAATCGCGATTTTTCCTCCGGGCGAAATTGGAAGCGTTGAAAACCCTGTCCTTCGGTCGCCTCTCCCGCTTCCAATTCGCCGGAATGAATATGACTTGATGGCGGGTTGAGGACGACCATAAGGCTGCAAAATGATCCACGAAATTCTGCCGCCGGTAGGGCGTGGTTGGAAGCGGTCAAATTGGAAATTGAGGTTGGACCTTACCGCTTCCAACCCGCCGCAATCAAAATCAAATCACCGACTTGGCGGGATAGATATGACAACGCCCTCAATGGCGGGTTGAGGATGCTCATAAGATTGCATAATTGTGGTTCGGATTGTCCTCAACCACGCCCTTCGAAAAATGCCGCGCCTTTGTATGAATTTACCTGATACACCTTTTTTGGAGATCGATAGTTGAAGGCGGGGAAACGCGTGCGAAACAGATCCCCGCAACTTGTCCTCAACCCTGTTCGTTTAGAAGGCATACACAACGATTTAAAGAGATTTAATTTCTTGGGGTTTTGAAACTAAATTCACACGACCATTTACTTGTGCCTTCCTGTAAATTCTCATTACCAAAATACTGCTTCAAATGCTCATAACCGCAGTAATGATGTCAGCAACTCAAAGGTTCTGGGCATGTTGTCTGCCGGCAGGAAGGTATAAAACTGCTTTCCTTCAGGCCAATTAACCAAGATCTTTTACCTGAAATTGATGCTGAAAAAAACCTTAGATTATCTGTTTCCCAAATCCCGCAGATTGGGTACAATGTTTGGCAGGCTGCCGCGCGGTTATGGCGGCGGTCGGAAAAGTGAGAATAAATATGAATAATTCTGTAAAAATTGTGCTGATCATTACAGCGATTCTGATTTTGTGTGTGGTTTGTTTATGCCTCGTGATGATTGCCGGAACGACCATCCTTTCAATGAATGTTCTCTCCACAGCCATTCCGGCGATGGAAACGCCGTTCAGCTTCGGAGAAGCTACCCCCACCCCCTTCGTGGACCCGAGCACCCTGTCGCTGGACGCGGTTGAGCAGGAAAAAGCCGCCCAAACCCTCGCTGAGCTCAACCAAACCACGATGCCCATCAACGATCCCATCGACCTGGCATCGCGCCTGGGCGGAAAGCCCGATGTGCCCAGCGAGTTGATCGACACGGAAGCCCCCTATTCCGTCGGCGACCAGAAAACCTTCTGGACTACCAACACCGACACGAATATCAATTCCCAGATCGACGCCACCCTGCAGTACGTTGGCGATAACATCTATTTCTGGATCGAAAACGGTGTCCGCTTCAACGAAAGAGACCTGAAAACTCTCGCAGACACCTTCGACAAGGAAATCATCCCCACCAACCGCGAATTTTTCGGTCAGGAATGGAACCCCGGCGTGGACGGCGACCCGCGCTTCTACGTGCTTTATGCCCGCAACCTGGGCGTGAACCTCGCCGGCTATTATTCCTCCGCCGATGAGCTCCACCCGGACGCCCATCCCTATTCAAACGCGCACGAAATGTTCCTGCTCAGCGCCGATAACGTTGACCTCGGAGATGATTACATCTACGGCACAATGGCGCACGAATTTCAACATATGATTCACTGGTACCAGGATAAGAATGAAGAATCCTGGGTAAACGAAGGCTTCTCCATGCTTGCGGAGCACGTCAACGGATATGACGCCGGCGGTTTTGACCGCCTGTACATGTACAACCCCGACATGCAACTCAACGACTGGTCCGGCGATATCGGCAGCAACGGTCCGCACTATGGCGCTTCTTACCTTTTCATGGTCTATTTCCTCGACCGCTTCGGGGAGGATGCGACCAAAGCGCTGGTGCGGCACGATGAGAATGGATTCGTGGGCATCGAGAAGGTAATGAACGAACTCAACCTGGTCAATCCAAGCACCGGCAAGCCCTACACGGGTGAGGAGTTCTTCGCTGATTGGGCAGTCGCGAACCTGCTGCAGGACTCGCGCGTTGAGGACGGGCGCTACGACTACCAAAGCTACAATCCCAGCGCGGTAGATGTAGAAAAATCCGTGATGAGCTGCCCGACGAAGGTAAACGGCAGCGTCTACCAATACGGCGTGGATTACATTGAGATCGAGTGCGGCAATCTGCAGAACATACAGATAGACGCCTCTGACGCGGTCAATCTGCTTCCCTTCTCCACCCCGAGTTCCGGCGAATACTTCGTCTGGTCCAACGCCGGGGATGAATCGAACGCTTCACTTTCGCAGACCTTCGACCTCAGCGATGTCACTGGCGGTGTTGCCCTGACCTTCAAGACCTGGTACGACCTTGAAGAAGATTACGATTACCTTTACATCAGCGCCACAACCGACGGCGTCAACTGGGAAATCCTGAATTCCAAGTATTGCACAACCTCCAACCCCTCCGGCAACAGCTACGGCTGCGGCTGGAACGGTCAGTCTGCTGGCTGGCTTGACGAGGAAGTTGACCTTTCCAAGTTCGCCGGCAGCGAGGTGACGCTCCGTTTCGACTACGTGACCGATGCCGCGGTGAACGGAAAGGGAATGGCAATTGACGACTTCGCGATCGACGCGATTGGCTATGCCTCGGACCTCGAAAGCGACCTTGGCGGCTGGACCGGCGACGGTTTCGTTCGGGTGCAGAACAAACTGCCCCAAACCATGAACCTCAGCGTCGTAACCTACTCCAAGAGCGGAGTCAACGTGGAACATTACGCCTTCCAGGGCGAGCTTTCCATTGATGCCTCAATGTTTCAGGGGGAAGGCGTTCAAAAAGTCGTGCTGGTCATCTCGGGCACGACTCCCTTCACGAGGGAAAAAGCAAGTTACATAGTCAACCTTGAATAACGGTTGTTGAGGTAAAAACGGAGGCTGAAATTTCTCAACCTCCGTTTAATTTTAGCATTTAGACGCTGGCGATGGCGTCGATCAATTCATCATAGATGGTAAAGTAAGGCAGGATGCCAATCAAATCCATCGATTCGCGCACATTTTGGCACAAACCAACCAGGATCAAATTATCCCTCCCGCGCTTCTTGAGTTCTTTCTGAACGCGGATGATCGACCACCAACCAGCGCTTGAAACAAAGTCAATATCATTCATGTCGAAAATGATGGCTTTGTTTTTCTCGATCAACTCTGTCAGAAGCCGTTCAATGTCAGGAGCGACAGCGCTATCGATCCGACCGAGCCCCTTCACCACACACGCGCGTTTGTATTCAGTAACTTTAAAATCCATATTCACCTCGTTTGCACTAATCAGCCGTCAGAAAAGATTATAACATCTTCCGCCCGTAAGGATGTCAATTTTTCAGTTATTGATCATCCAATATTTTTTGTTTTCTACCCAGTTTATATCGGAATCAATTGGCAGGAATCGGCATACCAAACCTGCTTTTTCCGGGCACGGCATACCCGCGCCCCAAGGATTTGCCTCTATGCTTGATAAAAATGGATTTTTCTTTCCGACCGCAAGGGCGATTTCCCCGCGCTCTGTCAAGTATAATGGGTGCCGATGCGTTACCATATCTGGACCGAAGGATGTCAAATGAATGTCGCGGATTCCAACCGCCTGGCACGGGCTTTGGAATCCCTTGGGCTGACTGCTGCCCCTGAAGCAGAAGGGGCGGATTTGATCGTCCTGAACACCTGCGTCGTGCGGCAGAGCGCCGAGGACCGCGCATTGGGGCGGCTCAACTCGCTCCGTCCGCTCAAGCTTGCCAATCCCAACCTGATCATCGGATTGATGGGCTGCCTGATCGGCATCCACGGCAACCGCGCTCTTGAAAAACGCTTCCCCTGGGTGGACATTTTTGCCGCGCCTTCAGACCCCGAACCCTTCCTGCGCGCGCTCGAAGGGCGGATCCAGCACGCAGACGCGGAAGCCTGGCGCGAACGGGTCGATGACGTCCTGGACAGCGCCTTCGGGCTGCCCCCTCTGGAGGCGCATGCCGTCTCCGAGAACCTTCCAATCGTGCTTGGCTGCTCGCACGCCTGCACTTACTGCGTCATTCCGAGCAAACGCGGAAAAGAACGCAGCCGCGACCCGGAAAAAATTCTCCAGGAAGCCCGCAGCCTCGTCGCCGGCGGCGCTAAGGAGCTCGTTCTGCTCGGGCAGATCGTTGACCGCTTTGGTCTGGACCTGGAAGGCGGTTATCACCTGCCGCAGTTGCTTGCCGACCTTTCCGAAATTCCCGACTTGCTGCGGCTGCGCTTTCTGACCTCCCACCCGAATTGGATGACCCCCGAATTGATTGACTCCGTCGCCGCGCTTCCGAAGGTCATGCCCCACATTGAGGTCCCTTTGCAGGCAGGCGATGACGAAATCCTCAAGATGATGCGGCGCGGCTACACCAACAGCCAATACCGCGAGTTGATTGCCCAAATCCGCGAACGCGTTCCGGGCGTCTCGATCGGCACCGATATCATCGTCGGCTTCCCCGGCGAAAGCGAAGTCGCCTTCCAGAACACCTACGAAACGCTGGCGGATCTCAAGCTGGATGTCGCTCATCTTGCCCGCTACTCACCCCGACCCGGCACCTATTCCGCCCGCTACCTTCCCGATGACGTCCCACCTGAGGAAAAAATGCGCCGCTTCAGAGCGCTGGAGGACCTGCAAAAAGAAGTTGTCGGCAGCCTCAACGCCGCCTTTCTCGGGCAAAATGTTCCGGTGCTCTTTGAAGGAAAGTCCAAAAAACGCTGGCGCGGCAGAACGCCGACCAACCGCCTTGTCTTCGTGGAAGCGGAGCAGAACCTGCTCGGGCAGGAACGCAGCGTCCGCGTCACGTGGACCGGACCCTGGTCTTTGCTTGGGGAACTTGCTGGCTGAACCAGCCGGGTCAGAGCGTCTTTTCCGGGAACTGACACAAATCCAAAACCGGACAGCCCGGGCATTTCGGCTTGCGCGCCTGGCAGACTTCCCGCCCGAGGTCGATCAGGTTGAGATGCAAACTGTCGTAATCCGCGGGTTCGGCGATATTTTCAAGGTAGGCGTGGGTCTTGGTGATATCGAGCTCCTTGGGACGTAAACCGATGCGCCCCGTGACGCGGTAAATGTGCGTGTCCACCGGAAAAGCCGGCATTCCCAGCGAGAATACCATCACGATCGCGGCGGTTTTTGGTCCCACCCCCTTTAGGCTGACCAGCCATGCGCGGGCTTCTTCCGTGCTCAATTCCTTCAACCAATCCAGGTCGATTTCCCCGCGGGCTTGCGTGATATCCCGCAGGGCTGCCTGAATATTGGGACCCTTCTGGTTTGCCAGCCCCGCGACCCGAATAACGTGCTGCAGTTCGTTCGGATCCGCATCCCGGACCGCTTCCCAGTCGCTGTAGCGCTCTTTCAGGGCATAAAAAGCCTTGTCACGGTTGATGTCGTTGGTGTTTTGCGAGAGGATGGTGCAGACCAATTCGTCCACCGCGGGCATCTGTACATGCCAGATTGGTGTGCCAAAACGATGATGCAGTCGTTCTTTCACCCGCGCGAGGCGTTCCCGATGTTCCTGGATCTGGTCCATTTCTGCTTACCAGGTTCTTTTGAGGCTGATAGGTTTCGCCATTCGGATCTGACCGATTTCAAGACCGCGCCAATTTTCCAGAATGGGGGTATTGAAGGAGCTGAACGCTTCACTTGCTATTTCCGCCTCAAAACCTAAGGCTTTGAACAGGGCGACGATGAGCGCATAAGTCGCCCGCCGGTCTGGGTCGCCATCGCTGAATTTGAACGCGACGCCGATTCCCGGCGAACCTTTTCCGCATGCGCCGGGCATCAGGCTGACCATCTGGTAGCCTTCCGCGCCGCCTTTCACGGCTGCCCTGCCCTGCATCAGGTCCATCAAAACGCTGTCAAGCCCATGTGGACCAGCCACCATTACCGGGTAAGCCATCATAGCATGGGTGATCTTCCGGCAGGCAGCCGCGCGGGTTTCGCCCAGCCCATCCGGCTGCGCCAGACGCGCCATTGCCAGAGCGTAGTTATAAAGCGGCATCGCGAAGACCGGCGCGCTGCAGCCGTCAATTCCAATTGGCATGTCTCCAGGCTGCAGGTCGCACATCTCCGCGACCGTTTTCAAAATGCGCTGTTGGAGGGGATTGTCCATTGAAAGGTAGTTTTCCCTGGAATATCCGTGCAAAACCGCCTGCGCGAGCATCCCGCTGTGTTTTCCGGAGCAATTATGGCGGTAGGGCGTTGGCTCCTCCCCGCGCGCCCGCATGGCGAGGCTCGTGGCTTTGTCTGAGGGCCAGTGGACGCCGCACTGCAGGTTAGATTCCTGCAAACCTGCCTTGGTGTGGATGGAGCGCAAAACTTGCACATGCTCATCGGTGCCGTGGTGCGAGGCGCATATAATGGCAAGCTCTTTTTCGGTCAGTCCAAAATGTTCCGGACCGCCGTCTTCGACAAAAGGCAGGGCTTGCAGCGGCTTCATGGAGCTGCGCGGAAAGGTCACCAGGTAAGGGTCCCCAAGCGCGCTTAAGAGAGCGCCCCCGGAATCGACCACTGCCATTGCGCCGAAGTGAACACATTCCACAATTCCCCCGCGCGTCAGTTCGATCGCGGGCTCGTAACCTGCTATCATTGCTGCCATTTAGTTTGCTCCCGAAGCTTGGTTCAATTCAAAAAAGGTCGTCAGTCCCCAACGGAGACGGTTATAAAACAATTCCCCCTCAGCCGGCGCGTACTCGATCCGCTTCAGAATGCGCGGTATCAACGCGAGGTAAGTGTCCAGATCGGCGCCCTTCTCCCGTAAAGAAGCAATGCTGTTCTGGATGAAGGTCATCAGTTTACCCATTACCCTCACCTGATCCTGGGTAACCACACCTGCGCGGGAAGAAACGATCTGGTAGCCTTTATACGTCCGGGAAGCCAGAATCTTCAAGTCAGCCGCCCAGGCAGCCGGATCGCAGTACGCCAGAAATGGCGGCTGATCCACCATGACGCTGTCCCCCACGAAAACCACCTTTTCCTCGGGTAGGATCGCCCAGATTCCTGCCAAATTCGAACCGGGATGGTGCTCCAGCGCCACATGCGTTCCACCAAAGAACAGGTTCATGTTTTCGTCAAAACTGATCTCGGGCGAATAGGGTCGGTTGGATGAACTGCTGGATTCATAACCTTCACCCGTGCCGAGTAGTTCCTCTTGCAGTTTTACCGCCTGCTGGCGCGGTCGCGCTGGGAGGAGATAGTCTGAATGGGAGATAATGATGCAGTCGCTGCCTTTGGCACTGAGCATGCGGTCGTACTGCGTATCGAGCAGCACCAAAAAGACGGAATTCGACTTCGCGCCTAGGCTGCCCCAGGTTTTGGTATCATCCGTGCGGTAGGGGGAATCGATAAGGATCTTGCCTTCTGTCGTATGGACAATGCCGGTAAATAAGCCGAGTGCGTTTTGTTGGATTGAGACGTTTGGGGTTAGTTCCTGCATGGGTACTCCTTTTCTTACTCCCGCACATTATAGCCAATCTCAGGTTGAATCGCCAATATCCGCGAACTTAGGGCACACATCCCGGGATTTCAGAGCTTTTCAGCGATTTCGCGTTGAGTTCGAAGCCAAAGTATGGGCTTGGGTCGAGCGTGTTGAGAATGTCCAGCTCGTTGAGGTATTTCCCCGCTCCGTCATCCTGAACAATCGAAAAGTGCAAATGCACGCCTACAGGTCGGACGGGATTACCGGAATAATCGCCCTGATAGCCCAGCAGATCACCGGCGAACACCGGTTTCTCGTATGTCCCAGGGGGAAATGCGCCTTCGATGAATGAATTTCCGTCCGCGTCCGCCATGTGGGTCATGTAGAGCCATATCTGCCGGTCTGGCTGCAGCGGGTCTCGCGGAACGCGGATGATGAGGCTGGAATGCCAGCCCTCTTCGCGGGTCAAAAAGCCGTCATAAGGCGCGTAAACAGGCGTCTTTCCCGCTTCTGTACCAGCGAAAATATCAATGCCCTGGTGGCGGTGGAATAGCCTGAACGAATCGTCCCAAAGGTAGCCAACAAAACCCCGGCTCGGCAGCAGAAACGGCGCCTCACCGCAGCGGCTGAGAGCATCGAGGACGTACTCCGGATGCTTCTCAGGAGCGCGGAGGAATGCCATCACATTTTTATTGCGCCCGCCAAGGTAGGTTCTGCCCGCCAGGCACAAACCAGCCAGCCCGAGCAAACCTGCTGCCATGAAAACCGCCAAACAAGCTTTTTGCGGCAGCATTTTAGTTTTTATAGTATCTTTCTCCATACCAGCAGATTATAATGTTTTTTTAGATGTTGAAATTTCAAGCTTTTGCGTTTAGAATTCTCATTGGAACTAAATCGCTTGTTAATACGTCTAATTAGGTACAACATGAGCCTTCAATCAATCTAAGGAGTGATTATGAACAAGAAACGCTTTTTCGCCATTATTTTATTGTTGGGCTTGCTCCTGCCGTCCATGCTTGGCGTCAGCAAGGTCCATGCTGCGTATCCGAGTTTTACCATCAGCGAAGTAAAAAAAGACGCGACCGTCACGATTCTGACCCAAGACATGCCCGGAAATCTTGATTGGAAGGTGCTCATGGGTGAATACAACACCCGCGCCGAAAACGGAATTGAAGTAGCTACCTTCAACTCCGGCGCTGGCGGTTCGATGTCCGTGACCTTCAATATCCCGGATACACTGAAGGGTCGCGCGATGATATCCATTCGTATCGAAAGTCTGACAGGCGGCTATTACTACTATAACTGGTTCTGGAATGACAAAGACAACGGCACCTGGCCTCCCGAAGCCCCTGCCCCTGTCCCTGCTCCTCCTAAGCCCCCTGTTTCGACCACAGCCTCGGAAATCATTCCGATCATCATGATCAAATCAGTCGAGGCAGGAAAAACTGTCACCATCACCGCGTCTAATTTCCCCAAGAATGTTGAGTTTGTGGCAAAGATGAACAAAATGTGGACGCGCGGCGTCAATGGGACTGAAGTTGGGACCCTGAACTCCGGCGATACCGGCGCTTTTGAAGCGACCTTCGATATTCCGGATGAATTCAAAGGTCATGAACGCGTTGCCATCCGCCTCGAAAGCAAGACAGGCGGTTATTATTCCTACAACTGGTTCTGGAACGTGAGCACCGGCACATCCACGCCCGCCCCTGCTCCCACCACCCCCGCTCCCGTGGTCAAGTACCCATACTTCAATATCGTTGCTGTTGAAAGGGACAAGACCGTTTCCGTGGATGGTTTCGACTTTCCGGCAGACACCGAGTTCACGATACTCATGGGTAAGATGTGGACTATGGGGATCAACGGCATTGAAGTCGGCACGCTCAACAGCGGCGCCGGCGGCAAGCTGACAGCCACTTTCAATATCCCGGCTGAACTGGCAGGTCTGACCCAGATTGCCATCCGCCTCCAGGCAAAGACTGGCGGTTGGTACGCCTACAACTGGTTCTGGAACAACACGACCGCCAAGTAGACCTCCAAATGATGCTTCTATTCAGGACCGGAAATACCGGTCCTGATTTATTTAATTGAGCAGACAATGTGGTATGATTCTGCGCGACTATGAACAACAAAATTACAATTATTGAAGGACCCACTCCTATTTTTGAACGGCTCTCGGGCGATCCGGCACGCACTGACGACCACAACTGGGCTGTCGGCATATTGGAAGGTCCTTTCCTTTACGACACTTTTCTGACCACCCTGCGAACCTTCGACAGCGGCAAACTCCTCGACCGCTGTAAAAACGCCTGGGAAGCAAAGCAGACCATGTTCCTCGAGTACAAGGACGAGATCGGACTGCGCAAGGAAGACCCTATCATCGCCGCGCGGGGAGTTACCGTGGAGGAAGGCGATATGCTGCTGCTTTGGGTGCGCCGCGGACTCGACAGTGACCACGCCGGCGATTTTGTGGACTTCAACGACCTGGAAGAATAGCAAACCTCATTTAAACAGAAAAACCACCCTCTTAAGGTGGTTTTTTGATGCCCCAGGAGGGAATCGAACCCCCAACCTAGGCGTTAGGAGTGCCTCGCTCTGTCCATTGAGCCACTGGGGCGCGCAGGGATTATAACACCGCTAAGGCAGATAATCCCAGGGGTTCACCGGCATTCCGGCATACCTGATTTCGAAGTGCAGATGGGCTCCGGTTGAATTACCGGTGGAGCCTGCCAAACCGATCACGCTTCCCTGAAAGACGTTGTCCCCACACCTGACATGAATACTGTCCAAGTGTTCATACCAGGTGGAGAATCCGTTTCCGTGATCGATGACGACAAAATTGCCGTATCCCGGTTCAAGCCAGCCGGCGTACACGACCGTGCCGCTGTCGGCTGCGAACAGCGGCGAGCCCATGCCCGCGCCGATATCGATGCCGTTGTGACCGGGACCAAAATTGTTGCCCGACACGGTATGCACCGCGGAGGGCCAGATGAAATATCCGTTTCCCATCAAACCCGCGCCAGAGAGCGCACAAGCGCCGGGTCCGTTAAAACCGCTGATGAGATTACCGCTTTCATCGGTTGTGGCGGCAGCAAAGGTAATATTGACCAGCTCCCGGTTACCTCCTGGCACCATTACGACCGTGCCTGGCTCGATCTGGGGATTGGAAAGGTCCAGTTTGTTGCCAACGAAGAGCAGAATTTCTTTCATATCCGCGCCGTAGCGCGAGGCAACAGAACTGAGGCTGTCGCGGCTGCGCCAGGTGTGCAGAATACCATTTGTCGGCGGGATGGTGAGGACCTGCCCGGGCATGAGGTTATCGGATTGGTCCTGCAGAACGTCGTAATTGGCGTAGAGCACCGACTCAACGCTCAGCCCAAACTTTTCCGAAATGCCCCAGACTGAATCACCGTTCTGAACGGTATAGGTGGTTAGGGCTGTGCGGAATTCGTTTGAGATTTCGGTATTAGGGTCCGAAACTCTCGCTAATCCTTCCGCCTCTTCAGCCGGCGAAAAAACAGGCAGAGAAACATTCTGTGCGGCTGGGTCCGCTGTCGGCAGGGCGCTGACATCAACCCCTCGCTGATATTGCGCCATGGATCTAGCAATCTCAGGCTGCCAAAACAGGAAAGAAATCAATCCCGCGCAGCATGCCGCCGCCAAAACCCATGCAATCGCTCCCGAGAAACGCCCCAAGCGAGAAGGCGTCTTTCTGCTATCTTTTTGGTTCATGAACTTTTCTCAACTCTCGCGGCAGAAACTACATGTCTGCCAGGTTCTCCAGGAACTCCGCGTTGGTCTTGGTCTTTTCCATCTTTTGCAGAATCGCCTCGGTTGCCACCGCTGTATCCATTCCCGCGCCTTGCGGGGGTGTGGAAACCATCTGGAGATACATTCTGCGCATCAGCCATACCCGCTGCAAGGTTTCAGGGCGCATCAACAGATCTTCCCGGCGGGTGGAGGATTTTTCGATATCAATCGCGGGGAAGATGCGGCGTTCCTGCAAGCGGCGGGAAAGGATCATTTCCATGTTGCCGGTGCCTTTGAATTCTTCATAAACAACATCATCCAGCCTTGAGCCGGTATCCACCAAGGCGGTCGCGATGATCGTGAGACTGCCGCCATCTTCAATGTTGCGAGCGGCGCCGAAATATCGTTTGGGAGGATAAAGTGCCGAGGGGTCCATACCGCCCGAGAGCGTGCGCCCGGAGGGATTGACCACCATGTTGTATGCGCGCGCCAGACGGGTAAGCGAGTCCATTAGGATGACCACATCCAGACCGTTTTCAACCAGGCGTTTGGCTCTGTCGAGAGAGATTTCCGCCATCCGAACGTGGGAGTTTACTGGCTCATCAAAAGTGCTGGCGATCACTTCCGCTTCCACGGAGCGGTCCATATCGGTCACTTCTTCAGGGCGTTCACCAATCAGCGACATGATTTGCCGGACTTCCGGGTTGACGATGCTTATGGCGTTGGCGATATCTTTCAGGATGGTAGTTTTACCAGCCTTTGGCGGCGAAACAATCATGGCGCGCTGCCCGGCGCCAATCGGCGCCACGAGGTTGATCATACGGGTGGAAAGGTTTAGAGGATCATGTTCCAGGTTCAACAAGCGGTTAGGGAAAACCGGCGTTAAGTTTTCGAATCTGGGGCGCCGGCGCGCATCGTCAGGAGTGAGACCGTTGATCGACTCAACTTTAAGCAAGCCGTGATGGCGTTCCGACTCACGCGGCGGTCTGACATGACCAATCACGAGGTCGCCTGAACGCAGTTCATAGCGGCGAAGCTGCGCTTGCGAAACGTAGACGTCATCAGGTCCGATGCGGTAGTTGGCGCGCAGGAATCCAATTCCCTCATTCATGATTTCAAGAACACCTCCTCGCATTTCGAGACCTTCCGCTTCGGCAAGAGACTGGGCGATCTTAATAATGAGCCCCTCCCGCTTGAGCCTGTTGGAATTCGGGATGTTCAAATCTACCGCAATTTTTGAAAGTTGTTTTACAGTTTTCTTTTCAAGTTCAAATATGTCCATTTTTCACCACGACTTAGCGATGTTACAACCCACTCTCAATGCACGCGATACTATTCAGAAACTGATGATTCTAATTGACTATAGTTGCGCTATTTTCATATTAGTTGTCAAAGATAATTCGAGTGATTAAGGGGTCGTTGATTAGAATAGTGTCAATTGTGACTATATTATACCCGTTTTGGGTGTAAGTGCAAGCGATTTTACATCACAAGCGCCTATTTAATGCATTCAAAAGACAAAATCCTTCTCCAATCCTGCTTGAAATTATAACCCCATTTGCGTGCATGCTATAATTTAAGGCATTGAGGACAAAACAGCCGCTTCTTTGAATTTCATTCCGATGGATGGGATTCTTCCTGACCCTTCTCAAAGATGGGATCCGGATGCGAGGCAATCAGCGGCGGATAGCCCTCAATGACTTGCCAGTAGTATCAATCGAAAGTGAGTGAGAACTTTATGGCGCGGAGCACAACCACGAGCAAAACCAAAAAATCGACCGGGAGCACTAGAAAAACCAGCTCTCCTTCCCGGACGCGGAGCCGTACAACGAAAACCGCTGCGCGACCCACACGTGCCAGGACGACTGGGGCTTCCAGCAAAACCACATCTCCCCAAAAGAAGGCTTTCGCCCCTGCGCCCAGACCTCTCACATCGGAACGCAAGGTAGACATCGCCGGCATCATTCTGATCGTCATTGGTCTTCTGACTCTTCTGAGTTTGCTGACCTCTCATTCAGGCGGGCTCACCCAAATTTGGACGAACCTGTTGCTCCGTTGGATCGGCTGGGGAACCTACGCGCTGCCTTTGGTCCTGCTGTTGGTCGGCATCTGGTTCCTGCTTTCAAAAATGGACCAGTTCCCGAGCGTTTCTTCGGAGCGGGTAATTGGCGCAGTGCTTCTCTTTCTGAACCTCCTCGCCTGTTTCCAATTGCTGGACAGCAGCTTTGGCGGGCTTTCGGATCCTTCCGGCGGCGGTAAGCTCGGCGCCGCGATTTATCGGCTTTTGGAAAATGGGCTGGGAAAGGCAGGATCGATCATCGTTCTGATCGCCTGGCTGCTGGTCGCGCTTGTGCTGCTCATTGACCTCTCCATGTCCAGCCTGGTGGCTTGGTTAGCTGAAAAACTCAAACACAGCCACTCGCGCTTCGCGCACTTCCTGAGGGAAAAAGCCGATCAACACCGGCTGGCGGCTGAAAAACGACATGAGTTCACCCAAACCACAATTCCAGAGGAAGTCCCCCAACAAACCCATCCGGCTGCGACTGCAGGCAGCCCCTCCCCCTCCGAAACCATGGAGTTGGAGAATGCAATTCCCGTAAAAGCCTGGGTCCTGCCCGACCCTGAAGTCATCCTCAACCCGGTCCAGGCTTCTCCCTCGGACGAGGAATCAGATGAGGATAAAGCCCGCGTCATTGAAGAAACTCTACGTTCCTTCAACGCCCCGGGTAAGGTGGTGGAGATAAGGCGTGGACCGACGATTACGATGTTTGGCGTGGAGCCGGAATACAACGAGAGTCGCACGGGGCGAACGCGCGTGCGGGTCAGCAATATTACCAGGCTCGGGGACGATTTGGCGATGGCGTTGAAGGCATCACGCATTCGCATTCAGGCGCCGGTTCCCGGCAAAGGCTACGTTGGCATCGAAGTGCCAAACCTGAAAACAAGCATGGTATCGATGCTCGAGCTCGTCACCAGCCTCCCGTTCCAAAATCACAAATCTCCGCTTAAATTCGCACTCGGGAAGGATGTCACGGGCATTCCCACCACCGCGGATCTCATCCGCTTAAATTCGCACTCGGGAAGGATGTCACGGGCATTCCCACCACCGCGGATCTCACTGCCATGCCCCACCTCTTGATCGCCGGCACGACCGGTTCGGGCAAGTCAGTCTGCGTAAACGCCATTCTGACTGGTTACCTGCTCAACCTGAATCCCGATCAACTCCGGCTGCTGCTGGTAGACCCCAAACGTGTCGAATTCTCCGTTTACAATGGCATTCCGCATCTGCTCACGGATGTGATCATGGACCCCGAGAAGGTGGTCGGCGCTTTGCAGTGGATGCTGCGCGAGATGGACCTGCGCTACCGTATTTTCGAAAACGCTGGCGTGCGCAACCTCGAAGAATACAACAGGAAAATGACATCCGAAGGCGGCAAGAACCTGCCCTACATCGTCGTGGTCATCGATGAGCTGGCAGATATGATGCTGCTCGCGCCGGATGAAACCGAACGGGCACTGACCAGGCTCGCCCAACTGGCGCGCGCCACTGGCATCCATCTCATCATTGCCACGCAGCGCCCCTCAGCCGAAGTCATCACCGGACTCATCAAAGCCAACTTCCCGGCAAGGATCGCCTTCGCCGTTGCCTCCAACACCGACAGCCGCGTCATTCTCGACCAGCCTGGTGCGGAACGTCTGCTCGGACGCGGCGATATGCTCTTCCAGGCGCCGGATTCTCCCGCACCGGTAAGGCTGCAGGGGGCATACGTTTCCGAAGAAGAAGTCGCGCGCCTGGCGCATTTCTGGCAGGCGCAAACAACCGCCAACGGCCCCCCCGAACGTCCGGATAAAGCGCTCTATACTACCGTGAGCGACCTCCCCCTCACCCAGGAACCGCTTTGGAAGGAACTCCAAAAGGACCCGGACGAAGATCCGCTCACGGAAGAAGCCCTGCGCGTCATCCGCAAGGAAGGACGCGCCTC
>JAGVUP010000024.1 GCA_019136215.1 Chloroflexota bacterium | reverse complement strand
GGGAAAAGCAGCGCCTCTTCGATTTTTTCGGTGGTGCGCTGGGTGGTCGGGTCGAAGAGACGCAGAGTGTCTATCTCGGAGCCGAAGAATTCGATGCGCACAGGCCAGGGGCTGGAGTGCGACCAGGCGTCCAAAATTCCGCCCCGACGGGAGAACTGACCCGGGCGAATGACAATATTGCTGTACTCATAACCCAGGTTCACCAAACTGGCGCTGGTTTCGAGCAGGTCGCGATGGTCGGCAAGGCGAAGGCGGAGCGTGTTCTTGAGGAAGTCGCGCCGGGGAATCGTGCGGGTCATCGCCGCGCGGATTGGCGCGATGACAACCGAGGGGACCTGGGGAGCAGCGATGCCGGGCAGCCAGTAGCGGCTGAATTCGGTCAGCACGCGCAGACGGTCATGACGGGTGCTCTCGGACCAGGGCAGGTCTTCGTAAAAGGAGGGATTGGGCTCCGCGAAATAGAGGTTGGCGCCTTCAGGCAGCCAGAAACTCAACTCATCGAAGAGCGAGAGCGCCCTGTCCGCGCGGTTCGTAAGCAGCAGGATGGGCTTTTGGAGGTCGTGATGCAGGGCAGCCAGCAACGCCAGGCGCACCGCGCGCGGCAATCCCAATCCGCGCAGGCTGCTGCCGGTATATTCACCCTCCTTCAGCCCGAGCAGGAGGTCCTGATAGGCAGGTAGACCCGCCAGAGGGGCGAGCAGGAAATAATCAGCCGACTTCGCCATTGTATTGGTTCATCGCTTTTTGCAGACCTTCGGCGATGAAAGTCTGGCTGGCTTCAACCGCGGTGCGCAAGACGATCGCGAGCAGTTCTCGTTCGGCGGGAAGAAAGTCCTTGAGCACGTAATCCACCGGATCCATCTGTCCGGGGGGTCGGCTGATGCCGAGGCGCATGCGCGGGAAGTCCTGCGTGCCGAGCTGGGTGATGATCGAAGCCATACCGCGCTGACCAGAGGTTCCGCCGCTGGGGCGCAGGCGCAAGGCGCCCAAAGGAAGGTCAAGGTCGTCATGGATGACGAGGAGGTTGGTGAGAGGCAGCTTGTAGAAGCGCAGCAGGGGAGCCACCGCCCGACCGGATTCGTTCATGAAGGTCAGGGGTTTGGCGAGCACAACTTTGCTCCCGCTGAATTTGCCTTCACCGATCATGGCTTTGAACTTCAGGCGCCGGACCTGGACATCGAGCGCTTTCGCGAGCGCATCGATCACCAGGAAGCCGAAGTTGTGGCGGGTATGGCGGTATGCCAGCCCAGGGTTGCCCAGTCCGACGATCATCACCGGAAAATCTTTGTCGATGTCTTCCATGTTTCCTCAGTTTTCGCAATCTTATATTTTAACACGGAAAACCGGCAGCCATGCGGTTTTGCCCAGAAGCTTCCAGGGCAAACGTATCTTATTTTATAGGGGAAACAACAAAAATGATCTAAGCATCAGCAATTCTCAGTATGAATACTACTAAAAAGGTAGTAATAAGCCATTCCGTAACTTGCAAATCGTAATAGAGCCTCCGAGACCGCCAAAAACCGCTTATAGGGTTCTGAAAATTATATTTTTTCGCGTTTACGTGCAAAACACCATGTATCTGAAGCAGAAATAGTGCTGATTTTCCTTTGGGGTTCTTGAAAAAATGATAAATTTCCTCGATTTGGAACGATATAGTATCAAATAATTCCATACTGAGAATTGCTGTCTAAGCATGGCATTATCTGAACAGATTTATCGATATTAAATGGAAGAGTGAGGCGATTAGTGCAAGATGAAAGGAGGGAACAGCCACCAAAAAGCTTGTGTATATGATTGACCAATTAAAAAACAAGCTTTACATAATATTATATAAGGATGTTGTATAAAATTTTGAGAAAACTCCTAAAATCATGAGGTTTATTGGGTATAGATGCACATTTAGATGCAATTGCCCTGCAGAAGCTTCAGGGCAAATCCACCTTACGGGCTTAAACAAAACAGACCGCGAAGAAGCGGTCTGTTGGTGGGTCAATGCGTTTAGATGAATAAACTCGGAACGAAAATGCTGGCGTTCTCGAGAATTGCGACCAAGCTGCCTCCCAGAATGAGGATCGGCAGGAGGACGCAGAGGCACAAGACGAGCAATACGATCAAAACGATTGCCCAAACGGGGAATTTGTCTTTCTTTTCCGGCTGCGCGGGTGGGGTCGCGGTGTAATCGACCACTTTGGGGGCTTCTTGGGCTTTTGGAGCCTCAGCAGGGGCAGGCGGCTCGGCTTCGGGGGTGTAAAGCTCACCGGTCCAGCGGTTGGGGTCATCGGCGGCTTTGGTCTCAGGCGCGCCCCAGCGGTCAGCTTCAGGTTGCGGGGCGGGAGGGGTTTGCGGAGTTTCCGGTTTGCTCCAGGTTTCCGCGGAAGCCTGCTGAAATTCGTCTTTTACTTCGCTCCATCCGCCTTCCACGGTTTCGGCTGCTTCTGCAATATGCGCTTGCGCTTGATCAGAAGTCTCTTCTACGGGTTTCCATGTGTCTTCAGCAGCATTATTCAGATCTTTTTCGAATTCTTGAGCTGCATTCTCGAGGTTTTCGTCCATTTTTTATCCTTTCATACCTATTGCAATTAAAGCTTACGCAGTGAATTATACAACATTAGAAAGAATAAGGGTGCAAAACGCATTGAGGGGTATATACACGCAGATGGGTTTTTCTTTATTTGGTCCTTTTTTGATTACAATGTGCCCGGAAAGAGAGTGAATTATGAAAAAATTTGCGAAAGAATTTAAAGAATTTATCACAAAAGGCAACGCGCTCGATCTGGCGATCGGCGTTGTGATTGGCGGCGCATTCGGCGCCATAGTCGACTCCCTGGTGGAAGATCTCATTATGCCTGTCATCGGCATGCTTCTGGGCAGGGTCAATTTCTCAGACCT
>JAGVUP010000124.1 GCA_019136215.1 Chloroflexota bacterium | reverse complement strand
CTACTGCGGTCCCAATCATTCTCGAAGCGGTCGTCTGGGAAACTGATCCGGTCATCCCGATCCTCAATTACCACCGCTTCACCCCTAACTTGTGGGATGAAACCTCGGGCATGGTGCGCTACCTCGGTGATCTGCAAGCGGACTTGCAGTCTTTTTACAATTCCGGATACACCCTGATCTCCCTCGATGACCTGCTCAATGGCAACATCCATGTCCCGGAGGGACGCAGACCCTTGATTCTAACGATCGACGACGCCTATTTCGCCAACCAGTTCGCCCTCGATGAGCATGGCGATGTCTCACGGTTTAGCGCTGTCGGCGCAATTTACCAATTTTCTTTGAATCATCCTGACTTCGGTTTTGAGCTCGCCATGTTTGCCAACTTCGGGGATAAGTATTATGGCAATCGTTTCACGGGTGATTGGTGGTACGTGGAAGATGGCTGGCAGCAAGCCCTTGCCGAGACAATCGCCTGGGGCATGGAGCATCACGTTTATCCCTACAACCACACTTACACGCATCCTCCTCTCGATCAGCTCGCGGATGATCAGATACAACCGCAACTGGCACAAAATGATGAGAGACTGCGCGAATACCTTGCCATGGCGGGGCACCCGGAATATGCCTCACTGCTTTCAAATTACGTTGCCCTCCCTTATGGAAAATATCCCGCCTGGGAGAAGGGCAGACAGCTCCTGACCGCCTATCAGAATCCCGAAGGGCAGCCTGTACGCGCCATTTTTGCAGCAGGGTATGAATACGCGCCCGCCTTTGCCCAGCCGTCATTCGCGGATGGATTTGACCCAATGCGCCTGCCGCGTATGGCTGCCATTCCTTCGGTGCTTAAGTTGGTTAATGACGAAGCTCAAAACTTCCCATCTGCGCAGACCTGCAGTCTGACCCTGCCAACTGGCTCCCCGGACCTGAAAGCGATCACGGAAGCAATCACAAAATCCATTGCGGATGGTCTCTGCCCCGAAGGCGTTTATGTATTGGAGGAAGGGGTTTTTCTCGCCCGCGAGGGAAGCGTTGAACCTTTCATCCCTGGCGAATAATTCCTACGCCGTACAAATTGACACGTGTCTGTGAAACAGGGTGTTGCGATGAGCCACGCTAACCTCGGTTGATTTTTTGTTTTCATAACCGACAGAGCTTGTCTGTGCCGGGCTTCTCTGAAATTTTTGTATTTCCTCTCATGATCCCGAAGCTGTGAGGGCGCATTGAAACAGCTTAAAGGAAAAGAAAGCATTTTCGAATAATTGATTTTTGGCAAAAAAGTTACCGTTTGCAACCGGACAGAAAAGAAGTTTGTCCCCAAATCAACTCACATGATTGCCAGTTTCATATGTTTATCTTAGTTTCGTGGTGTATTCGTGGTGTATGATGATGACAGATATCTGGATCCAGATATTGTTCATTCGCAAGGAGGTGTAATCGTGAAACTTTTATACGCCGAAGATGAACCGGCTCTGTCAGAAGCTGTTGTTGATTATCTTACATACCATAAGTATATAGTTGATGCTGTATATGATGGCGCTGATGGGCATGTCCCTTGGTCACCTTCCCCGCTTCCAATTCGCAAAAATAATGAACAAATTCGGGCAGGGCAAACGCATCTCATTTTATAGAGAAAACACCAAAAATGATCAAAGAATGGGATCATCTGAACAGAGTTTTCGATATTTAATGGAAGAGTGAGGCGATTAGTGCAGGATGAAAGGAGGGAACAGCTACCAAAGAACCTGTGTATATGAATGACCAATAATAAAAGACTTTACATAGTTATAGTAAAGATCTTGTAAAACTTTATGAGAAAAATCCTGAAGTTATGGGGGTGGTTGAGTATGGATGCACATTTAGATGCGATTGCCCTGCGCACTTTTGACATGTCAGCTCAAATATTTTGGCAAAAGTGCGCATTTGTTTTCCAGAGCGGCATGCGCTGCGGGCGGCATGGGGGAAAGCCGCGGGGTGGCTTGGAAAAGTGGTATAATAAGTTTACAGGATGTGTATCGGGAGACCTGGTCTCCGGAGTGGGGGAAAGGTTTTGGCATCCGACCGCTCAGTGAATTTTTGGATGAGGAAACGCTGCGCAGTTTCCGCGGTCTTGGATCGGAGTATTACCGGCTGATCAGTACGAAGGTGAACGCAAGCGAGAGCGCGTACGCGCTGGCAGAAGGCTTGCTGGAGCGGTACAGGGAAGCGGAGCCGGAGCTGACGGCGCTTTTGAAGGTGCTGGTCGAGGGGGAAGGTGGCACGATGGCAGGGCTTGAGTTCAGGCTTAAGTCGGTTGATTCGCTGGCAAGAAAGATTACGAGCGAGGCGACAAAAGAAGGTTTATCAGAACACATTGTGGCACGCTCTATTATGGACACCAGTCGTTATACCGCGATTATTGACTCATCTTCACTCACAAGTTCCGCAAAAGAAATAGAGTATTTTGGAACTGGTGGCACATATCAAGGTTTACATTACAACTTCCAAAAAGGCGAATTGTTTTTTGAAATAAAGTTTCATACTCAAGAAAGCTTTAATATAAAAATGGCAAATCACTATGATTATGAGGTGTCAAGAACGGATAGTATTAGCGAGGATTTGAAAAGGATTACTGAAAAATGGATGAGATTAAAATGGGAAGAGTTTATTCCGCCAAAGCTGTATTTTTCAATAACTAATTATCCATAAGGAGATAAAAATGTGGAAGTTTTATAAGACCCATAACCAGTCTGTAAAGCTAAATAAAGACGAAATTTTCAATTTATACCGCATCAAAGGTTATACCGTTGAACGCTATGCTGGACTTGGTCGCTGGATAGTGCCACCATTCGCGGGACAGGTTTTACTTGATATCTCGGGTGCCGGCGGTGGCTGGGCGACGATTGATGAGGTAACGCCTGAAGAGGCGGAGGATATTAAGCGGCAGTTGTTCGATAAGGACGGCAACCGCATCGCGCCGGTATAAGCCATACAGAAAAAAGTTTTGATATAAAAATGGCAAATTATTATGACTACGAAGTGAACAGGAATATCAGCGTCAGCAAAGAATTATGGGAGTTGACGGATAAATGGATGAGGGAAAACTGGCGAGGGTTTATGCCACCTGATATGTTTGAGATCATCAGCAATTATCCTTAGGCGAGGAGTTATTGAGATGTGGGAGTATTACAAAAGATGGTTTATCGATAGTGACGATCCGGAATACGGGAAGGCTTTTGCTCTTTATCGAATTGAAGGCTTTCTTGTTGAACTTTACGAAGGTCTGGAACGTTGGGGTAAATCAACTTTCGCAGGGAAGGTTTTACTGGACATTTCAGGCGCTGGCGGCAGTTGGGACAACATCAAGGAGATCAACCCTGAAGAAGCGGAGGAGATCAAGCGGCAATTGTTCGACAAGGACGGTAACCGCATCGCGCCGGCATAGTTCCTTGCCAGCCAAAGTTTTGAAATAAAAATGATTAATCATTATGATTACGAGGTTAACCGCAACATCAATGCGAGTGAAGAGCTTAGAGAGCTTACAAACAGGTGGATGAAAAAGAATTGGTTAGGGTTTAATCTGCCTGCGAGTAATATTTCGTTGACAGGTTGGCCATAATGAGGTTTAGCATGTGGAAATTTTATAAAATAGTAAATCCTGTTGCCCCTGGCGATCCAGAATTTGGGATTGCATTAGCTTTGTTCCGCGTAAAGGGTTATTCCGTCGAGCGATATGCCGGTCTTGAGCGCTGGATAGTGCCACCATTCGCGGGACAGGTTTTACTTAATATCTCGGGTGCCGGCGGTGGCTGGGCGACGATTGATGAGGTAATGCCTGAAGAGGCGGAGGATATTAAGCGGCAGTTGTTCGATAAGCAAGGTAACCGCATCGCGCCGGTATAAGCCATACAGAAACAAGCCGTACAGAAAAAAAGTTTTGATATAAAAATGGCAAATCATTATGATTACGAAGTGAACAGGAATGTCAGCGTAAGCAAAGAATTATGGGAGTTAACGGATGAATGGATGAAGAAAAACAGGGGAGGGTTTATACCGCCTGATCTGTTTGAGATCATCAGCAATTATCCTTAAGGAGCTAAAAGTATGTGGAAATATTATAAATATTGGCACGAAATGAAACCTTATGCTTTGTTTCGTGTAAATGGTCACCAAGTCGAACGATATCAAGGTCTTGAACACTGGATAGTTCCTCCTTATGCTGGTCGGGTTTTGATGGATGCAATCGGCGCTGGCGGCAGTTGGTACGACATCAAGGAGATCAGCCCTGAAGAAGCGGAGGATATTAAGCGGCAGTTGTTCGATAAGGAAGGTAACCGCATCGCGCCGGTATAAGCCATACAGAAACAAGCCATACAGAAAAAAGTTTTGATATAAAAATGGCAAATCATTATGATTACGAAGTCAACAGAACGAGAGGAGTAAGCGAGGAATTAAAAACGCTTACCGAAAAGTGGATGAAAGAAATGTGGTCAGAGTTTATTCCGCCTGAATTATATTTATCGATTAGGGGCTACCCATAAGGAGGGAATTTATGTGGAAATATTACAAGCGTTATAACCCATCTGGCAGCGGGCTAAAAGGAAAAGTTTACGGTTTATTCAGGGTGAAAGGGGTACATGTAGAGCGATATGCCGGTCTTGAGCGCTGGATAGTCCCGCCGTTTGCGGGACAGGTTTTACTCGACATTTCTGGCGCTGGGGGCGGCTGGGCGACGATTGATGAGGTAACGCCTGAAGAGGCGGAGGAGATCAAGCGGCAGTTGTTCGACAAGGACGGTAACCGCATCGCGCCGGTATAGTTCCAGGCGGGTAGTTCCAGGCGGGTAAAGCTTGCGTATTCAGAAAATATGTGCTAAACTAAAAGCAGAAGTTGAATAGCGGGAAACCGCAAACTCACGAGCAGCATTGACGCCGGAGTTGTTAACCAGAAAAGTCTGGTTGGCACCTCCGGCGTTTTTGTTTAGCTCAAAACAAGTAAAACACGCGACACCGGCGGTGAACGGGTGGGGAGAATGAAACATGAACATGACCGGAGAAGTCAAACAAGAACAAGAGCAGGCAAACCAAAGTGGAACAGCGGTCGTTTCTGGTGACGCTGCCAGCACGCATGGGAAGACCTACTCGCAAGATGAGTTGAATCGGATGTTCGCAGAACGGGCGAAGCAAGCGGAAAGCGCGATGCTCAAGAAGCTGGGATTCGAGAACGTTTCGGACGCGGAAGCCCTGATCAAGGCGCACAGAGAACGCCAACAGGCTGAGATGAGTGAGCTGGAGCGGGCTCAGGCTCAAAACGCCGAGCTGAAGCAGCAGCTTGCGCAGGCAGCCGAAGCGCAAAAGGCTTTAGCGCTGCAAAGTGAGATCGTGAGCGAATCCGCCAGGCTGGGGATTGTCGATGCCGACGCCGCGTACAAGTTGCTGGACAAGACGGCGATTGAGTACGACGAGGCTGGCAAGCCCAGGAACGTGGAAGCTCTGTTGAGAGAGTTGCTGAAAAGCAAGCCTTATCTCGCGGGTGTCGGCGGTTCGTCTGTGATGAATCCGGAGAAGACTCAAATGTTCACGCGGGAACAAATCGAAAAAATGAGCACCGCGGAGATCAACAAGAACTGGGACGCGATCAAATCCTACCTGGAGCGTTCCGGCAAATAAGAGAGAGGAAAGATAACTATGTCACTTGAAAACTTTATTCCGACCATTTGGTCAGCCAGATTGCTGGCTAACCTGAATGAAGCCCACGTTTACGCCGCGCTGGCGAACCGCGATTACGAGGGCTTCGCGACCGCCTGAATCAAATTGACCCCGATTATGACTACATCGTCACAGTCCGGGGTCATACATAGGCTGTGATTGCAAAATGAAGCGCCCTGAGAAGGCTTAACCAGTCTTCAAATTCTTCTTCATCGTAAATCTCAGGACATCACGATGCAGTTCCTTGACTTTTTCGAGCACTTCCGCTTGATTGCCTTGCTGCTCGAGCTGTGCGATCAAGCTGCTGAAGAATTGCGTGAACTCATCATTGATCAAATCGCCGGCTTCTGCCAGCAAGGCTGACCGCTTCTCGGCATCTTCCTCCTGCAGCAGGGCATCAATCAGCCCGAGATAAGTGCTGGAACTTTCGGCGGACTGGATTACCTGGATGATCTGGCTCAGCTTGCGCAGTTTGGCTTCGTCTTTGGCGGCTTGAGCAGCCTGGGCTTCCTGGTTGAGCACTTCCGCGACCGCTTGATTGAGCCGCGGCAGGGCTTCACGGGTTGCCTTTTCAACATCTTCGGCAGCCAACAGCTCATTGACAAGCCCGCGGGCTTCCTCAAGTTGGTTTTTTATGGCTTCATCGACGGCATCGGTAATGGCGAGCAGCCGCTCACGGAGGGATTCAAGGCGGCTTTTTTCTTCTCCGCTGCTGGTTTCAATTTTATCGGAAAGCTGCTGGAAGAACGCGTAATCCAAGCCGCCGCGCGCCATGGAGGCGATGGTGGTGAGGCGGATGTCAGAATCGGAACTCTTGATCAGGAGATCCAGAAGGTTTTCGCGGGTGATACCGGTCTTGCTCAGTTCCTGGAGGGCATTGACAGCCTCCTGGGTTTCGGCCGCTTCTCTGGAAGCAGCTTTACCGAGCGTGGAGTGTTCGAGCAGCGCTTTATGAAGGGCATCAAGCGCCTCCAGACTTTGCTTGTCGCCCGCGGCAGCGGATGCCTGCGCCAGACGGCTGAGGAACATGAATATTTCCTCATCAATTTTTTCATCGTTCTGGCGGATCATCTCAGGCAGACCCGTGGGGCTGGCGCCCAGGAATTGCTGCAGGAGATGAAGCTTTTCCTGCTGGGATTTGATCATCTCAGGGGTGATTCCATCCGCTTCAAGGATGGTTTCGAAGAGGCGCTGTTGGGTCAGCATTGTCTGCGGGCGGAAAAGATATGACTTGCGTTTCTCCGGAGGAAGATCGTCCATGGCTTTTTTAATCATCGGACCCAAAATGCGCTCCTGTTCGTTGATAGGAGTGTTCAGATCGGGCGGGAAAAAGGTCAGCAGCAGTTCTTTTTCGGGATCGTGGTAGACGATTGGGGAGGGGTAAACGCCCTGAAAACCGCAAACCGGGCATTGAAAGTAATTTGCGGAGCCCGAAAGCAGCTTTTGCTTGGCTTCAGGGTCGGTGTTGGTGTCGAAGAGCCGGGTCAATTCGATGGCGATCGGCTGTCGGCATTGCGGGCATGGAACACTGGTTTTTGCCATAATCTCTCGTTTCTAATAATTAGTCAGGTGTGCATTATAACATCCAGCCATGCCTATTTTTTCCGCTGCACATAAGCGTTTTATTAATCCTTAGCCGTGTGATTTTTCGCCTTCCCCGTAATGCTTCAAAATAAAACGTCACTGAACGCATTCCACTATATACAAGCCGAAGGAATGCTATAATTTAAGCAACAAAGAACCAGCATAAGGATTTCTGTGGAGGTTTTTATGACAAAACTTACCCATGTGATCAAAAGAGATGGAACGGTGGTGCCTTTTACCCCCGAGCGCATCGCCAACGCCATCTACCGCGCCGCGGTGGCGGTGGGCGGACGCGACCGCGCGACCTCTGAGGCGCTTGCCAGCCAGGTCGTTGCCCAACTGGAAGCAAACACCCCTGAAGGGCAGATACCCAACATTGAGCAGATTCAGGATATGGTCGAAAAAGTGCTGATCGAGAATGGACGCGCCAAGGTTGCCAAGGCTTACATCCTTTACCGCGAAGAACGCGCGCGCCAGCGGGAAAAACGCACGGATCGTGACCGTATGCCTTCCGGGAACATTCCCTGGCCCAAACTTTGGCAGACATTGGACTGGGCTTGCTCTCACAACGTTCACACGGTTGAGCTGCTGAACGAAGCCATCCGGCATGACCGCCTGCACGAGATTGTGACAGCCGCCGAGGCTGCCTACCACGAAGACGTTGAAAACGCCGCCAATATGATCCTCGACCGGCGCGATGAGGTCAGGATGGTTTTCGTGGCGGGTCCTTCTTCCAGCGGCAAGACCACCACGACGATAAAAATTGGCGAGCATCTCGCGAAATTCGGATTCAAGCTCATCACTCTGAACATCGACCACTACTTCTACGACCTCGAAATGCACCCCAAAGATGAATTCGGGGATTACGATTTTGAGACTCCCCAGGCGCTCAACATGAAGCTCATCAACCAGAACCTGATAGAGCTCTTTGAAGGCCGCGAAGTGCGTATTCCGTATTATGACTTCAAGACGGGCAAAAGCATCCCCGAGCATACTCCAATGAAACTCGGTAAAAAAGAAATCGTCCTGATCGACAGCCTGCACGGGCTCTACCCGGAGATGACGGAAGACATCCCCAACGAGTGGAAGTTCAAACTCTACATCGAACCCCTGCTCCAACTGAAAGACAGCCATGGACGTTACGCCCGCTGGACGGATGTGCGGTTGATGCGCCGGATGCTGCGGGACGCCTCCCATCGGGCGTATGATCCTACCCAGACCTTATTGCACTGGCACTACGTGCGCTCCAGTGAACTGCGTCACATAATCCCCTATATCAACACCACCGATACGATCGTCAACAGCGCCATGCCTTTTGAGTTACCGCTTTACAAAGCTAAGTTGGGCGCCTCCTTTGCCCGCTGGGCGCAGGAGTATAAAGACGATCCTCTGCGGCAGGATGCCTGGGAGCGCGCGGACAGGGTGAACACTCTTTTCCAGGAGATGGACGCTTTTGAAGACGACAGCATCGTGCCGGAAAACTCCGTCATCCGCGAGTTTATCGGCGGCGGAATCTATAAGTATTGATCTTTTTTGGGGTAAAAAGACCTGCTGACTGTTACCAGCAGGGTTGCGAAAACTCGTTCACACCCGGCGGAATGGTGTCCACCGAGTAAAACCAGCCACAAGCGTCGTAGCAGGTGGCTCCGACATAGCAGCCATAGTTATCCTTGCGGTATTCAAATTCACAGCTCAGGAATTCACCTTCCAAGGGGCAGGTGGTATCGCGCCAGGTTACATCCGCTGGTGAGAACAGCGCGCGGGGCCAGATCAGGCGGGCGGTCAGCTCGAGAGTCGGGGTGACCGTTTCGGTGGGTGTCTGGCTGGGGGGTGGGGTCTCCGTTGACGTTGCCGTCAGGGTCAGCGTGGGGGTCTGCGAGGGGGTGCAGGTTTGGGTGGCTGTGGGCTCCTGGGTAGGCGAAGGCGTGGCGGTAGGTTCAGGGGTCGCTTTCGCACGGCAGCCAGCCAGGAGCAGGATTACCAGAAGGCAGAAGAGGATTTGTCTTTTCATTAGTAGCAAGGTCCACTAAAAGTATAAGGTCCAACACCATATCGGATAGTATCAACGCCGTAGTATTTTCCGCAGGCATCAAAACAGGTCATGCCGACCAGACACTGCCCGCTGTAATCCCGGTATTCGATCTCGCAGGAGACGTTTGTGCCCCGTTCCGGACACCATTCGTCTCCGCCCCACCACACATCCCATTGGGTAAAGGTAGCCCGGGGCCAGATCATGTAGGGATTAGGCTGCCAGGTGGGTGTTTCAGTGACAGTCGGCGTGGCGGTTTCGGTTGGGGTCGGCGTCTCTGTGGGGGTGGGAGTTGGCGTGTCGGTTGGGGTTGGGGTCGGCGTGTCGGTGGGCAGCGGCGTGGGCGTGGGGGTATCCGGAACGCTGGCGGTCTGGGTTGCCGCGAAGTCTGCCTGCCTGCCGCATGCCACCAGGATCAGGACAAACAAAAGACTGAGGAGGGTGATCTGTTTCTTCATTAGGTTTAGCCTCAATTACAAGGGGTCGTGTAACCCTGGAACTCATTATACACTTCCGGCAGGTTATCTTTGGAGTAATAAAGTCCGCAGGCATCGTAACAGGTATGGGCATAGTAACAGATGCCGTCGTACAGCCGATATTCTGATGTGCACTGGACATCTTTCCCTCGATCGGGGCAGTCAAATTGATGATGGTAGATGGTGTTGTCCACGAGGTTGGCGTCGTAGCGGGCTTCATAAACCTTCACGGTGCGGGCGCGGTCTGTGTAAAAGCGGAAATCCATGAGTGTGCGCCCTTCGATCGTGCCGTCGTAAACGCAGATCATCTGGACAGGGAACTTGGGGTCAGCCTGACACTCGAGCTCAAATTCATCGGCGCTGGCGTAGAGTTTGTCCTCGATGCCGGCGTTGAGGAAGTAAAAGTAGGTCTTTTCTTCCAGGTACCATGTGCGGAACAGGCGGAAGAGCTCGCCAAAACCCGTGAATGGCAACAGCGTCTCCGTGGGAGTTGGCGCGGTGGTCGGCGTCTCGGTTGGGCTGGGGGTATCGGTCGGGGCTGCGGTTGCGGTTGCTGTCGGCTGGGGCGTTGCGCTGGACGGCAGCGTGGGAGAGGGCGTGAGGGCAGCTCCGCTCTTGCAGGCATTCAGCACTAACAGAATAATCACAGCACAAAGGGTGAAGGCGGGGCGAAACCTTTTCATTTTGGATCACTTCGATTATGGGCAGGGCAGCGAGTAACCCTCAAAGTTTCCGCCATAAGGAATATTGTCGAATGAATACACGACCTCGCCGTTTTCACCATAACACGTAATGGCTGAGTAGCACTTTCCGTCATAAATGCGGTATTCCTTCTCGCAGTTGTCGTAATTCAGGTAGCGCGTGTTGAGCCTGGTGGTAAAAACGTTCTCAAAGAAAGGATACCTTCTTTCGGGGTCTGAGAAGAAAGTGAGCTTGTAGTCCGTTTTTCCTTTAAAGAGGGTGTCGCTGTAACAGCGGATATCGTTCGGATATTGCTCGTCCCGCGGGCAAGTAAGGGGGTATTGATTGCCTTCGAGATCATCGGCGATGGCGTAGACAGTCTGATCCACCTGGGCATTCATAAAATAGAAATAGGTGGTCTCACCGGCAGTCCATGCCTGATAGAACTTGAAACGTTCGCCAAACCCGGGGAAAGGCGTAACGGTATAAGTGGGGGTCAATGTGAGAGTGGGCAGTGCGGTCGCGGTGGCGGTTGGCGCAGGGGTGAGCGTGGCAGTCGGCAGAGGGGTGTTCGTGGGCAGGGGCAACGTCGGCGAAGGCGCTTCGCTCGGTGCTTGCGTTTTTGGTCCGGCGCAGGTGCTCAATGCCAGAATGGCAGTAACAGCAAACAACAGATAAACTCTCGCATTCATAATGGCTCCCAAAGGCTGCCCTATTTTACCACCGCCTGGGGAAACAGACCGTTTGATGAGCAGCCATCAATTTTCTGTCAAATGAGTTCTTTATTGTACATTCCAAGTTCTGGATGTTGGAAGTGGCAGATGCTGTCTGCAACTCATCGTTTTACCTGTTTAAATTTCCTGGTTTTCTGAACTCATCCTTGAAAAATGTATCCAGGATTAATTAGATGCGGTCCCCTTCAGTTCCAGCCGCTGGCAGACAAGGGCGGGTAAAATCATGTCAGTGATCTGAAATGTTATGTGAGGCTGTATGATGGGTAAACGGATGGATGTATTGACAAACCAACTGGAACAAGACAAGCTGGATTGGGTGGCGCTGAATCCGGGTCCGAGCCTGCGCTACCTGACCGGTCTGAATTTCCACTTGATGGAAAGACCCGTTGTCGTTTTGGTTTCCAGCAGCGGACAAGTGAAGCTAATTATGCCGGAACTGGAACGCGCGAAAGCAGCAAGTCTGCCCTTTGAAGCGGAGGTGTTTCTTTTTAGCGACGACCCGGCGGGATGGCAGGCGCTTTTTGCCAGGGCTATGGCGGATATTTCTCCAAGACCACTGCGCGTAGGCGTGGAGCCGACCCGGCTGCGCTTCCTGGAACTGAGCTTGCTGCGTGAAGCGCTGCCGAATGCCGAGTTTGTGGACGGTAGCGCCGCTCTGGCTGGGATGCGGATGCGCAAAAGCGCCGACGAACTGCGCGCTATGCGCCATGCAGCCCTCATCGCCCAAAACGCGCTGATCAACACCCTCACAACGGTCAAACCCGGGCAGACTGAGCGCCAAATCTCAGCGGAATTGATCGTGCAGCTCTACCGGGAAGGCTCCGAAGCGGAGCTGCCTTTCGCGCCGATCGTCTCCACCGGACCCAACACTGCCAACCCGCACGCCAGCCCCACCGACCGCACTCTGCGGGAAGGTGAGATACTGCTGATCGACTGGGGAGCGGGCTTCAGCGGCTATTTCTCGGATATCACCCGCACCTTTTTCTGCGGCGAAGCGAATGAGGAAATGCGGCAGATCGCCAGCCTGGTGGAAAAGGCGAATGAGGCTGCCCGCTTTGGCGGTGGGCCGGGCATGCCTGCCGGGGAGGTGGACCGGCTGGCAAGGGAGGTGATCGCGGACGGCGGTTACGGAGATTTCTTCACCCACCGCACAGGACATGGGCTGGGGATGGAGGCGCATGAGCAGCCTTACATCTACCAGGCAAACCCCCTGACTCTGGAGCCGGGCATGGTCTTCACCATCGAACCCGGCATTTACCTGCCCGGTAAATACGGTGTGCGAATTGAGGATAACGTGGTGGTGGAGGATGGCGGCTTGCGCAGCCTGACCGACCTTCCCCGTCAAGTCATGCGTCTGGAAACTTTTTTGGAAAAGGCGAGGAAAGGATAAAGGAAGATGAAACTTTCAATGCACATGGCGGTGTTAGGACCGCTCCAAAACAATGTGTACTTTCTGGCGGATGAAGACAGCGGTGATTGCGTGGTGATTGACCCGAGCTTTGAGGCGCGCAAGCAGTTGCGCCTCATGGAGGAAAAGGGTTGGCAGCCGAAGCAAATCTGGCTGACCCACCCGCATTATGATCATACCGTCGGGGCAAAAAAAGTGAGCGAGGAATTTTCGCCGCCCCTGCCGATTGCCATCCATCCGGATGCGTTCGGATGGGCTGATGCGAAGCCTGACAAGATGAAAATGGGAGCGCTTCTCGATCGCGTGCCGAGGATGGATATTCCGCTAACGCACGGCATGAAGTTGGATCTGACGCCAGGAGGTCCGCGCGCGATCGTTGAAGTGCGCGACGTCTCCGGGCATAGTCCAGGTTCCGTGCTTTTCTACATTCCCGCGCTTGAGATGGCAGTTGTCGGAGACGCGATCTTCCAAGGCAGCATAGGCAGGACGGATTTTGAGGAATCCAACCATGAGCTGCTGCTGAAAAACATCCGCGAGCAAATTTATACCCTGCCCGATAACACCACCCTTCTGCCGGGTCACGGACCGGCGACCACCGTTGCCTTTGAGAAAGCGAATAATCCTTACGTAAGGGCTTGAAGTTAAACAACAAAAGCTGCCTGGTTGGGCAGCTTTTGTTGTTAAAAGTCTTGTTCTACTTCGCGTAACTGACGGAGCGGGTTTCGCGGATGACCGTTACCTGAATCTGACCTGGATACTGCATGGTCTCTTCGATCTCGGTGGCGATGTCCTTGGCAATGCGGTGCGCCTCGAGGTCGTCAATTTCCTCAGGCTTGACGATGATGCGCACTTCCCTGCCCGCCTGGATGGCGTAACTCTGTTCCACGCCCTTATGCGAGTTGGCAATGTTCTCGAGGGCTTTCAGGCGCTTGATGTACTGCTCAAGATCTTCCCTGCGGGCGCCTGGGCGCGCGCCGGAAATGGCATCGGCAGCCTCTACCAGGATGGCTTCAATCGAAGCCTGGTCCACTTCGTGGTGATGTGAGCCAATCGCGTTGCAGATTGCCGCATTGACGCCGTGGCGTTTGGCAAATTCCATGCCGATTTGGGCGTGGGTGCCTTCGGTATTGTGGTCCATGGCTTTGCCGAGGTCGTGCAGAAGCGCGCCGATTTTAGCCACCTCCACATTCGCGCCAAGCTCCGCAGCCAACACACTGGCAATTTTGGAGGTCTCCACCGCGTGGGCAAGTTGATTCTGCCCGTAGGAGGTGCGGTACTTCAGACGCCCGAGCTTCTTGATAATTTCCGGGTGGAGCCCATGCACTCCGGCTTCGTAGACTGCCTCGTTGCCGGCTTTGAGAATATCCTCATCCATCAGTTTGCGTTCTTCGTCGAGGATCTTTTCGATATATGCCGGGTGAATGCGTCCATCCGTCACGAGCCTGGTTAGGGTGCGGCGGGCAATCTCGCGGCGGACGGAGTCGAAGCAGGAGATGGTTACGGCTTCGGGAGTGTCGTCCACGATGACGTCAACGCCAGTCACCTGTTCAAAAGCGCGGATGTTGCGCCCATTGCGCCCGACGATGCGCCCCTTCATCTCCTCGTTGGGAAGAGTCACCAGAGAGGTGGTCACTTCGGCGACTTTGTCTGAAGCGACCCGCTGGATGGCGTCGGCGATCAACTCGCGCGCTTTTTCCATGCCGATCTCGGTGGCTTCGATTTCGTGCTGACGAATGATGCGCGCCATGTCCGCGCGGGCTTCCTTTTCAACTTCCTCAAGCAGGATCGCGCGGGCTTCTTCGCTGCTCATTTCGGACACGCGCTGAAGCTCGGCAAAACGCTCATTGTAGAGGGCTTCGACCTCGTTGGATCGTTTGTCGATAGCGCTCTGTCTCTTGTTGAGCGAAGATTCCCACTGCTGCATCTGGTCAAAGCGGTGATCCAGCTCTTCACGCCGCTTCACAAGGCGGTCATCTTCCTTGATAAGTTCACTGCGCTTGTGCTGAATTTCGCTCTCCGCCTGCAGGGTGATCTTCAGGGCAGTATCTTTGGCTTCGAGTTCAGTATTCTTGGCATTTTCTTTAGCCTGGTCGATGATCGCTTCGGCGGTTCTTTTAAGCTTCTCGTCCTGGCTTTTGCGGACGGCTGAGAATAGCAGGTATCCAATCAGGATACCAACAATAAGGGCAAGCCCGACCCATACATAAAAAGAATTGAATCCCTGACCCATCTGGAAAAAAGTTTTCATTGTGTCAATTGCTCCATTGTAATATTTGCTTCCCCGGTCTCAGCCTGCTGCAGCTCGTCCCAAAGAGCGCGCAAAGTTTCATTGACCGTGGAATAACTGAAACCACGCCTTAAGAGCGCGTTTCCTATTTTTTTTCGATATGTTTCATAATCGGATGAAAGATAGCGGTGAGCCCGCTTGCGGGCGGCTGCCATCGCCAGAGCCGCGTCATCCATTTCGGATTCCCCGAGGGCAGTGCTGATAACGCTTTCCTCCAGACCCTTCTGCCGCAGCTCCGCCCGCAGTTGACTTTGACTGCGGGGGCGGAAAATGTTTCGATTCTCGATCCACTCCCTTGCAAAGCGTTCATCGTCCAGCAAGCCCTCCTCCTGAAGGCGCGCCAACACTGCATTGAGCGTCTGCGGAGCGTAGCCTTTGCCTTCCAGATAGCGGGTCATTTCCGCTGACGAGCGGTTCCTGTAGCTCAGCAAATTGAGCGTCTGATTAAATCCCACCTCAACCTCATCGCGCGATTGAAGCTTTTCGATTTCCTCATCGCTCAATTCCCGCCCAACCTGCAGCCAGGCAGCCGTGAGCCGATCCAGCGAAAAAGCATAGGAACCATTCAGACAGATATTGACCCGTCTGCGATTGCGCTTCTGCGCGCTGATTTCAGTGATCGTCCTTTTCATCCGTAACAAACAGCCATGGTCCTTGACCATGGCTGTTGAATCCCGGATTTACTCGATAACCTGTTCGTACAAGACGAAGGCAATTTTCAATTAAGTATCGGCGCGATGGCAGACAGAGATGATCAATCCCCAAAAACCTCTTTGGCAAGATGTTCGCGCTGCAACTCATCCCATGTGGTGGGATGGTACAGGACTGAAAGATTGCTCACTCTACTGCCCAAATAAATCATCGCTTTTCCAATACATAAGTCAGTTGCGACACTGACGGTTCACTATCAAGTAAATCGCGCTGCGCTTCTAAGCCATGATTGGAGGCGAAAACAGTCTCAAGCCTCCCGGACGCATGTGCGATATTTTTCTTTCATTAATTATACATTAAAAAAAGGGGGAAATGTTAACAATTTCCAGATGAGTATCTACATCAGCATCAACCAGACTGCGTCTGCACGCCGACTGATACATTGTGCGATCAATATGGTGCATGGAGGGACTAACTTTGACCTCCAATAAAAAGCTAAAACCAACAAGCAATCACCGCCGGCAATCACGGACGATTACTACGCGCGCAGAGCGTGATTGGACGCGGCGGGCTTGATTCCCTTATAACTTTAGCTGACCCTTAAGCCCTTACCTGCTCAGGCGCAATACTTCAGCAGCGGTGGCGCCGGTGATGTCGTTGTGCTCACCCAGGCTCCAGCCCCGTGCCTCCCAACGCGCCTGCACCTTCGCCGCGGCTCCATCCGGATCGACTCCGTAGGACGTGAGGGTCGTCGGCATGCCGATGCTCTGGAAGAAAGCGGCGGTTGCTTCGATGGTGCGGTCGATGCGTTCGGAATATTTTTGCATCTTTTGGTCCATGACGCGGTAGCCGTATTGCAGTAATTTCTCCCGCTTTTGATCGCGTTTGACCCAGAGCAACCAGGGTAAAACGACTGCCAGCGACTCCGCGTGCGCCAGCCCATAGAGGGCGGTCAGTTCGTGTCCGATGCTGTGCGTTGCCCAGTCCTGCGGAACGCCGACGCCGATGAGGTGGTTGAGGGCGTTGGAGCAAACCCACATCAAGCTGGCGCGGGCGTCGTAATCGGGCGGGTCTGTCCGCAGCACAGCCGGAGCGATTTCCATGATAGTCATCAGCAGCGCCTCCGATTGCCGGTCCTGGACGACAGCGCCGGCGGGATAGGTGAGGTACTGCTCCATCACGTGCACGAAAGCATCCACAAGCCCGTTGCGGAGCTGATTTTTTGGCAGGGAGTAGGTGGTTTCGGGGTCCAGGATGGAAAACCGCGGGTAGACCAGGTTAGTGGCAAAGGAGAGTTTTTCTTCGGTCTCACGGCGCGAGATGACCGCATTGTGGTTGAACTCGCTGCCGGTCGCGGGAAGGGTCAGAACCGTTCCAAATGGGATGGCTTTTTTCAGGCCTTTGGCAGAACCACGGACAAGGATGTCCCAGGGGTCAATGCTCTCGTTGGGGCTGGCGAGCGAGATGAATTTTGTGCCGTCGATCACCGATCCGCCGCCGACTGCCAGCAAAAAGTCCACCTGCTTT
>JAGVUP010000115.1 GCA_019136215.1 Chloroflexota bacterium | reverse complement strand
TGCTGAAGAATCTGATTTCCTTCCGCAATCTGCGTATTGAATGTACCGAGGTCTATTCCTAATTCACGAGAGAGCCCCATATCTGTTCCATTTTTCTGTAGTATTCAAATGCCTATTCTACCATCTCTGACCATCATACAAGGAGAAAATTAAAAATGGTCAAAATACTGCAAGGCGACGCGTAATTTGGTTTCAACATCATCTGGCGTGTCTTTGGGGATGGATTGTAAGGCTGTTTGCGCCTCTACCACGCTGTAACCCAACGAGATCAGGGCGTCCACGACCGCGTCATCACTATCGGTGATCGCGCGGATTGCCAAGCCTTCGCTTTCGGGCAATTTGCCCTGCATCTGAATGATAATTTTTTGTGCAGTTTTCTTACCGATGCCTGGCACCCGGCTGAAATAGTCAGGTTTTTCGCTCAGAATCGCTGAACGGATATTATCGATCGACAGGCTCGAAAGGATGGACAGGGATAATTTTGGACCGATCCCACCCACAGACAGGAACTGAAGGAAGAAATCCTTTTCCTCGAGGCTTGAAAAACCATAGAGCGAGATGTTATCTTCCCGGACGAGCATGTAGGTGTAGAGATGAAGCAGGTCTCCGGTCTCGATTTCCGCGAGCATCGGCTTGGGGATAAAAATCTCGATTCCGAGACCGTTGATGTCGATGACGACGGCCTCTTTTGTCAGTTGGATGACCTTGCCGGAAATAGAAGCGATCATGAAATCCTCCGTTGGGAGTGGCGGTGTTGGTGGATCTGATAGAGCAGGACGCCGGCGGCAACGGAAATGTTGAGCGAGTCGCAGGCGCCTTCCATCGGTATGCGCAGCATGTCTGCGCAGAGGGAAACGTAGGGCTCCGAAAGCCCCTGGCGTTCGCTGCCCAGAAGCAGGAGCACAGAAGCTGGGTAGTCGAAATCGAAGGCGGAATTGGTGGCTTTGTCGGAACTGCCGAGCGAAACCAGATGCGGATTACGCGCCAAAAATGCCTTAAAACCATCGTAATCCGCACGGAAGTGCGGAACGGTAAAAATCGAACCCATCGAAGCTTTAACCGCGGCAGGGTCATAGGGGTCGGTGGATTCGTCCAAAAGGATCAAACCGTTGGCGCCGACCGCGTCGCAAGTGCGCAGGATGGTGCCGAGGTTGCCCGGATTCTGAATGGATTCGATGGCGACCCAAAATGAACCTTTTTCAGCGTTATCTGTTTGAAAGTCCGACCAGTTTTGGGCGACGAGGGCAGCGATGCCCTGGGGTTTTTCCTTGCGCGCGAAGGTCGCGAAGACTGAGGGGCTTAACTCAAGGACAGGGATTTGTTTTTCGCGGGCACGCTCTACAAGCGAGCGTCCGTAATCGCTGATCAAAATCTCTGGAGCGACCAACAGTTCATGTACGTGCGCGCCCGAATCGAAAGCCTGACCAACCGCCTTGAGCCCTTCGGCGAGGAAGTTGCCGCTGGCGCGGCGTTCCTTTGTCTGCTCAAGTTTGCGCAGATCCTTGATATGAGGGTTGGCTGAGCTGGTGATCATCGCCTCACTCCATTAGACGGCGCAGGTTCAGGTGGCTGGCATGGCAGAGAGCAACGGCGAGGGCGTCTGCGGCGTCATCCGGCTGGGGGACTGCGTCCAAGCTCAAAAGCAGTTGAACCATGTTTTGCATTTGTAGCTTGTCCGCGCGACCGCTGCCGGAAACGGTTTGTTTCACCTCATTTGGCGTGTATTCCGCGATTGGCAGCCCGTGCTGGGCGAGGCAGAGGGCTGCCACGCCGCGGGCTTCGCTGACCATCATCGCGGTGGTGATATTGCGCTGGAAGAAGAGCTTCTCCATGGCGGTTTCGTCTGGTTTGTAAGTGTCTATCAGGGCGGATAGCTTTTCATAAAGAAAAATCAAACGGCTGGAGTTTGAGCTCACAGCCGTTGAATCGATGACTTCGTAGTGAACCAATTCAGATTCATTGTGCTGATTGAGGCGGATGAGACCGAAACCCGTACGGGTCAGCCCTGGATCAATACCCAAAATCAGCATTAAAGCCTAATCTTCCTCCAGTTTTTCGAGATCCTCATCCGTGTACTTCAGGTTGGAATAGACGTTCTGGACGTCGTCGCTGTCCTCGAGGGCTGAAATTATGCGGAGGACGGCAAGCGTCTGCTCGGGATCAAGCTCTACTTCCTGCTGAGGGATAAGGCGCAGACCGGCATCTTCGGTTTTCAGACCGGCTTTTGCCAGGCTGTCGTGGATGGCTTTGAAGGTTTCGGCAGGACCGATGATTTCGATATAGCCATCTTCCTCAGTCACATCATCCGCGCCGGCTTCGAGAGCGGCTTCGAAGGCTTTATCGAAATTCTTTCCGTCAGACACAACGCTGTAAACCGCCTTGCGGTCGAACTGCCAACTGACAGATCCGTTGCTTGCCAGGTCGCCTCCGCCTCTGGAAAGGATGTGGCGCAGATCCGCGACGGTGCGGTTGCGGTTTTCGGTAACGCACTCAATGATGCAGGACGCGCCTTTGCCGAGGTAGCCCTCGTAGGTGATTTCAAGTAATTCAGCGCCGTCTTTGACCTCACCCGTGCCGCGTTTTATAGCCCGTTCGATGCTGTCTTTGGGCATATTGCTGGCTCTCGCGCGGTCGATTGCGAGCTCCAGAGAAACGTTCATGGAAGGATCGCCGCCGCCATTACGCGCGGCAAGGGCGATTTCGCGGGCGAGGCGGGTGAACACGGCGCCCTTTTTAGCGTCTGCCGCACCCTTTTTGCGTTTGATCGTGGACCAATGAGAATGTCCTGACATAGAAAATCTCCTTAAACATGGTTGAAAAGCTAAGTAATTAAGTATACCATGAAGATAGGCTTAATAGAGGTTGCTGTACGGATAACGCCATGGTTATCCGTTTCAATGGGAAGGTTGGTTTCCGGACAAA
>JAGVUP010000022.1 GCA_019136215.1 Chloroflexota bacterium | reverse complement strand
CGCTCCTCCACCCGCTACGCCGGCGCCAACGATGACGCCCGCCTGAAGCTTCTGGCTGCCATGCACCTGACCGTCCGCGGCACTCCCTACCTTTATTATGGCGAGGAAATCGGCATGCGCGATGTTTCCCTCACCCGCGCCCAACTCAAAGATCCGGTTGGCAGACGCTATTGGCCCTTCAACAAAGGGCGCGATGGCTGCCGTTCGCCGATGCAGTGGGACGCACGCGCCTTTGCCGGCTTCAGCACTGCGGAAACCTGGCTGCCAGTCCACTCAAACTACAAGGTCCGCAACGTTGCCAACCAGGCTGCCGCGCCTGCCTCGCTGCTGAATTTTTACAAGAGCCTGATCGCTCTGCGCCGCCAGCGCCCCGCCCTGCACGCGGGCAAACTGAACATGGTCGACGCGGGAAATGACTCTCTCCTTGTTTACAAACGCGCTACCTCCGAAGAAACGATGCTGGTCGTGCTCAATTTCTCCAAAAACATGCAGAGTTACACGCTGCCAGTGGAGGACTTCAACCAGTGGGATCTCGTCTTTACAGGCAACGAACCGATCACCAGCCACATGACAGACGCGACCTTAGACCTGCCGCCTTATGGGCTTGCCATTTTGCTCTCGCGGGCTGTCTGACGAGGAAAAATGTCCGCGAGCAGCGCTCTGATCAACCTGGCTGTCCCGTACATCAACGGGTCATCGCCGGCTGATCTGCCTCAGACCGGTTTGCCGTTGGACCGGTTCCTGCCGCCTTATTATCCCGGTTCCATTTCGGACTGGCTGCAGCGCTTTGCCCCGCCAGGCAGCCTCGTCTTGGATCCCTTCGGGCAGGACCCTTACGTTAGCCTGGAACTGGTGCGGGCAGGCTACCGCGTGGTGGTCAGCGCTAATAATCCCATCGCTGCTTTTATCCTGGAAGTGATGGCGTCCGCGCCTGGCGCGGAAGAAATCAGCGAAGCCGTCCACGCCCTGGCGGAGATTCGTTCGACGGAAGGTTTGCTGCTTGAAGACCAAATCAACGCCTACTACCAGTTTGACTGCCCCGAACCCGACTGTCGGGAGCAGGAAATAAAGCCAAAGCTGCTGGTCGATTATCTCGTCTGGGCGGAGAACGCAGCCGAACCCATGCTCGCCTTCGGCGCCTGCCCGCGCTGCGGCAAACAAGCCGAATTCCCTCTCAGCCCGGAGATGCTCGCCACCAAGGAACCTCTGCCGGCGTTGAGCGTGCTCAAAGCGCGTTTGCTTGAGCTGGCTGGCAACCCCGGCGACCCCTTGCGCGGTTTGATGGCGGAGGTGATCGCTTTCTACCCCCACCGCAGCCTCGCTTCTTTGCAGGCTATGTTAAGCCGTGTCGATAACCCCTCCCTCTCGCCCCGACAGCGGCAGTTGCTGCGGGCGTTGATTCTTTCCACTGCTGACCGCGTGAACCAGCTCTGGACGCATCCCGGCGGACGCAGCCGCCCGCGTCAGCTATTGCGACCGCCGATATTTCAGGAGCTCAACCCCTGGCAAGCCCTTCTGGCAGCCCAAAAGGCGTGGAGCAAAACCGAGCAGCCAGTCCCCCTGCGTGCCTGGCCCCTCCAACCGCCCCAACTTGGGGGCATCACCCTTTTCCGCGGTCGCCTGCGCGAGCTGGACCCGCCGATTTCTCCGGGCATGGTGGACGCGGTCATCACCTCCCTGCCGAGGCGAAACCAAGCCTGGTGGAACCTGAGCGGGCTCTGGAGCAGTTGGCTCTGGGGGCGCGAAGGCGCCGCCACGCTGCGCAACAGTCTGCTCAGGCAGCGTTACGACTGGACCTGGCACTCCACCGCCCTGCAAAAAGTGCTCGTGCAGCTCGGAAAGCTGCTGCGCCCGGGTGTCCCCGTGCTGCTGCAAATCACCGAACTGGACCCCATGTTCGCGATGGCAGGCATGCTCGCCGCCCAAAACGCCGGGCTTGCCCTGCATCAATTGGCTGCCAACGGTGAAATGAGCGTGCTGCAGACTGCCTGGCGTTTCACAGCTCCGGCGCGAAGCAGCAAACCGCCTGAGTCCTTCCCGCAGGCTGTCAAGCGGGCTGGCGCGCAATTCCTGCGCGATTACGGCGAGCCCGCGAGCTATCTGCGCCTTTTCAGCGCGGTGATAGTCACGCTCCTCGCCGAGGGCTGCCTGCAAGGGCGCCCCGCTCCGGGCGAAACGCTGAATGAATTGCAGGAGGAGGTTGATAACGCCCTGACAGACCCAAGAATCTTCTCCCGTTTCAATCCGGGCTTGTCTGCTGATTCCGGCTTGTATTGGCTCGCGGACCCCACCGGCAGCGCCCGAACAGCGGCGGACCGCGCTGAACGAGCAATCCTGAACGCGCTTCAAAACCAACCTTTGCTGGCTACCGGGAATGCCTTCGCGGCGGTAAACCAGGAACTGCCAGGCTGCCTGTCCATGGAAATGGAAATGGTGCAAGCCATTCTCGAGTCCTACGCGGACCCCACCCCGGACCTCAAAGCCTGGTCACTGCGGACTTTTGAGGCGACTCGCGAACGCCAAAAAGACCTGGAAACCGTCTTTGAATTAATCGAATCCCTGGCAAAGCGCCTGGGCATGGCAAGAGAGATAAGGACCGATTCCATCCTTTGGCTGGGGCAGGACCGCATTCCGAAATTCAGCTTCTTCCCAATCATCACCACCGAATTTTCGGAGCTGCTCCTCAGGTACCAGCATCTGCCGGGAATGAAGCTGATCGTGCTCCCGGGAAGCCGCGCGAACCTCGCCGCCTACAAACTGCGCCGCGATCCGCATCTGCAGTCTCTCAAGACGGAAAACTGGAGTTTTGTCAAGTTCCGTCAACTGAGACCGTTGAAAAACAAGCCCCAAACCCTTCCACTGACCCAACATTCATGGTTTAATTAATCCATCCTGCAAACGAAAGGCGATAGGCACAGATGGGAAACCCACGATACA
>JAGVUP010000121.1 GCA_019136215.1 Chloroflexota bacterium | reverse complement strand
ACTGGATCAAAGCGCGCCCTGTTCGGCAGCCAGCTCCGGCAGGCGCGGGTGATTGGCGTAGACGCCGCGGCGTTCTTCCGGCAGGAGCAGGGCGATATGACACATGATCTCATCCGTCGCCTGCTGTAAGCGGTCTTTGTTGGTGCGCTCGTCACGCGCTTGCGGCAGCATGAAGGGTTTGCCAAAGCGCACTTCCACCCGCGCTTTCCTGAGGCGCAGATTGCTGCGAATCATCTCGGTGGAGCCCAATACCGCTGCGGGCAGCACCGGCACCTGGTTGCGGATCGCCAGCAGCGCCGCGCCGGGCTTGCCGCGCAAAAGCTGCCGGGTACGGGAGCGCGTTCCCTCGGGGGCAATTCCCACGATCCAGCCTTTTTTCAGCCAGCTTGAAGCTTCACGGAAAGCTCCGAGGTCATAGCCATCACGCGAGATCCAGACCACGCCAAGTTTGTTCAGAAACCAACCGAAGAAAGGCGCTTTTTGGTATTCCCGCGCCACCATCGCGATGATATCCTGGCGCTGGGTGGAGAGCATCAGGAAGGGGGTGTCCAGCCGGCTGATGTGGCTGGTGGCGACGATGAAAGGCTTTCCTTCCTGCACATATTCGCCGCCCGTGACCTGGAGGTCGACCAGGCGGTCAGCCAAAAAGTGCAGGACCTTCATCATGCGCGCGCGTTCCATGCCTACGCTTGCGCCTCCTGGCTGTCAACCATCTGAGGGGTGGTGCGTGCTGCCTTAGCGATCAGGCGGAAAAAGATCAGCAGCATCCCCGCGAATAGGACCACCAAACCGACTATGTACAGCGGGGATTGCGTCTCTTTGCCCTGGAGGAGGGGATTGATTCCCCCGACGACTGCCAGCACGTTCCAGGCAGCGTGCAGCGACCAGGAAATCAAATAGGCGAGGAAAAGGGAACCAAATTTTCGATTCTGCCAGAATTTACCGATCGCCAGACCGATCATCCCACTGCTCAGGATGTGGAGCAGACTGCCGCCAAACCTGCCCAGCATTAAGCCTGCCCATTCTGAGAATCCGATGCTCTTCAGCGCAAGGGAGTTGACGCTAAGCAGTCCTTCAAAAAGAGCAAATCCAGCGCCGCAGAGCAAACCCGCGCGGAAGCTTTCAGAGGGATTGGGGTTTCGCACCTTCAGCAGCCATACTCCAATGGTCTTAAAGAGCTCTTCGACCACCGGCATGATGCCGGCAACTGTCAGCAGGACCAAACCAATTATAGTTGGCAGATGAAAGAGTGATTGGTATTCCGTGAACAGCCTGGAAGGGTCACTTGCCAGCCATTCCGGGTTTGCACTGATTTTGGAGATCAGTTCCATGAACTCCGGCTTCCCCATCATAGATAACATAAAAATGGTCCCCAAAAAGATAAAGAGAATCATTTCGATTATCAGGATATAGGGTGTTGAAATTTTGAACGAAAAGATCAGGAAGCCCGACTCGCGTTTGGGGCTCGCGGCTTTTTGACCGCGCGCGCCGAGCCGCAACAACCAAAATACGGGGATCGCGATCGCTGGGATCGCCAAAACCGCGTAGGCGATCGCTCTCACTTTGGCGCTGGCGAGACCGGCAAGCGCCGCCAACCCGAAGATCGGGACCAACAAAAGAATTGAGAAGAGCAGGGCACCGCTGCGCGGTAATCCCCGGGGTTTTGCGACTCCGCGGATTTTTTGGATGGTGCTGATGATCGAAACCAAAGCAATCACGCTGAACAGCAGGGCGGTCAATACCATGTTGATCACCATGCTCAGTTCTAAGCTGAGACCCGCGCTTTTGCCCCCCAGGCAAGCTAAAAGACCCATAAGCCCAGCCCAGCTAAGGAACTGGAAAAACGCGAGGATTGATATCACCAATTGGGCGATATCAATCCAGTCGTAATGCTTTGTCGGTTGCTGATTCAGGTTCATTTTTCGTTGATGGTAATGCTGATGATCTTATCGCCACCCGGCGCATCGGGGTTCTGATCCGCATCCCGCTCACTGATCTTCTCAAAAACGTCGACGCCGTCCACCAGTTTGCCGAAGATCGTATAGAGACCGTTCAGCGTAGGGTAGGGCACGTAAGTGATGAAGAACTGGCTGCCGCTGGTGCCTGGTTCCTGGGTGCGGGCGACGCCGACCATGTACGCTTCATCAAAGGTCAGATCGTCCGCGATTTCTTCGCGGTATTGATATCCGGCTCCGGACCAACCGGTGCCGGTCGGATCTCCGGTCTGCGCCATGAAGTTGTGATAAACGCGGTGGAAGGTGACTCCATCATAGAATCCTTTCTGCGCCAGGTACACAAAGGAGTTTACTGCCAGCGGGGCTTTTTTAGGATAGAGCTCGAGGGTCATCTCGCCATTTTCGGTCTTGATGGTGGCAGTGTAGGTCTTTTCCACGTCGATCACCCATTCCGGGCACTCTTTCATCAGGCTGTCTTCGACCTTGACCACTTCCACGATGGGTTTGATTCCAGAGGCATACCAGTTGTTGACCGGGCGTCCGTTCACGAGGACGGTCGGGGTGGAGCCCAAGCCGATGCTGTTGGCGTAGTCAATGCCATCCTGGATTTTCTTTTGGAGTTCTTCACTGACCGTATCCTTCGAGAATTGTTCCACGTCCAGCTCGAGTGCCTCTGCTTCGGTGGAGAGCCAACTCAGGAATTCTTCCGGCGTCAGTTCGCTCCAGTCTGCCTGCTTTGTGAAGAGGACTGAATACATCTCCCAAAACTTACCTTGTTTGCCCGCGGCTTCTGCAGCCTGCGCAGACACCTGGGCATTGGGGTGAATGCCCACCAGGGGGAGGGAGCGGTATGCCAGGCGAACATCATCGGGGTACATCTCGACCAGTTTGTCCAATTCGGTGTGCGCCATGGCGCAGTAAGGGCATTGGAAGTCAGTGTATTCGATGACGGTGATGATCGCGTCTTCGGGACCCTTGGTCCAGTC
>JAGVUP010000072.1 GCA_019136215.1 Chloroflexota bacterium | reverse complement strand
TTTTTCACCTTCCAAGCCTACGCGCTGAATGGACTCGTTATATTGCGCGTCGGTAACAAGTTGCCCATCAAGCAGATTAACCCGATGGGTAGCGTAATTAAGCATACGGGGGTCATGGGAAGCCACGATAATAGTCTTACCAGCTTTGCACAGTTGTTCCAGCAACTGCATGATCACGATACCGCTCTGGGTATCAAGGTTGCCGGTGGGTTCGTCCGCGAGGATCAGCGGAGGGTCATTCACCAGGGCGCGCGCTACCGCAACACGCTGCTGCTGACCGCCGGAAAGCTCAATCGGTTTGTGCCCGCAGCGTTCCGTCAAGCCGACTTTCTCCATCAATTCCCTGGCGATTTGCAAGCGCTTCGCCCGTTTTACGGCGGTAATGTTCGAGATCAGATTGAAGGTCTGAAAGATGAATCCCAGTTTGTCGCGGCGGTAATTAGCCAACTGGTTTTCATCCATCTGGTCAATTTGTTCACCATCAACCAGGATCGTGCCTGAGGATGGCCAGTCGAGCCCGCCGATCATATTCAGGAGGGTGCTTTTTCCGGAACCTGAAGGACCCATGAGGACTGTGAACGTGGCGCGTTCAATTTCGAGTGAGACGCCATTCAGAGCATGGACCTCTGTGTCGCCCATTTTATAAGTTTTTATTAAATTTCGAACGCTGACAAAGCTTTCGCCCATAGATCACCTTAGAAATAGTAGAACCCTGAACCGCCCATTCCGCTTAATGCTGATGAAACGACAGATGGCAAACCAGCCAGCAAGAGCACCAGTAGCAGGGCAACTGCCGTGGCTAATGCAGCCTTATTCACTTTCAGACCGGAAAGCGGGACCGCACCGAGGAAGACCAGAACAGCAAAAAGCGAGGCATAAAAGTCCACCTGCCGCAGCATCCCTTTTATCCAGACCATGATTCCTTCGGCATCATTGGCGATGAGATAACTCATCCCGGGGTTATCATTCAGCCTTTTTGTGGCGATAATCGCGATCGTTTTAACAATTTCGCGCAAAACAAACGAAAGCATCGCCCACGCGATGAGATTGCTGACCTTTTGGCTGCTGGTTCGGCTCCCTGCCAGGGTCAGCGAGAGGTAAAGCAGACTCGAACAGAGCAGCCAGAAAATCAGATAGCCAGCCAAGCCCGAAATCAACGGGAATAGGTACATGAAGGTTGGAGAGGTCAGGTTCTGCTGCGCCTGCAGGAATTGTTGTTGGCGGTCTTGCGACCACCATTGAAAGTCATCCGGAATCGTTGCGCCGGTTTGGATGTTGACGCGCTTGATAGGCGCCGCCACTACCACAGCCACTAATACCGCGACAGCCAAAAGGATAACCGGAGCCATCCAGACCGCTTTTTCCTGTTCGCTGACCATCGCGAGCGTGCCGCGCGGTTTCACGAACATGCGCGGAATCCAAGCCCAATGATAGTCCCGCTTTTGACGTTGTCTGCGGGTCTTTTTCTCGATTTTTTCCTCTGGCTCTTCTGCCTTGCTCTTTCGTTTCATTGGCAACCTCAAATAATCTGCAGTGAACAGACTTTAATTAAGACGTTTTCAGAGCAGAAAAGTTCCTGTTTATTAATTCAGATGGTTTTATTCTATCTGTTTCTGTCATTTCTGTCACACTCAGTCCGGGATGGGTTTTGTTCGGACATTTGAGTGAAGAAAGCACACAAACAGGCATTAACCACTATAATCATTTCAAGTACAAAACAGGAGACTCAATGTGAGAGACAAATTAAAAGACCAATTAGACCTGTTAAAAGCAAAAGGCGCCCATTACGCTGACGCCCGGTGGTACCCACGGGAGGACAGCAATTTCCTCTTCATGTGGAACGGCAATCTCAAAGAAAGCAACGCGTCCAGCCAGAGCGGCTTGGGCGTGCGGGTGCTCTACAATGGCGCCTGGGGCTTTTCTGCCTCCTCGGATCTTTCCAATCCGAACGCGATCTTTGAAAAAGCTTTTGATAACGCCCGAATTGCTTCCGAACGCGTGACCTTCCCGATCCGCCTCGCGGAAAAAGAAGCCATCGTCGGCAGCTTCACGAGCCCCAATCAGATCGATCCCTTCACGATCGGCTTGGACGAAAAAGTCGCTTTCCTGCAGAAGATGGACGCAGCGCTCAACCAACCCGGCGTTATCCAGCGCTTTGGCATGGTCGAATTCACCCGCAAGCAAATCATTTTCATGGATTCTGAAGGCTCAGAAATCGAGAAGAACATCATCGAAGTCTTCCCCTCTATTCACGCGATGGGCGTGGACAAAGACGGCGGCATCCAGCGGCGGAAGTATTCACCTGCCCGCACCGGAGCTACCCGCGGATGGGAAACCATCGATGAAGCTAGCTTCCTGCAGAATGCGGAAAGGATCGTTAGTGAACTGAACCAAATCTTGGTGGCTGAAGATGCCCCGACTGGCAAGATGTCGGTTATCCTGCTGAACGGGATCATGTTCCTGCAGACCCATGAGACCATCGGTCATGCGCTGGAACTGGATCGCATTCTGGGCTATGAACTTTCGTTTGCCGGCGGCTCGTTTGTCAGGTTGGAAGATTTCGGCAAGCTGCGCTACGGTTCAGAGAAGTTGACCGCCCGCGCCAATGCGCTGGAGCCGAACAGCCCGGGCAGTTTTGGTTTTGATGACGACGGCATCCCTGCCCAGAATAACCTGCTGATCGACAAAGGCGTCCTCGTTGGGGCAATCACGGGACGTCAGATGGTAGAAGAAGCCAACGCCAAAGCCAAAAGGCAGATCTTTAATGGCTCCAGCGGAGCCAACCGCGCGACAGCCTTCTATCGTGTGCCGATTGAACGCATGACCAATATCAATATCGACCCCGGGACTGACGGCAGCCTGGAAGACATCATCGCGAATACCAAGTACGGATTGATTTTGGATGGCGATAAAAGCTGGTCGATCGGTTCGAACCGGGAGCAGTTCCACTTTGCCTGTGATATAGGCTGGTTGGTGGAGGACGGAAAGAAGAAACAGGTGGTCAAGAACCCGACATACCGCGGTGAAACCCTGCCGTTCTACAACTCGCTTAGCGCAGTGGGTGACGAGAGCACCTGGAATGTGATCTATGTGGAAAACTGCGGTAAAGGCGCGCCCAATCAGATCATGCAGCTCGGGCACGGCGTCCCTGTCTGCCGCTTTGATAACGTACAGGTAGGAGAGTGACATGAGCAACAAGGTTATTGATTTATTACAAAGACTGCGCCAGACCGCGTTGGATAAGGGTCTCAAAGCGCTCATTTCTTATCACGAGGAAGACAGCTACCTGATGCGTTTCGCCAATTCGGCGATCTCGCTTAATACCAACGAACATTTGATCTCGCTGGATTTTATCGCCTTCGATGGACGGAAGAGAGCCAGTTACAGCATGATCGCAGACCCAGCCGACTTCGGGAGCATGGAAAGAAGCTTGAGCACTCTGGCGGAGATGCTGCCTCACGCCCAACCGCTCAGTTACGACCCCAGCTTTCCGGTCTACCAGAAGGATGTGGTTGACGAGCGCGCGTATGACCCGGCTTTAGCTGCCCTTAGCAACGAAGAGCGGCTTGCTTACTTTAACACCCTCGCTGCCGGGCTCGAAAGCGGGGATGTGAAACTTAGCGGTATCTTCAGCAGCGGAACAACCACTATCGGGCAGATCAGCACAGCCAACGAACACACCCAATACTTCCGTTCCACAGACGCGCAGGTGACCGCGGTCTTATCCTCCGAAAGCCTGAAATGGGAAGTCAACGCGGAGCAAAGCGCCCAAAAGAAGAGTGACCTGAATGCGGAAGGTCTGCACGCGGATCTTGCCCTGCTGGTTAAGCATTACCACGAAGATGAAGGCGTGCAGCTACCTGTCGGAAAGTATACCGTTGTGCTTGGTCCGGCGGCCACTTCTGAGCTGATCAATATCATGGCATATTACGGAATGTCCGGCGCAGCCCTCATGCAGGGGTATTCTTTCCTGAAAGAAGAGGATGAAGGTAAATTGCTGTTCTCAGAGAAGATCCATTTGGTGGATGATCCACGGGAAGCGGAGATTTTTGCCCAAAGTGCCGACCGCTTCGGCATTGAGAGAAAGCCTTTCCCTTTGATTTCAGGCGGGCGCTTCCAACGGTTTATGTGGGATCAGGATTCCTCGGATGAATTCAACAAGGTCCCGACCGGGCACGATGTCAGCCATATCAGCCTGGTGATGGACGGCGGCGACAAAGCTCCCGCGACGCTCAAAGATCTGGTCGAAATGGAACGTGAGGAAGATATCCTCTATATCCCTTATATTCATTACATGAATGTGGTGAATCCGACCCAGGGCATGATAACCGGTTCCAGCCGCTTCGGCGCACTTTATCTAAAAAAAGACGGTAGCGTGCAGGTACCGTATAACGTCCGTCTGACCCAGACATTCAGCGATTTCTTCAGCGAAAGGGTGCAGTGGATGAGCAAGAAAGTGGTTGCCTACAACGTTTCCAGTAGTTATGGTCGGCGCGACCCGATCGCGCTGAAGGTCCCGCGTTTTATTTGCGTGAAGGGGATCGAAATTTCCCATTCCAACCCATCCTATTAGGGTTTGACGAGGGTTTTTGATTATAGTTTTCCACGCGGAGGGAGAAGTCTCCCTCCGTTTTTTTGCATGGGGAGGCGGTTGCGGCTGGATTAAGCCCAGCCCTACGAAGGTTGTTGGTTCAACAGGATGGTTCGTACGGGCGGGGACTCGCTCCCTCCGTTTTGTTTACATGGGGAGGCGGTTGCGGCTGGACTAAAGCCCAGCCCTACGAAGGTTGTTGGTTCAACAGGGTGGTTCGTACGGAGGGGGTTTACTCCCTCCGTTTTGTTTACATGGGGAAGCGTTGCTGCTGGACTAAAGCCCAGCCCTACGAAGGTTGTTGGTTCAACAGGGTGGTTCGTACGGAGGGGGTTTACTCCCTCCGTTTTGTTTACATGGGGAAGCGTTGCTGCTGGACTGAAGCCCAGCCTTACGAAGGTTGCTGGTTCAACAGGATGGTTCGTGCGGAGGGGGTTTACTCCCTCCGTTTTGTTTACATGGGGAAGCGTTGCTGCTGGACTGAAGCCCAGCCTTACGAAGGTTGTTGGTTCAACAGGATGGTTCGTGCGGAGGGGGTTTACTCCCTCCGTTTTGTTTACATGGAGAAGCGTGACGGTTGGACTGAAGCCCAGCCTGATGATATGATTTTTCTCAGGTTTAGGAGCTTGACTATTATAATAATTGCATGAAAAACGGAAAGCTCTTTGGTAGTATTGAAGGAGGAGGAACAAAGTTTATCTGCGCTGTGGCTGATGAACAGAACAACATCCTCCGCGAAATCCGCATCCCCACCACCCTCCCCCAGCCAACGCTTGCAGCCTGCGCGGAATTTTTCCTTCAAGCTCAGCGGGAACTCGGTGCGCTGACCGCCTTGGGCATCGCCTGCTTCGGTCCCCTCGACCCACGCCCCGATTCTCCAAGCTATGGTCACATCCTCGCCACACCGAAACTCGGCTGGGAAAACGCCGACATCGTCGGTTTTCTGAAAAATGCTCTGGACACCTCCCTGCCCATCGGCTTCGATACTGACGTCAACGGCGCTGTGCTGGCTGAATCCCTTTGGGGAGCCGGGCAAGGCGCGCACGACCTGGTTTACCTTACCATCGGCACCGGCATCGGCGGCGGCGCCCTGGTGAACGGTCAACTTCTTCATGGCTACGCGCACCCGGAAATGGGTCATATTTACCTCCCCAGGCACGAGTCTGACCTGGATTTCCCCGGTGTGTGCCCCTTCCACGGCGCCTGCATGGAAGGCTTGGCGAGCGGACCTGCCATCGAGGCGCGTTGGCAACAAAAAGCAGCCTCTTTGCCTCCGGATCACCCCGCCTGGTCCCTCGAAGCGTATTATCTTGCTCAGGGGCTGATGAATATCTGCCTGACGCTTGCCCCGCAACGCATCATCCTTGGCGGCGGGGTCATGAACCAGGGCTTTCTCTTCCCGATGATTCGTTCTGAGTTGACGCGCTTGCTTAGCGGCTATGTGCGGCTGCCGGAAATAGAGGACATGGATCGCTATGTCCTTCCGAGTAGCCTCGCCGGCATCGCCGGGCTATATGGCGGGCTTGCGCTCGCTCACCAGGCGCAGCTATAAGCACACTTCGGATATTTATACAGGGCATGCGGTGCGCTTTTCCGTTTTTGATTAATCAATTGTTAGGTTGACTCGCTCAGGCAGTTGGCTCTGCCAGGATGCGATTGAGACGCTCGGTGCTGAACGCCAGCAACAACGTCAAAATCATCAACCCAAGGGGATAGAGGCTCATGCCGAAGCGACCAATGCCGAGTCCCAGAAGCGGTGGCATGAGCGTCAGTCCGCAATAAGCTGTCGCCATTTGCAAGCCCATCAGGCTGGCTGAGTTTTCTGCCCCAAATCGGCGGGGGGTTTCGTGGAGCAGGGTCGGGTATACTGGCGCGCAGCCCAGTCCGATGATCATCAGTCCGGCAAGGCTCAAGACAGGCAAAGGCAAAAACATCAGAACAACGCCCAGCAGGATCATCGTCTGCCCGCCCCGAATTAAGCTTTTCGCTTCAAAATGAGAGGAGAGAAAGCCGTTGAGGAACCTTCCAAGGGTGATCCCCAGGTAGTACGCCGAGGCACCGCCCGCCGCCAGGACCCGGCTGAGTCCGCGCTGTTCCACCAGAAAGCTTGCCGCCCAGAGTCCAGTGCTGGCTTCTACCGCGCAGTACGCGAAGAAAGCCACAAGGTTTGGAGCCATTCCGCGGATACCTTTTTTCTTACCGCTGCTTACGGTTGCCTCAGGAGTGGGCGGAGCGGGGTAACGCTGCCAAAGCGGCATCGATAGCGCGAGGATGGCTACCAACACAAATTGGATGATCGCGATAGTTCGGTAGCCCATTTGCCAGTGTCCGGTGTGTTTGAGCATGAAAGCCATGATCAAAGGTCCCGTCGTCGCCCCAACGCCCCAAAAGCTATGCAGCCAGCTCATATGCCGCGCAGCAAAGTTACGCGCCACAAAATCGTTGAGTGCCGCATCCACCGCGCCAGCGCCCAAGCCCAGAGGCACCGCGATCAGGCAGAGCCAGATGTAAGTTTGACTGTACGAATATCCCAACAATGCCAGAGCGGTCATTAGGACGCTAATCAGCATCAGTTTGCCCGTGCCGAGCCTGCGTATCAGAAACCCGCTGAACAGACTTGAAATAATAGTACAACCTGAGACAATCATTGAAACCAAACCCGCGCCTGCCAGGGGCAATCCCAGTTCCGCTTGCATCACAGGCCAGGCTGCCCCGAGCATGGAGTCGGGCAGCCCAAGGCTGATGAAAGCGATGTAAATTATAACAAGCAGCAAAGTGGTCATAAAATTTTTCGGGCGTTTGGTTTAGCCTTCTAAAAGGGGGTTATTCCTGCCCAAAGAGACCCCGGTTTTCCCGGGGTCTTCCGGTCGAAAAATGCTTATTTAATCGTGGAAAGGTAGTGAGGCAGAGTCATCTGCTTAATCTGTTCCAATTGTTCCTCAAAGAAATCCACATGTTCTTCTTCGTCGGCTAAGATAGCGCCCAGGAGTTTCTTGGTGCCGTGATCTTTTTCAGCAATCACTACTTTGAGGGCATCATTGTACATTTCCACCGCACTGGATTCCAGTACTTGGTCATTCGTAAGCATCTCATCCACGGTTTTACCAATGTGAATGGGGTCCAACTCGCTGACGATCGGTTGACCACCCAGGAAGAGGATGCGGGAGATCAACTTTTCGGCGTGTTTCATTTCTTCGATGGCGCGATGTTCCTCAGCCTCACCCAACTTTTCGTAGCCCCAATCCTCGTACATTTCGGCATGGACCATGTATTGAGAAATGGCTGTGAGTTCTTCACGCAGTAGATCATTCAGAGTTGCGATTACTTTTTCGTTGCCTTTCATGTTTCCTCCGTTTACTTTACAGTCGTCAGATATTGTTCGAGACCCATCTGTTTGATTTGATCGATTTGTTCTTCAATGAAATCCAAGTGGGCTTCTTCGTCCTTCAGAATGCTGTTGAGCAGTTCTTTGGTGCCGTGATCGAGCAGGTCAGCAGACAGTTTGATGGCAGCATTGTAATTCGCGATTGCTTCGACCTCGGCTTTGTGGTCGTTTTCTAACATTCCATTGATAGTACCGGCAATGTGCATCTTGTTGAGTTTGTCTACAACCGGTGTGCCTTCGAGGAAGAGGATGCGGGAGATCAACTTTTCGGCGTGCTTCATTTCTTCGATGGCACGTTCCTCGATGGCGTGGTGCAGGGATTCATAGCCCCAGTCACCACATTCTTCAGCATGAACAAAATACTGGTTGATGGCGGTCAGCTCATCTGCCAGCAAAAAGTTCAGCTTATCAATAATTTCAGGTTTGCCTTTCATACAAAACTCCTTTTTGGTCCCAATTATTTTTAGTGAACACCTCTCGTAGCAAGCAAGCTGCGGGCTATCCGCTCAGTTTTCTCTTACTAAAATTAGTGTTCTTCATCCAGAATCTTACTTATCGTTTCTTTATATCGAATGATTATAAACTGATTCAAGCTCTCAGCCGTCTTAGTACAACGCCAGAGCCTGGTTTAGGATGGTGAAAACATCCAAATACTATCGATTTACTAGAAAATTTCTTTTTTTTGGGAATAATCATATTCTTAGGGTAAAATCTCCCGGAGTGAACGAGCTTGCAACTATTTTATCCCTTGCTGGTTAATACCTACACATCCTGGGTCTCCGGACAGGTGACGGCGTACCCAAAACGGAGAGATGAACTATGGGTGCTTTTACCAACAATGTCATGGGGAACTACAATTTAAAACTGGCGGGCACGAAAATCGCTGACTTCCCGCGCTACGACTTTTTTAAGGAGGTCAGACCGCAAGCCAGATACCTGATGCCGCTGACGTGGTTGCTCAGTTATCCAGCCATATGGAAGCACAAAACCCGCATCTATCGCGATTTGCAGGGTGTTAAACCCCCTTATCTACTGCTCTGCAACCACAATAGTTTTTTGGACTTTAAGGTCATGACTGCCGCGATTTTCCCCTACCGGGCAAACTATGTCGTTGCCTTGGATGGTTTTATTAGTCGCGAGTGGATTATGCGCCTGGTGGGCTGCATCGCCAAACGCAAGTTCGTAAATGATCTCGAACTCATCCGCCAGACCGTTAAGTTGCTTAAACAGAAACAGATTGTCACTTACTACCCGGAAGCCCGATACTCGCTGATCGGCACAAATGCCGTTTTGCCAGAGTCGCTGGGCAAGATGATTCAATTCCTGAAAGTGCCAGTGGTGACCCTGATTTCACACGGGCACCACATCACAGAGCCTTCATGGAATCAAACCAACCGGGGCATCCCCACAACCGCGGAACTCAAGTTATTACTCAGTCAAAAGGACGTTGAGACCCTCGATGCGCAATCCATTCAAAAACGAGTAGAAGAAAGCTTCGTGTACGATGACTACGCCTGGCAGCTCGAAAACAAGATCGTCCAGGACGCCCCCGACCGTGCAGAAGGGCTGCACCGTGTATTGTACCAGTGCCCTCACTGCCAGACGGAATACCGCATGAACAGTCAGGGAAGCGATATCTTTTGTGAAGCCTGCGGAAAACGCTGGCTGTTGACCGCGTACGGTCAACTCAAAGCGCTTAAAGGCGAGACAGAATTCTCCTCTCCCCCAGCCTGGTATGAGTGGGAGCGCGCGAACGTCCGGCGGGAAGTTGAGGCTGGTACCTACCACACTGAGTGTGAGGTCTTGGTGGACTCGCTGCCCAATAGCCAAGGATTCGTGCAGATGGGCAAGGGTTGGCTGTTGCACAATATGGACGGTATCCGCCTACGGGGCGAGCATTATGGCGAGACTTTTGAGGTAGTCAAGTCTGTACCTTCTTTGTATTCAATCCACATTGAGTACAATTACATCGACAAAAAGATGGATTGCATCGACATCAGCACCCTGGACGACACCTATTTCGTCTACCCCACCACTCGCGATGTCTCAGTCACAAAGGTCTCCATCGCAGTGGAGGAGCTTTACAAGTACAAGGTGCGCGAGGCGAGATAGTCTGGGAAATCCGACCAATTACGTTGCAGGTTATTAATATTTTCGTGCCCGGGTCTGCAGAAACAGTAACACCGGGCGCGATCAGTTAAAGCAAGTAATTTTGAAGGTGCTGGCTGGCCTACGCCAGGTCCTGGCGGCCAAGCTCCTTCAGGTTTTCCACGAATGCCTTCACATCACCCGCCCGATCCATATGACAAACCAAGAGGGCATCGCGGGTGTCAACGATGATCAGGTTTTCCAGCCCAATCCCTGCCACAAGGCGTTTTGAACTGATGACCATGGAGTTTTCCGAATCCCACAAGATCACATCGCCGCTCTTACTGTTGCCCTTCTCATCGGAATCGAGCACAGTCTTCAGGTTGTCCCAGGTTCCAACATCCAGCCAGTCCATGTCCGCCGGCAGGACGATCACTCGTTTGGCGTTTTCCATAATACCGTAGTCGATCGTTTGTTTGGCAATGCCTTTCCAGAGATCCCGCAGAACTGTGTCGTAGTCATCGGTGCCTATAGCTTTGGCTATGCGCAATAGACGGTCGCAGAGATCAGGCATCTGCTCCCGGAATTCTTCCATAATCCGACCGACCTTCCAGATAAACATGCCACTATTCCACGAATATTTTCCCAGGCTGAGCATCCGCTGGGCATTTTGGGCATTTGGCTTCTCAACAAAACGTGCAGCGGCATAGGCTTTGAAGCCAAGTTTTTCACCCAGAAGGTCTGCCTGCTCAATATAGCCATAGGCGGTGGAGGGCCAAGTAGGCTTGATTCCGAGAGTGACCAAGTAGTCATCTTTGGCAAAAGCCAGCGCTGAGCGGATAACGGACCGGAAGACATCTGGTTTACCGATGATATGGTCTGCCGTCAGCACTGCCATCGTGGCATCCGGATCGCGTGCCTGCAGGTGGATCGCCGCCAAGCCAATTGCCGGGGCTGTGCCGCGTCCTTCCGGTTCAACGATGAAATTATCTTCAGGTATGGAAGGAACCTGTTCATGCAAGACGCGGTTATGATCAGCACTGGCAACCACAAGGATCTGTTCCGGTGAGAACAAGGGTAAGAGCCGTTCGACTGCGATCTCAAACATGCTCTTGTCGCCGTATAGACGAAGAGCGGGTTTTGGGAGATGTTCGCGGCTTAGGGGCCAGAGGCGCGTGCCCGCACCTCCTGCCATAATCAAGGCATAATCCATTGAAATCCTCCAAATTTATTGTGATGCTTAGATTATACTCTTGCACTGACCAAAGTAAAATTGGGAAGGTGAATGTCAACGCGAGATTTCGATAGATCACCCATCAATGCTGGGTTTTAAAGGTTACGTAATATGAGAATCGAAAAGGATCAAATCGTCATCCGCAGTGCAGAAGTCTCGGACGCCCAGGTCCTGACCGGATGGTGGAATGATGGCAATGTGATGGAGCATGCCGGATATCCGGATGGGTTAGGACTGACCATGGAAGACACCATTCAAAGTATTAAAGGTTGGGAAGGCAAGCTCAGCCAGCTATGTATTATCGAAGTTGATGGTATCCCAGTTGGAGAATTGAATTACCGTCTGAGTGAAGACGGCATCGTCTACCCGGGTTGGAAGATATGCGATCCCAAGTATCAGAACCGCGGGATTGGTCCGAAAGTAATCAACATGCTGTTTCAATTCTTGTTCACCGACCCGGCTATCAATGCTTCTATTGCACCGCATCGGATCGTTTGGGATACCATGTTGGAAAACGTCCAGGCGCAGCATGTTTACGAGAAAAAGATCGGAGCGAGGAGAGTGCGTGTGGTTGAGAATGCATGGCAGGATCAAATCGGAAATTGGCGAAGTTGTGTAGAATATGAAATAGACAGAAAGACATTTTTTGATAACCTTGATCTACTTGGCTGATTTTTCATATTCTATCTTTCTTTCGGTTTCGTTTATTATGCTAATTAGACAGTAGGTCAATAACCTTTTGGCAACTCTCCCCTACTCTATTAATTCAAATCCTCATTAAGAGCTTTGTAATATGGCTACGCGCAGTATTTCAGGCGTGTTTTAATCGATACAAATGGTTTTGTCCTCTTTAGGTTCCCTTAAGGCTGTCTGAGTGCAACATGGTGTCGCACCTGCCTTTGTTGTCTTTTCAACTATTAAAGCGTGCCATTCTTGAATATTTTTTCAATACCGATATTTTAAACAATTCCATATTCTCCTTTACTTTATTCTAATCTTACTTCATTCTCTGTTTATGGCTATGCGCATTATCAGGATGTCAATAACAATCCCTTGGCATTTCCAACAAATTGATCACCCCAATTAAGTCTACGCGCATACAAAGACCCTGCGAAGTTTTGAGATGAAGCGGCAGGTGGAGACCCCTCCCCTTACCCAAGGGAACTGATTTTAGACAGATTACTGATGATAGAATCAAGGAAATATAGGATTTATTGTGAATAAGATTTATTGAATGACCACCCTCGGGCGGTGCTATACTATTACATACATAATGAAGTGTTTAATGACTTTTTTTCACTAAAACTTTTAGAACACCCAACATTAGGAGTTCTCAAGCCTGATAGATTATCTGAATCGTGATCATAAAATTGGTTCTTTTTTAAGGAAGGTGGCATATGATGATCAACTCTAAAAATTTTCAGCTATCGCTTTCTTATCCCATCCTGATAATCTTTCTCCTCTTTCTTGTCAGCTGTAGTAATGTATTAACTAGTAACCTTCAGGCCAGTCCAACATTAGTTGTCCCAACTAGCCTTGCAGCAACTCCATCGCCAACAACGAATCCAACGCTTGTTATTGCTTCAGCGACGAGCACCCCCGAACTAACACCAACCGCTATGCTTTCGCCCACAAAGGCCCCTACCATAGTACCCACTCCCACAAGGGTGACTGCGCCTGTTATGCCTTCTAACCAAGTTATTACCGCCTCAAATATCAACCAGATTACCAAATTGGGCGTGATCGGACGAGGTACCATAACTGAATTCATCTATTCTCCTGATGGTACCAATCTGATTATATCGACTGAAACCGGCATATGGATATATCAAGTAGATGACCATTCTCTGATCAAACACTTACCCAGTGATGAACCTATAACTTCAATTGACATTACAGGTGATTCAAAGATTCTCTTCTCTGTAGGAAGAAGCGGTTTGGTAAATCTGTGGAATATGGAGACATTTGAAGTTTTAGATACCTTTGATTGTGGTGAAACATCCTTGAGGACCTTGGCAGTTTCAAATGACGGAAGATTTCTGGCGACGGGAGGTGATTTTTCGAGTGGGAGGGTCACAATCTGGGATCTCACTTCAAGGAAGGTGATCAAGACTCATAAAGCGCATACGTATGATGTTTCTGGCTTGGTTTTTTCACCCGATGGCAATCTACTTGCTTCTGCTGGCTCCTGGCAAGACAATACCATCCGCGTTTGGAACCTGCAGAGCAACCTCGAACGTTTCTCAGCCCCAGGTCATAATGTGTATGTTTCTGAATTGATTTTCTCTCCGGATGGTTCATTACTTGCATCTCGTGGAGATGGTCGTTTCATTAAACTCTTTGATGCCACGACCGGAGTGAACCTTAGGAATCTTTTTGCCAGTATCGACCAAGGTAATATTGTTGACTTTGCCTTCTCAAATTCCGGTCAGTCCATCATGGCAATAACAGAAGAAGACCTTCTCTTGTCCTGGGATGTTCAATCTGGCAAGATTACTTCTTCCATTCCAGTAAATTGTGGCGGGTACTGCAGGATGCGAATTTCACCGTCGAATGATAACGAGATCAGCTTACATAAAGGCGATAAACTGATTACCCTCAATTTAATTGAACCGGAATCTTACCGCATTCTGGAAGATCATGAATATATCGGGGGTTCTTTTCCTCAACAACCAATTAATGACACTCTCCTTACCATTTCACAAGACAGAATTCAGGAGTGGGATCTAACTACCGGTGATCAAAATTTAGTTAAGAAATTCGATTTTACTGGGTTTACACTTTTTCCTGATCGACAAAAAATAGCCCGTGTTGAGGAACGCAACCTGATTCGTATCTATGAGCTTGATGGGATGACTTTGATTAACGAACTACCCTTGAAGGCTTATTGGGAGATAAGAATTCTGTCAGTTTCTCCGGATGGGACAAAGCTGGTTGTCCAAACCGATCCTGGAACTACTTTACCGATTGTTATTGACACATCCAGTGGAGAGATCTTATACAAATTAACAGGTCATACAGAGAACGTTCAAAGAGTACTTTTCTCTGATGATGGACAATATATTATTTCCGTTGGGCAATCTATTATTCTATGGGAATGTTCCTCAGGACTTAAAATTGGTAATCTGGTAGGTAGTGCCGGCTACAATACAAATGTGTCATTTACACCACTAACACATTCTGCATTCAGCTATCTGAATGGGAATATTACCTTTTGGGAGATTCCAAGCAGAAGCGTAAAATTCGAACTGCCTGTTGAAGGATTTTTAGAGGTTTTAAGCATATCACCAGATGAGAGACTCCTTATGGGAATCACTTATGAAGGTAATCTGCTTGCATGGGATTTGGAAACAAAAAAGTTGGTCTTCGATCTTGACATGCCGTATACCAATATCTGGCAATACGAGATTGATTTTTCATCTGACGGTCAGATGTTGATTTTTATTAGTGATGGCTGTATTACCTTGTGGGGTGTGCCATAGAATGGAGAAGAAATCGTGTAAAACGGAATCCCTATACAGTTCTGCTTTTTAGTGTCATTCTTATTAGTTAGCCAATATTTTGGGAGCATTGGCTATGCGCATTTAATCTAGATCACTGCGTCTCTTTAATTTCCTCAGCTCGCATATAGCTTACTTTGCTACAGTCTACGCGCAACTTTTATCAACCTTTTGTATCTTGCATTCTTCCAACTGCCCTGTCACCCTGTATCGCTTTTGTTTATTTATGGCTACGCGCATTTTATTAACTTAAGGTTAATCTTACTGTTATTTTTCTCATTCTCTTATCTTGGTACGTATTCTACACGCATATTTCTTGAACGCTTGGTTAATCAGGAGCATAACTTGGGAATGCTCTTCTTTCCCCTCCTCAACTTGCCGTATGACAATCCCCTGAGTTTCTCACTTTTGCCAAAAAAAGTGATTTCATCGAGGAGAATTGAGAAATTCAGGGCACTAAGGGGTTGTAAAAGTCAGCTAAAATGTACCTATGACGTATATCAGAA
>JAGVUP010000058.1 GCA_019136215.1 Chloroflexota bacterium | reverse complement strand
GTCCTGGAGATAATCGAGGCGCTGGATAATGCCGTTCAGGTCGCCGATGCCGTCGGCGTTGGTGTCCTGGAAGGAACGCGGGTAAATCTGATAGATAACGCCGTGTTTCCACCACTGCTTCTTTTCTTTCATTGCTGCCTCCTTTGGAACCGTAGGTTACCAGTCGTGAAATAGATAGTAATGTCAACGTGGAATGATTACGTAATTGAATTTTACATCGTGAGTCGGTAATTACGCAACCAAAACACGACGCGTCTTTGCGGTCTCATCGATTTCGTTGTGATGTCCTTTACCGGTTTGCCTGCCTGGAATATTTTAGTTGATAGACAAGGCGCATGAGAAGCGCTTCCCAGGCGGGTATGGGGCTAAGACTGGATATTTGGGCGATATTGGCGGCTCTGGCATTCTTTTCTAAAACGGCGCGCACGTTTTTGGCATCGGCTTCGTCCTTGCCAAAACAGATCGCTACTTGCGCAGCGGGGTCGAAAACGACATTCGCGGTTCCGCGCTTCTGACTGACGCTGGTTCCGCAAATTTGGGCAAAATCATCCAGATAAGGCTTCAAGGTGCGGGACAGCCAAGGCTGGACTTCACTATCAGCCGATACGGCGACGCCTTCTTGCGTTGTTTTCTGTAAAGCGCCTGCAACACTTTTTTCCTTATCGCTGTCGCTCATAATTTCCGGTCTTTGCATGGATTGTCTCCCGAGGCGCTCAGTGTAAAGACCCGCGCAAAAACGCTCCAAATCTTCAGCCAGGCGGAGACACTCCGCAGCGGTTTCCGCCAAGATGAAAGCGCCGTGTCTGCCCATCAGTACGGTCTTGGCATCGCTGCGGGCGAGAGTTTCGCCCATGTTATTGTGCAATTTTTTTGTGCCGGGCAGGGCATAAGCGCTCAGGGGTATCTTAGCGGTTCCCAAAACACTCTGCCATTGCTCAGGAACGTCGATATCCGTTCCTAATAGAGTCAGCGCGGAGGCATAAACCTGGTGCGTATGCGCCACAATTTTAATCTCAGGAAAACGTTGGTACACCCGGGCATGCATCGGGGACTCAGAAGAGGGTTTGCCGCTTCCTGCCACGAAAGGTTTCCCGTCTGCGCTTGCGACGGTGACGAGGTCAGTCTGTTGCATGCCCTCGTATGCCTTGCCCGACGGAGTGATGACGAAGGCGTCCTCATCAAGACGGCTGCTGAAGTTGCCCCATGTGCGGACGACAAGACCGGTTTTGAGAAAATCCTTCGCCAAATCCACAACGATTTGGCATATTTCTGACTTCTGATTATGTGCCACAGGAGCTCCTACTTTGTGAGCGGAACAACATGCGCGAAAACGCGGTCGAAGGCAGCCAAGGCTTGATCAATTTTTTCCTCATCGTAAGCCGCGCTCGTGTACAGCCTGCTGCCGGCAAGGGTTACCAAGCCTTCCGCCATGTAAGCCGCGCCCATATGTTCCATTTCAGCCTTACGTTTGGACGTTTCCTCCAAGACTGAGGGGATGGTCCAAGGTTTCTTCCAATTGACACTGAAATGCATGGTGCCCACGGTTTCCAGGTGGCAAATCGAGCCCTGGTTAAACGCGACAAAGGGGAGATTATGCTTGTGGATCAGTGCTTTAAGCCCCAGTGTCATGCGGTCGCCCATTGCATTGGCTTTATCGCAGGCGTTCGTCTCGTAAATGCGTTTCAGGGTGTAATATCCGGCGGCGGCGGAAATGGGCGTTGCGGCTAAGGTGCCGCCGACTAAAGCTTTTTTAACTTTGTCACCGGTTTGGATGCCGGCTGCGAGGTATCTTCGGAATTCTTCTTTGCCGCCAACGCCGCCTGCGCCAGGGTATCCTCCGGCGATGACTTTGCCGAAGACCGTCAAATCGGGTTCAATATCCATGATACCTTGCGCACCGTGGGGCGACAGTCTGAATGCTGTGACCACCTCGTCGAAAATCAGGAGGGCGCCGTACTGTTTGCAGAGTGCGGCAACAGCTTTAACAAAGTCGGCGCTGATGGGGCGGGTGCCGCTCTCGGGACCGACGGGCTCGATCATCACGGCAGCCGTTCCGCCTCGCAGTTGATTGCGTCTGAGTTTGCTTTCGAGTGAATTGAGGTCGCCCGGGAAAAATTCGTCGATACCTTTGAAAATAAAGCGTGGGATGCCGTGTGCCTGGGTAAACTTACTTCCCGGAATGCGGATGCCGTAGGCGTGCTGATCGCTCCAGCCGTGGTACGCGCCGCCCATTTTCAGAATATGCTTATGCTTTGTCGCCAGTCTGGCTATGCGGATGGCAACCATGCAGCCTTCCGTGCCCGAGTTCAGCAGGCGCAGCCAGGTGACGGATGGAATCAGCTCGGTGACCAGTTTTGCGATGCGGTATTCATACTCATGGAAAAGACCGGTTGAGGGACCGCAGGTGTTCAGCAGTTCGATGACCTTTTCGCGCACTTCGGGAGGGTTTGAGCCCAACACGGTTGGACCTCCGGCTTGCAGAAAATCAAAATAACGGTTGCCGTCCAGGTCTTCCAGATAAGCGCCTTCCGCCTTGGTGAAGACGAGAGGGAAGGGATAATTGAAGGCGAGGTTGTGTTGTACGCCCCCGGGGATATACTTTTTGGCTTCCTGCACCATTTCGTTACTTTTAACGCACTTTTTGCTGAAATATTCAGCTTCATATGCGGCAAGGGCATCGGAGGAGATGGAATAGATGGGCTTTTTAATCAGCTCGTCCAGTGCTTCCGTATGTTTTTTGATTGTTGCGGCGCTTAAATCTACCATGATGATCTCCTGATTTTATTAGTTCCGGCTTTATCTCAGCGATTGAGTGGCGGCTCAATTTAAATTTACCACGATTGGAGATGAAAAGCAAGCCGGAAAAAACAGTCGATTGTGAGGAGACCAGCACATGGTATACACTTTTTAGGAAAGTCATATGAGTTGTATCGGGATCGATGTCTGGAGTTATGGGGGATAAGATATCAAGACCTCGAGGTGTATATT
>JAGVUP010000070.1 GCA_019136215.1 Chloroflexota bacterium | reverse complement strand
AAGTAAGTTACGAACCGTTCCTGCCCCCAAAGATGTTCTTGACTTTATCTATGCCCAGTTGCATAGTCCGAGCTATTGCAATAGGTATATTGAGTTTCTTCGGATTGATTTCCCGCGCATCCCCATCCCCACCCAAGCTGAGTTTGACCGCCTGGTGCCCCTCGGGCGCGAACTGCGTGAACTCCACCTGATGCGCTCCCCCGTCATGGATGATTACCAAACCACCTTTCCTGTTCCAGGCGATTGCACGGTCGAAAAGATCCGCTACATCGACGGCAAAGTCTGGATCAACAAAACTCAATATTTTGGCAGTCTGGATCAACAAAACTCAATATTTTGGCAACGTGCCCGAACTCGCCTGGAACTTCTACATCGGCGGCTACCAGCCTGCTCAGAAGTGGCTCAAAGATCGTAAAGGTCGCCAGCTCTCCGACGCCGACCTCGTCCACTACCAGCGTATCATCAAAATCCTCCTCGAAACCGACAGATTGATGAAGGAGATAGGATAGTAACATTGGTCAATTCAAATTCTGTTTGGCTTTTTTCCTCGATCACGTTTGATCAGTGTAATGACTATCTTTACTCTTTATTATTGAGAGGTGAGTTTGCGGGGAGGACTATTTACTTATAGACATCTGTTTAAGAGGTATTTATCTATTTCTAAAACTCATAAATTGGTTGTAGAACAATTATTGGGTAATAGGATGATTTGTTATTCAATGATATCTAGGGGTTAATTGATTACTTAACCACATCAAAGGAAAAAAATGAACGTTTTGGAAATCAGTCAACAACATAAACAACTGATCGCAAAGGTTAAGGAAAAGTTAAAAGAAGGAAAGGATGGTATATACACAGCAGACCATCTTCCAGAAATGAGGCATGTTGGGCTAAAGCGGGCATTAGAAGACTATTTTCGTGCATCCCTTGTCACAAAAGTCCCCATGTCCGAGAGAGAAACAGTATTAGATCATAAAACGACTGAATGGAAAGATCTTCTTCAACTTGGGATCAACTTGGGAAAAAGTATCTTGGCCTTTCACAAAGTGACGCTGACCTGATTAGTGAAGCTAACTATTATCGGAATGAAGAATCAGCTCATGGAGACAAATTGACTTGGCAAGAAGCTAAAGTAAGACAATATGCCAAGTTCGTTGAAAGATGGTGCCAAAAAGATATTGAATTGCTCGATGACCAAGAAACTTATTCAAGTGCGGAGACGGGATCCTCAGCAACAACAGGTTACAAATCTAAATCCTACACTGAACCATATAAACCAAAACCACCTACTCAAGTTTATAAACCTACACCATCAACTTATGTTGTATCGGAACCAACTCCCTGGTACAGGTCAATTTGGTTTTTATGGTTAATGTTCATTTTTGTTAATCCTATTTGGGCTCTTCTTATCATTACAGAAAAAGATGGAAATGGTTGTTTAAAAGTGGTGGCTTGGTTTCTTCTCATATATTACATCGTCTTTTTCTTCGTTTACATCTATTTACGTGATCAGTACTTATCTCAAGAATCAATGATGAATCCACAAGAGTCCACATCTTTTTCTTACACGAAAACAATAGCATCTGATTATGGTACAACCTATTCTCAAAATACGCCTGAGCTCACAACCACTCCCAATGTTTCTTTAGGGACGTGTGAAATCATATGGGAAGAGTACCAAGAAAGTGATCTTTCGAACAAGAATCGTTCGATGGTCTGGGACGAAATCGTATATCAACGCGTGCGCGGCTCGGGAATGACAGCGCGTATTTTTTTTGATTTGGTAGTCGATCAAAATTCCAGTCTGGCAGCTGATGGGTATGTCTTTAAGCAGGGCAAGATTTATTTGTTACCCCGATGTAAATAGTAGATCAAGGGTACAAAAATTTACCGATGGAGATCTTGCGGTCAGTACCCGTGCGCGGCTTGCCCACACGCGCTTTCAGCGCTAGGGTGCTTCGCAAGATGCCGGCACATTGGAGCCATCCCTCATCCACCGAAAGCGGTCCCCCTTCACCTCCCTTTCGCTTTGCTACACGGATCTTCGACCTGGGGAAGACTATAATATGGATTACCCTTGGGGGCTGCTTATGTGCCGTAGGCTAAGCTGGCTCCCGCTGTAAAATGGATGGGAGACTGATAAGGATCTTTCCTTTACACCGTACCATAGGGTATTCCGAGTGTAGCGTCTGTGCCCGCGAAACAGGGTATTGGTCTGGTCGCTAAGTCTTGTAAGGCGAGTATGTCGGAGGGAGCAATGCCCCCACCGTACGGCTGGGCTTTAGTCCAGCCGATAAGTCGTTTAGGGCGAGGGTATCGGAGGGAGTAAGACACCTCCGTACGGCTGGGTGTCAGCCCAGCCGATAAATCTTGTAAGGTGAGTATGTCGGAGGGAGCAATACCCTCACCGTACGGTTGGGCTCATGTGCCCGCTAAGCGGGGTATTAGTCCAACTGTCAATCTTTGGGAGATATGAGAAATCCGATGGACCAAGTCCCCCCGTACGACTAGACTCTTATTCATCCACTAAGTCTTGAAAAAGGCAAGCGGAGGGAGCGAGCCCCCTCCGTACGGCGGGATTTCCACCTGTCCGCGAAACAGGGTATTGGTCTGGTCGATAAGTCTTGTAAGGTGAGTATGCCGGAGGGAGTAAGACACCTCCGTACGGCTGGGTGTCAGCCCAGCCGATAAGTCTTGTGAGGCGAGTATGTCGGAGGGAGCAAGCCCCCTCCGTACGACTAAACTCTGATTCATCCCTAAGTCTTGAAAAAGGCAAGCGGAGGGAGCAATACCCCCACCGTACGGCTGGGTGTCAGCCCAGCCGCTAACTCTTGTAAGGTGAGTATGTCGGAGGGAGCAAGCCCCCTCCGTACAGCAGGACTTCCACCTGCACGCGAAGAAGGGTATTGGTCTGGTCGCTAAGTCTTGTAAGGTGAGTATGTCGGAGGGAGTAAGACACCTCCGTACGGCTGGGTGTCAGCCCAGCCGATAAGTCTTTTAGGGCGAGGGTATCGGAGGGAGCGAGCCCCCTCCATACGGCTGGGCTTAGGTGCCCACGAAGCAGGGTATTAGTCCAGCCGATAAGTCTTTTAGGGCGAGGGTGTCGGAGGGAGCGAGCCCCCTCCGTACGGCAGGACTTCCACCTGCACGTGAAGCAGGGTATTGGTCTGGTCGATAAGTCTTGTAAGGTGAGTATGTCGGAGGGAGCAAGCCTCCTCCGTACGGCGGGACTTCCACCTGCCCGCGAAGCGGGGTATTGGTCTGGTCGATAAAACTGGATGTAAAGCAAACGGAGGGAGTATAGAGCTCCCTCCGTTTGCTTTGTTATCGTGCTTAGAAGTCTTTTGTTCCTTTAAATCACCTGCTTATCGCGCAGGTCGGCGATTTGCTCGGGGCTGAGCCCGAGGTATTCCGCCAGAAGGCTTTCGCTGTCGGCGCTGAGGACGGGCGCGGCTTTACGAACTTCACCCGGGGTGCGGCTAAGTTTGATCGGGATGCCGGGAATGCGCGTGGTGCCGGCGACAGGATGCTCGACCTCAAGGATCATGTCCCTGGCTACGACCTGCTCGTTGGTGACGACTTTGTCGATCGTGTTGATTGGTCCGCAGGGGATACCGGCTTCGTCAAACATCTTCTGCCATTCTTCGCCGGTTTTTGCCATGAAACGCTCTGCCAAAATCGGGCGCAGGGCTTTGTAGTTCTCGTTGCGCAGCGGATTGGTCTTAAAGCGCGGGTCTTCGGCAATATCCAGTTCCATCAACTCGCACAAAGTCACCCAGAGGCGGTCGTTACCCGCCGCCACCATGAGGGGGGTGGTTTGGGTGCTGAAAGGTTCGAAGGGCACAATGGAGGGATGGCGGTTGCCAATCGGATGGGGCACCTCGCCGGTGAATTCGTAGCGGGAGATGGCGTTTTCAAGGATGGCGACCTGGCAGTCGAGCATGGCAACGTCCACCATTTGCCCCAATCCGGAGCGTTGGCGTTCATGCAGCGCGGCAAGGATGCCGATCGCGCAGAAAAGCCCGGCCGTGATATCCCCGATGGACGTGCCGACGCGGGTCGGCTCACCGTCCGCCTGACCCGTGATGCTCATCACACCGCCCATCGCCTGGACCACCGCGTCGTACGCCGGTCGGCGGCTGTAGGGACCGGTCTGCCCGTAGCCGGTCGAAGAGGCATAAATCAAACGCGGGTTGATTTCTTTGAGCACGTCGTAGCCCAAGCCCAATTTTTCCATCGTACCCGGGCGGTAGTTTTCAACCAGAACGTCCACCTTTTTGACCAGGGCTTTGAAAATCTCTTTGCCCTCGGGGGCTTTCAGGTTGAGGGTAAGGCTCTGCTTGTTGCGGTTCAGGCTCATGAAATAAGCGCTCTCACCATTTTTGTAAGGACCATACGCCCTTGAATCGTCCCCTTTTACAGGTTGTTCGATCTTGATGATCTCTGCGCCGAGGTCTGCCAGAACCATCGTGGCGTAAGGTCCCGCCAAAACACGGGTCAGATCCAAGACTTTAATGTCAGATAATGCGCCCATTTCTATTCCTCCGGTATTTCGTTATTTATGCAAGGATTCAGAATCCCTTGGTGTCAGGGGATTCTGAATCGTATTTGTGTAAGTATTATTCGACTTCGTCAATAGCAATGCAGCGGCAGAACGCGCTTTCCCCGTCCTTGAACTTCCAGGGGAGGGTTCCGAGGATGAGGCGCTTGTTGAGCACTTTGTCAATTTCGCCGCCGATATTCTCGACGTGGATGATCTCCCAAGGTTTCGGGAAGACCATGATGTGCATTGCCTGGTAAACATCAGGCCATGGGTAAATTTCGTTCAAGCCCTTGCCGTAGCGTTTCTTCATATAGGCATCGCAGGCTTCCGCTTCGCGGGGTTCCCAGTCGCGGATCTTGGTGTTCATGGGGTGGTCGGCGGAACCGCAGTCCACCGCGATGTGCTTGATCTTCATTTCCTTGATCCAGGGGATGAAATCCATCGAAGGACCGGGATGGCGCAGCATATAGCGGCGTTCATTGGCTTCAGGCTGATCGAAACCGTAGCGGTGGTAGCCGGTGTTGATGTAGAGAATGTCGCCGGGTTTCACTTCGACGCGATCCATAATGTCCTGGGGGGTGTAGATGGACCAGTCTTCGGAGATATCGGAAATATCAACGACTACGCCGGGACCCATCAGCTTGTCCATTTCGAGAGAGGCAATGTCGCGACCGGCAGTGTCGAAATGCAGCGGACCATCCAGGTGGGTGCCCACATGGTTGGACGTGGTAATGTACATACCGTTCGCCCCGTTCGGGCTGAGGCGCTTGAAAAACTTAACTTGCAGCGGCTCGTAGGTTGGCCAGGGTGGTGTGAGAATGCTGGTGTTTTGTGTTAAATCGTAAACCTTTACTTTATCCCAATTTTTAATCATATATTCCTCCAATTGATTATTCCTCCAGAAGACCTTCGTCCTCAAGGAGGTTTACGTACGCTTCTAAAGCTTGTTCAAAGCATGCCATCGGCGGATGCACGATGCCCGCGCCTACCTGCCCGACGCCCGCTTCTTTGCTGGCGATACCGGTGTTGATCACGGGCAAAACCTGTGTTTCGATCACTTTGCGAATGTCGATGCCGGTTGGGGAGCCTCTGAAGTTCATCGTCGGCAGCTTGTAAGCCCGGCTCTCTTCCGTGGTGATCTCATACATGCTTGTGGTATATCGTACCGCATCTTTGGGCGTGCCGCCCACAAATTGCACAATCGCGGGCGCGGTTGCCATGGAGAAGCCGCCGATACCGAGCGTTTCAGTGATGCAGGAATCGCCGACGTCCGGGTTGGCATCTTCTTTGGTGAAACCCGGGAAGTACAAACCGTCGATGATCTCTGCCGGGGCGGTAAACCAGCGTTTCCCAAGCGCCGCCACGCGAATGCCGAATTCGGTGCCGTTGCGCGCCATTGTGTAGACGATGGTAGAGTGTTTCACCTTACCGACAGGTTCCAGAGTGGCTTTCGCCGCTGGCATGGAGAGATTCAGGAAGGTGTGGTCGTTGCTGTTCAGGAATTCCAGGACAGCGATTTTCTCTTCGTTGCTGAAGGAGGTCTTCAGGATGCTGGGAGCGATCTCCCGGATCAGCAGTGAGGTGGCGGCTTTGTTGCGGTTGTGGACCTCATCGCCCATTTGCAGCGCCTGGGCGATCATTGTCTTGAGATCGATGGGTCCATGGATCTCGATGGTCGCTTTAAGCACGGGATAAAGCACCGTTTCCATCCACTGCAGGTGTTTGATCACCTCAGGTCCGTACGCGCCCATGCGCAGCACCTTACCGAGCCCCTCATTCAGCGTGCAGTACGCGCGATTGCCGTAAGCTTTGTTTTCCACGATCCACACCGGCATTTTGGACGTAATAATGCCTGCCATGGGACCCACGGCATCGTGATGGTGGCATGGGTCAAAGCGAAGCTTGCCGGAAGCCGCGTAGGCTGCCGCCTCTTCGGGGGTTGAAGCCAAGCCCTCATACATCAGCCCGCCCATTACACCGCCCCTTAATGGACCAGACATCTTTTCCCATGTGACTGGAGGACCGGCATGGAGAAACAGATCTTTCGCCATGCCCGGGATGACTTCTCCCGCCACACCTAAGCCGACGAGCGTCGGTTGTCCGTTCTGGATGATCTCCAGAGCTTCCTTGTTTGCAGTTTCAATAATATCTAACAATGTCTCACTCCTTTCAATTTATAGTTTCTTGGTCTTACTGATTCTTCCCAACAGGTTGAGCATGTTCTTTTTGCCGCCTGCTTTTGGTTTCCAGTTGACCTGGACCGTGGTAACGCCCTGGCTTTTCAGGTCGTTTTGGAAAGACTTCAGACCGAGATTGATTACTTTGAGTTCCTGTTTGAAGAGGTCGTTGACGGACATCTTAAACTCCTTTCTTCATGCGCTGCAAAACCCTGTCGGTGAACCGGACCGCCTGGGCGTTGGAAGGCAGCACGATGACACCCTCTGCTTCGAGGGTTTCAATCGATTTGTTCAGATCCTGACTGTCCAGCTCCGTGCCGCAGACTGAGGCAACCACGACAACATCCTTGCCCTGTTCCGCCAGGCGATGGCGGATTTCGCGCACGGATTCAGCCACCGCTCCTGCCGGATCGTGGTAGGAGCCGAAGCCCAAAACCACGTCCACGAGGATCACACCCGTGTTTCCATCCACGTGCGACTTGAAAAACTCCGTTCGGGTTTGCGGATCGATCATTGGGTGGGGTCTGCCGCGGGTGAATTTGTCTTCGCCAAGGTCGAGGCAGATGTGCCCGCGCCCCGAAGGCAGGTTTTCTATCGCCATTTCGGGGGACAGGGGGATGTTGGAATAGATGTCGTGATGCACGCCAAGGAGCTTCATGGCTTCATCCGCCAGAGTGCCGCCGGTGAAGAGCGCGCGCAATTCTGTTTGGTCGGGTTTCAATTTCGCAACTTCCCGTTCGATGATCCGGTCGATCTGCTCGTCTGGCAGTGAGAAGCCCGTGAAGTCCGCGTAGGCTTCCCCGCGCAGTATCCTGACCGCCTTTTGGGCGGCATCTTCGAGGCTGATGCAGGGGACCGCTCCAGCGGCTTCGACCGCTGCCCTATCGCCGCCGATGAAGTCAATCACCACCGGTTTTGGGCTGGTTTTCGCGATTTGGTAGATCTTTTCGGCAACCGATGGCGCCGGCGGTTTGGAAATGAGCACGATCAGGTCTGTTTCCGGGTCCGCAATGAGGGATTGGAAGCCCTGGATCATCATCAGCCCGCCGATTTGCTCCTTGAGGTCGCGCCCGCCGGTGCCAATCACTTGGGAGAGCCCCTCACCGAGTTTGTGTACCTGAACGGTGACTTCCTGGGTTCCGGTTCCCGAGGCGCCGACCACGCCGATCTTCCCCCGCCGGACGGCGTTGGCAAAGCACAGGGGTTTGCCGTTGATGATCGCCGTACCGCAGTCCGGACCCATCATCAGCAAGCCTTTTTCGACAGCTTTTTGCTTGAGGCGCAGTTCATCCTCAACCGAAACATTGTCTGAGAAGAGCATCACGTGCAGCCCTGCGTCAAGCGCTTCGTCGACTTCCGCCGCGGCATATTCGCCCGCGATGGATACCAGGACCATGTTCGCCCCGGGCATGGATTGGATGGCGGAGCTCAGCGAGGAAGGCTGAAAATCATCATCGCCATCCGTTTCGGCTCGCTTGTTGAGGTAGTCGTTAAACGCGCTTTCGAGCACATCCATTGAGGTTTTCGACTCATCAATTTTGGCTGCGATGAAGAGATCGTTGGGCGTCAGCGCCTCAAGTTCACTGGTAGCCAGACCGAGATCTCTTGCCAGGTCCAGGTTGAGGTCTGTGCCCATCCCCACCAGGACGTCTTCAACACCTTCCAAATTCTGTAATTCTCGCGATAACAGCATGAGCGTTACGGAGTCGTAATAGGCATTTCTTTTGATTTTTGTACGTAGGGTCATATGCCTGGCGCGGGTTGAGGTCTTTGCAGGGCAACCCACGCGCTCTCTCCTTTCTTTGAAGTTTCTGATATTGCGTTTTGATACCATTCCATGGCGCAGAGCAACCCGAGCAGAAAATCTCCGCCCGAGCTGGCACCGTGCCCAAAAACCTGGCTGGCTGCATCTGCCAGGTCATCTTTCACATTGAGAAGGCAAGTCCGCAGAAGTCGTTGGTGGCTCCTGCCGGTTTTGCCGGCGCTGGCATGTCGGAGCATGTTCGCGCTGAGGAGCGTGCTGCGGTTTTCCGCTTTGCGGGCGATCGCCCGGTTAAAAGCAGAGACCCACCCGAAGCGACCCGGGTGGAGCATCTCCGCCGCCTTGAGCACGAGCAGATACGCTGCCAGAAAATCATCACAAGAAGGCGTTGAACCCATTCCGAAGCCCACCAGGCGATCAGCAAGCGTTTGAGCATGCTCCCAATCAGAGGCGTTGATGGCTCCGGTGAGGGCGGCAAGGTCTTCGGCGATGTAGCGGCTGTAGATGTTGCCGCTGGCTTGCCCGATCCTCGGCGGAAGCTTTGCCAGGCGCGGCAATAGCGGCATCAGCCCGGTAGCCGGCTGACTCGCAAGCCAGCCAGCGAGGCGACGGCGCAAACTGGCGATCTCCTCAATCGGGCGGGGGGGGTGGTCAGCGCGCAAGTTGCTCTGCCAGACGGACGCGCCTTCTAAATTCACTTCGAATGCCGCGTTTACCGATCTGAGACTCTCTGTCCCCAGCATGATTTCCTCACCGGCTCGCGCCAGCCCCGCGAAGCTCTCGCTGGGGCTTAGCTCCAGTCCCATTGGCGTAAGGTCGGCGCGGTTGGTGATGGTGATCAGCGTGCTTTCCCCAACCAGCAGGTTCAGTGCGTGGGGGTAGACGGAATGAATACGCGACCGCTCGCCCGGGTGTGTTCCCAGGAACTCAAGCAGGTCATCCGCAGCGGTGATCGCGTTCAGTGTTCTCATCACATCTCAAGCCAAAAGGTCCCTTATCTTGAGGGCAAATTGGATGGCAAAAGCCGTCTCAGGGTCCTTTAAGTCTATCTTCAAAATATCACGGATGCGATTGATCCGATAAACAACCGTGTTGTAGTGCGTGAACTGGACTTCGGAAATCTTGCGCAGATTGCCGCCGTATTCAAAGTAGGTCTGAACGGTCTCCAGTAGCTTGCCGTCGTGCTTGGCATCGTACTCCAATATTGGCGCAAGGACCTCATCCGCGTGGCTCAAAAAGTCCGACCGGATTTTGGGCGTGCTGAACAGGCGGGCAATGCCTATCTCCTCAAAGAACGCGTAATGCTCTTTGGGCTTTTTATGACTGCTCAACAGGATGCGCACCGCTTGCTGAGCCTCGTGCAGGCTTTCGCTGAGCTTGTCGTAACCCGGGCATTCTCTTCCAATCCCCAGGAAACTGTAATCCCCTACTTTCAGGTAGCTGGCAGCCTCCAAAAGCGAGTAAACAAACTTCCGGGTTTGGGCGGAGCGGGTTTCCGGGCTGAGTTTGGGGTCAAATTCGATCAGGAAGTAGATCTCGTTCGGTTTGGTGACCCAGATGTAGGGCGAGGAGGCTTTTTGCTCGAAATAACTGAGGATACCTGTCAGGATGAGGCTTGTTTCCTGGATGCGGCGGTTGCGGGAGAACTGCGCCATGAGAGGGTCTTGATCATTCAATTTGAAGACCACGCATTGATGATAGGCATTCGGGTTGAATCCGTAGTATTCCGCGTCCAGAATCGCACCTGCCTGAGATTCGGGCTTGTCGCTCAGCAGTTGTTCCAAAAAAATCGTCCGGTGCACGTTTTCACGCTGGGTGACGGTCAGCTTGGTGACAATGTGCAAAGCGAGCATGGAAGTCGCCGATTCGATCACAAAAAGGTCACTCTTGCTGACACTGTTGTGGATGTCCCAGATGTAGATGTGTCCAAAGAGGTTTTCCTCAAAAAAGATCGGAATGTTGAACCTCTTGACTTTTTCACCGTCGATAAGGTCGAAACCCGCATGGATCTCCAGGGAACCAGGTTTGACAAGGCTGCCCGGTTCGTTGACTGTCCTCGGGACTACTCGCTCGAGAATAGCTCTCCAGTCAGGGTCTTCTGAGTGGAAGACGAAACTTTTGTGGACCTGATCGGAAATGAGGGTGGGGGAGTGCAGCACCTGGCTGATGAGCTCGGCAAAATCCTCCATGCCCCCGCGGCGCAGCATAATATCCCGTATCTGGCTGTTGAACTTGTTGATTTTTTCGAGCAGTCGGGTCTGTTCGCCGATGATGAAGGTAAAGATCTGCTTCATCAAGTCGCCGTAGGAAACGCCGGCTGGGATTTTGATGATCGGGAACGCCAGCCGGTTAGCTGTCTCGATCACACTTTCGGGCAATTCGTCGATGTAACGCTTGGTTTTAATGCCCATGCCGCAAACACCCTTCTGCGAAAAAATGGGCAGAAGGGTGTTAAAGGCTTCGATATCGTTTGAAATGGAGTAAGCGGTTGTGAGCAGAAACTCACCTGACCTGACCCAGTCGACAATATCCGGGACCTCCATAACATTGACGGAGGTAATAACGTTGTCCATCCCTTTTTCACCGGCTATTAATTCCGCGCCCGCCATTAAGTCGACATTGAGGATGTCTCGTAAACGCACTTTCAATGCTTTTTGCATAGGCCGTTTCTCATCCTGGTAATTATTGTACCGAAAAAACCTCATAGTTTCATTGTAATATAAAGACAATCAGTTAGTCAAATATTGACGTTGTACTGTGAATTAATCACAAATCGCGTTTTTCAAAGGCAGGAATTGATACAAAACTTGGCAACATCGTGAAATATTGGAATACAATAGAAGCATGTTGGAACTTTCGATCGCCGCCTATCACCAGCATCTGCTCACAGGGCGCATGACTACCAGAGCGTTGGTGGAATTTTATCTTGATCGGATCCAGCGTTTTGATGGGGCTCTCGCCAGTATCATTTGCGTCAATCCCGATGCGATCCGCCTGGCGGAAGCCTGTGATGACTACCTGAAGCGAACAGGGAAGCTCAAAGGAAACCTGTACGGCGTGCCGGTGCTGGTGAAGGACAACATAGAGACCGCGGATATGCCTACCACCGCGGGGAGCCTGAGCCTGGAGGGGTTCTCGACCGGGAAGGACGCGGACCTTGTGCGGCGCCTCAAAAACGCCGGCGCGATCATCCTGGCGAAGACCAACCTGCACGAATTCGCCGTGTGGGGCGAATCCATCAGCTCGATCAAGGGGCAGACCTACAATCCCTATGACCTTACCCGCACGCCCGGAGGCTCGAGCGGCGGCACTGGTGCCGCCCTGGCAGCCAATTTCGGTTTGGTCGGCATCGGCACAGATACCATCAATTCCATCCGTTCCCCCTCCAGCGCCAATAACCTGGTTGGGATCCGTCCGGGCAGCGGACTGGTCAGCGCTGACGGAATCGTGCCCTATTCGCTGACGCAGGATACTGCCGGACCGATGGCACGCTGCATGGCAGACGCGGCAGCCGTCTTGGAGGTCATCGCCGTCAGAGAGATGCCGGAAGGCGCCGCATCAGGGACAACGAGAATCGGCGTGCTCAAGTCTTTCTTTGGCACCGAGCCTGTCAACGCGGAAGTCAATAAGATCATGGCTGGGGTGATGAACGAATTGAGCGAAATGGGCGTTGAACTGGTAGAGATTGAGGAGCCTCTCCAAATTGGCGACCTGGTTTCAAACGTCAGTGTGCATTTGTATGACCTCAAAGCTCATCTCAACGCCTACCTTGAAGCAGTGCAGGCGCCATACCCAAGCATAAACGCTATTTTGCGGAGCGGGCTCCACCATCCGGGCATCAAAGACAACCTCATGTATGCCAATCAACTGGATGTCAACTCGCCTGGGTATCATGAACGCCTGGAAAAACGCGCCCTTCTGCAGGAAAAGCTCAGAAAGCTCTTTGCCGCGAACCGGATCGAAGCCCTGTTCTTCCCGCACCAGCAGCAATTGGTCTGCAAGGTTGGCGCGAGCCAACTCCAGCGCAACGGCGCCCTTGCAGCGATTACTGGCTTCCCGTCGGTTTGTATGCCGGGAGGTTTCTCTACCCCCACTTCTGAGGCTCCCATCGGTGTTCCGGTTGGATTTGAACTCTTGGGGCTTCCGGAGAGCGAGCACCGTTTGATAGCCATTTCCAGTCAGTATGAAAAGCAATTTCCCAAGCGGAAAGTGCCAATTGAAGCCAATTGGCTGTGACTTGCCACAAAAAATACCGCTGCGCAGGCTTAATAATTGTAGTGATTAACAAATGAGAGTTGCAGTGCGCTATGTTAGAATTGAAGAGTATAAAGTTGAAAACAGCTATCTTTTTTAATTATTTCACAGTTAAAACCATAAACATGAGCGCAAATATCGGAGCACAGTGTTTATGGCACCAAAAGGAGGCTTTTAATGATAAGTAGGTTTACATACTTTAAGCCCCACAACCTCAACGAAGCAGTTCAATATCTTGAGAAGGAAGAGAATGCGTTTGTCCTAGCAGGCGGCACCGATCTAATGATTCTGCTGCGCAGAAATCTGATCAATGCTGAACACATCTTGGACATAAAAGCGCTCCCTGAAATGGATCTGTTCAACTTCGTTGATGGCGCCGGTTTGACGATCGGCGCGTCTGTTGTGGTCAATCGTGTGGTCGACTCGGAAGTTGTCAGTGCCAAGTATCCGGCGTTGCACCAAGCGGCAGCGTCTCTGGCATCATTCCAGCTCCGCAACCGAGCCACGGTCGTCGGGAACATTTGCAATGCCTCTCCCGGGGCGGATCTTCCCCCTGCTCTGCTGGTCTACGATGCTGTTGTAAACATCACTGGTCCGCAGGGCACGCGCCAGGTCCCCCTGAATGAGTTTTTCACTGGCGTTAAGCGTACCGTCCTTCAGCGGGGAGAATTGGTGGTTTCGGTGCAGTTGCCGGAACCCGGGGCAGGTGACAAGAGCGTCTACCTGCGCCAGGCAAGGCTCCGCGGGCATGACCTCGCGACGGTCGGGATTGCCTGCCGTCTCAAACCGGACGGCAAGGTGGCGATCGGTATCGGCGCTGTCGCACCGACTCCAAAGCGCCTCTTCGCTCTTGAAGATAAGATCAACGAGCGCGGCATTTCCAAGGAGACCATTGAATGGGCTGCGCAAGAGATTCGTGAGCACATTCATCCGATCACCGATGTGCGTTCCTCAGCACAGTACCGCCTGCAAATAGCGTCTGTCCTGCTGAAACGCGGTTTGCTCTCGCTTATTGGTAAGGAGGAATAAACATGGACAAAGAATGTTCAATGTATAAAGAGCATGTTGAATCCGGTAAACGCAAAGTTACGCTGAGCCTGACGGTCAATGGACGCCACGTCGTGCGCGATGTAGACCCGAATATGACCCTGCTGCACTTCCTGCGCGATAATCTGAAGCTGATCGGCACCAAAGAAGCCTGCGGCGAAGGGGAATGCGGCGCGTGCACGATCATCATGAACGGCAAAGCCGTGACATCCTGCATCATCCTGGCAGTCGAAGCCGAAGGCGCTCAAATCACCACAGTTGAAGGTTTGGCGAAGGATGGCAAACTTTCTATTTTGCAGGAAGAATTCATCAGCCAGGATGCCCTGCAGTGCGGTTTCTGCACGCCGGGTTTCTTGATGTCCACCCGCGCTTTGCTGGATAACAACCCCAACCCAACAGATGAGGAAATCATCGAAGCTCTGAGCGGAAATCTGTGCCGCTGCACCGGCTACATCCCGATCCTGAAAGCCGTCAAACGCACGATTGAACGTGAACGAAAGGAGTCAGGCTTCTAATGGACGAGAAGAAATACCAATCAAAGTACAAGCGGGTTGGTCAGCCTTATGACCGTAAAGATGCCCGCGAAAAGGTCACGGGTCAAGCGGTTTACACCTATGATTTGGAATTGCCCGGGATGCTGCACGCAAGGTGCCTTCTCTCTCCATATGCCCGCGCTAAAATCGTCTCCATTGATACCAGCAAAGCCAAAGCCCTGCCCGGCGTCCGCGTTGTTTTGACTGGCGAGGATTCCGACATTTTGGTCGGTCTCTACATGCAGGATAAACGCGTGCTCTCCAAGGGAGAGACCCGCTACCAGGGCGATGTTGTCGCCGCGGTAGCCGCGGATGACGAAGAGACCGCCGAACGCGCCGTTTCCCTGCTGGAAGTAGTCTACGAACCCCTGGAACCCGTTCACAATGTGGACGAGGCGCTCGAAGGCAAAATTTTGGTGCATGACGATATCAACGATCTGAAGCACTATGTGGGCGTCTTCTTCCCCCAGAAGGACTCAAACATCGCCAGTTGGAACAAAAGTAAAAAGGGCGACCTTGACAAAGCTTTCGCCGAAGCGGATTTGGTCGTGGAGAACGAGTTCTCACTGCCTGCCGTCGCGCACGTGCCGATGGAAACCCATGTTTCAATCGTTCAGGCTGACCCTTACTCCAATAAGTTAAAAATCTGGACCTCGGCGCAGTCTCCTTTCGCTATCCGCCAGATCATGGCGGACAGCTTCGGCATCTCGGAATCTGACGTCGAAGTCCACATTCCCTACGTGGGCGGTGGGTTTGGCGGTAAAGCCGGCATCCACCTGGAGCCGCTTGCAACGCTGCTTTCCAAAGCCGCGGGCGGGTTGCCTGTGAAAGTGCGCGCCACCCGCGAGCAGGAGTTCAACCAACTGCCGACCCGTGCCGGCATGCGCGGACGCATCAAGACCGGCGTCACTAAGGAAGGCAAAATCACCGCGATCAAAGCTGATTACGACTGGGATAGCGGCGCTTACGCGGACTACGGCGTCAACGTAGGAAAGACTGCCGTTTACTCCGGCATCGGTCCCTACAAAGTGGATAATGCCAGCATCGACTCAAAGACCATCTATACCAATAAGGTTTTCAGCACCGCTTACCGCGGTTTTGGACACCTCGAAACCCACTGGTCGATTGAACGCCAGATAGACATTCTCTCCCAGAAACTTGGCATCGACCCCTACGACTTCCGCATGATGAACCTGCTTGAGCCTGGCGCTGAGACCATGAGCGGCGAGGAAATTACCGAAAGCAGCGGCAGCCCCAAAGACTGCCTTACGGCTGTGGTCAAGGAAATTGGCTGGACCGGACGCAAGACGGAAGAAGAACGCCAGCGGGAATGGAAGACCGGCAAGGTGCGCGGCAAAGGTTTTGCCATGCTCCAAAAAGCTCCCGCAATGCCCGCAAATACCGCTTCGTCCGTGATCATGCAGATGAACGGGGATGGGCATGTCAAGATGATGATCGGCGCGGTCGATATCGGTCAGGGCGCCATCACAGCGCTGGCGCAAATCGCTGCCCAGGAGTTGGACATCCCGATCGAACACATTGAAATTTCAGCAGAAATCGACACCCGCGCCAACCCTTACGACTGGAACACCGTGGCTTCAAAGCTGACCTTCATGGGCGGCAATGCTGTCATTAAAGCCAGCCGCGAAATGCTTAGCAAGATGAAGGCTGTCGCAGCCCAGGCGCTGCGGACGGATCCCGAAAATCTGCTGCACGCAAATGGCGAAATTTTCCACCGCCACAACCCGAACCGCCGCATGTCCTATAAGGATGTTGCCCTCGGTTACATGTACCCGAATGGTACCGGCATCGGCGGTCCTTTGATCTCCAGCGGAAGCAGCATCGCCGACGGTCTGACCAACCTCCATCCGGAAACCGGTCAGGGTTATCCCGCCGCGGTTTGGACTTTCGGCGCGCACGCTGTGGAGATCGAAGTGGACGTGGAAACTGGCGT
>JAGVUP010000123.1 GCA_019136215.1 Chloroflexota bacterium | reverse complement strand
TTGCCTAAGTATCTGGTTTCTGTCATAGTCTGCCATTCCAAGCGAATTGATTTTTCGAACGAATGCCCCGCGATCGACCCGACAACATTTTCACCATACTCTCTTTCCCATGAGACGTTTCTGTGATCTTTTTAACAAGGGGGCTTGCCCCCTTGACCCCCAGAAATTAGAATTTAGAAAATAGAAGCCCGCAGCCATGTATACCCGTTTTATTCCGGCTCTTTTACGGCTGCGGGAGAACGCAGCGGAACCCGACGTCGTAGTACGAATAGGTCGGATAGTCGTAGAACCGGACAGCCGCCCGGATACCCCTATAGTAGTAGTTCCAGGAGCCGCCACGAATAACTCTGTATTTGCCTGAAGTGGGTCCGCTTGGGTTCCTGGTTGGTAAGGTGCTGTAATAGTTGCTGCCATACCAATCATTAACCCACTCCCAGACGTTGCCCGCCATGTTCAAAGCTCCATAAGGGCTCGCGCCTGCCTCGTAATCTGTCACCGGGCTGGTGTCGCCTACACAATAGTTTGGGTTTTCATAGCTTCCTTGGTCGAAATTTGTCAGCTGACAGGTTGGGCTTTCATTGCCCCAGGGATAAGCCCTGCCGTCTGTCCCTCTGGCCGCTTTCTCCCATTGGGCTTCCGTCGGCAAGTCTCCTCCCGCCCACTGGCAATAATCTTTTGCCTGATTCCAATCAACATAGATGACCGGATAATCATCGTATTCCGGATTGCCATAGTAATTGCTGCGGGTATAAGAACCTGTATAACTGGGCTTCGTGCAATCGCCAGCGGTAACACATTTTGCGTATTGCGCGTTGCTGACCTCGTACTTGTCGATCCAGTAGGAATCCAGATAAACCGTGTGTACCGGTTTTTCATCGTCCCAGGCATCGGCGTCGTTGCCGCCCATTTCAAACTCCCCGGCAGGCACATAGACCATTTCCATCCCGTCTTCTTCACGGGTCATAATTGACCCAATCCCGAGCGTGGGTTGAGAGGGAGAGGTGATCGTGGGCGTGCTTGTTTTGCTCGGAACGGGGGCTGCCGCTTTTTTGATCGCCGCTCCGATCAGGCTCAAAGAGAGAACACCCAGCATCAACAACAGCGCGCCAATAACCGCGCCAACAACCCACATTCTCTTGTCCTTCTTTTCACCAACAGATCCAAGTTTCTGTTTCCCGTTTGTCTCCGCTTGGGACGGAGCGCGGCTCGGCGGTTCATCCGCCGCAGTTCCCTTCCCGCTGCTGTTCGCCTCAGAAGTTTTTTCAGGCTGCTTTGGGCTTTGACCGTCCTGTTCAGCGGTTCTATTCGATGCCTCCAATACCCCTCGGTCGAGGACCTCAAGCAGGGCTTCGGCGGAAGGATAGCGGTCATCCGGATCCATGGCAAGGCAATTCTTGAGCAGGGCGTCCCAGCCTGCGGGCAGGCTCTGATGAAATCGAGGTCCCTCGATCAGATGCTTGGTCATTGCCATGGCAGGCGTTTCGCCTTCAAAAAGGACCATGTCCGTCAACATCTCATAGAGAATGCAGCCGAGGCTGTAGATATCCGACCGCACTGATGCCTGGTTGCCGCGCCAGACTTCCGGCGCCATGTAGGCAGGCGTGCCGATCATCCCGCCGCTCATACTCAGGGACATACTCGAATCAGATTGTAGGGCTTTGGCAAAACCAAGGTCACTGATCCTTGCCGTGCCGTAAGAATCAAAAAGGATGTTGCCCGGTTTGAGGTCGCGGTGGATGATGCCGTTCTCATGGATGGCTTTGAGCCCGGTAAGGATTTGCGATGATATTTTTATTGCGGATGCTTCAGGTAAAGCGCCTTGCTTAAGCCTGTCCTTGAGCGAGCCGCCCGACATCAAACCCAAAGCGATGTAAAAGCAACCTTCAATCTGCCCCAGGTCGTAAACAGGCACGAGGTTAGGGTGGTCGAGTTGCGCGGCGAGTTTGGCTTCCTGTTCAAAACGACCGATGAAGCCGGGGTCGACGGTGAGCTGGTTGTGGAGGACTTTCAGGGCGACCAGCCGCCCAAGGACGCTGTCTTTCGCTTTGTAGACGATCCCAAATCCCCCTCTGCCTAGTTCTTCAAGAATGATATATTTGCCAAGTTTCATGATCCCATCCCTGAACAATGTCGATAATCCTTTCTATTATATAGCATCTTGGAGCTGATTTTAGAGAAAAAAGTCGGCAAAATTTTCGGTCAGATCAGGGCGATTTCGTCTGAATTATTTTTTCAGGTAGTAAATTACGAATATATGCGGTTGAGCCAATCTCTGATATGGTAGCGATTGGACATTCATAGTGGGCAAAATTTCCAAAGGACATAGGTACTCAAATGACACAATATCCGGATTGCCCTTGGCAAAAATGTTTATCTTTTACAAGATAATGAGATTAATCCGCGTTTACATCATAAATACATCAATTCATTTTCATAATTTGCCACTAAAAGCTGTTAATTGGCGAATAACGAAACCATTCTATCGTCATTTTACAAAATGGTTTAATCACGCAAGAGTAAAGCTGGCAAAAACCCCGTGACCGTTGTTTATGTATTAGCAAGCCTCAATCATGAGGCGCTAATTCATAAAACGAGGTTAGAAAATGGGATTTTTCAATGAAGCAATCAACATTCTCAAGGTATTAGTCATTGCCCTTGGAGCAGGGCTGTCTGTCTGGGGCGTTATCAACCTGCTCGAAGGCTATGGCAATGACAACCCAGGTGCCAAAAGCCAGGGAATCAAACAGCTCATGGCTGGCGGTGGGGTTGTCCTGATCGGGGTCAAACTTATCCCCCTGCTGTCTGGTTTGTTCGGATAAGACCCTATGCTCGGACTGCTGGACAAAATTGAAGAAGCAATTCGCAACTTCTTCATCGGTTTGATTGAAAGCAATCTATCTACGATGTTTGCCGATGTCAACGAGAAGACCTCCACGATTGCAGAACAAATCGGACAAACACCGCAAGGCTGGAATGGCAATATCTTCAGCATGATCCGCTCCCTCTCCGAGATCCACGATTGCAGAACAAATCGGACAAACACCGCAAGGCTGGAATGGCAATATCTTCAGCATGATCCGCTCCCTCTCCGAGACGGTCATCATTCCGATTGCGGGGATGATCATCACCTTCGTGCTCTGTTACGAACTGATCACGATGATCACCGAAAAGAACAACCTGCACGAAGGGGATACCTTCAGCTTCTTCAAATACTTCATCAAAATGTGGGTAGCGGTGTTTTTGGTCTCCCATACTTTTGATATCACCATGGCGATCTTTGATGTTGCCCAACACGTCGTCTCGGCAGCATCAGACCTGATCACAGGAAGTGCCTACATCGATATCCAGGAGGTGCTGGCAGCCATGCTGGCAGGTCTTCAAAACAAAGGCATCCCCGAGCTGGCTGGAATCGCCATGGAAACACTGTTGGTAGGAAATGCGATGAAGCTGCTTTCTGTAGTTATCACAGTCATCCTGTATGGACGCATGATCGAAATCTTCCTGACCTGCTCGGTTGCGCCGATCCCCTTTGCTACACTGACCAACCGGGAATGGGGACAGACAGGTAACAACTACATCCGTAATCTGGTCGCGCTGGGCTTTCAGGGTTTCTTCATGATGGTCTGCGTGGCAATCTATACAGTTTTGGTGCAAAGCATTGTGCTCTCCGAAAACATCCACGCCAGTATCTTCCAGATTGCCGCCTATACCGTGTTGCTGTGTTTCTCGCTTTTCAAGACCGGCAGTCTCTCCAAATCGATCTTCAATGCTCACTAAGAAGGAAGGAGGTTTGAATTGGCTTATGTCAATGTTCCTAAAGATCTCAACCGTGTCAAAACCAAGGTGGCGCTCAACCTGACCCGCAGGCAACTGATCTGCTTTTCAGCTGCTGGTCTGGTGGGCGTTCCTCTCTACCTGCTCACCCGTCAGGGCTTAGGCAATGACATGGCAGCTTTGCTGATGGTGCTGGTCATGCTGCCGCTGTTTGCTTTTGCCT
>JAGVUP010000120.1 GCA_019136215.1 Chloroflexota bacterium | reverse complement strand
GGCGCGGTCAAGCGCTTCCGCCATGATCTCAGGGGTGATGCCGCTGATTTTGATGTCCATCTGCAGAGCGGTGATGCCGTTGCGCGTGCCGGCGACTTTGAAGTCCATATCCCCGAGGTGGTCTTCGGTACCGAGAATATCCGTCAGGATGACGTATCGCTCGCCTTCTTTGATCAGCCCCATCGCCACGCCCGACACAGGCGCGGAAATCGGCACGCCGCAGTCCATCAGCGCCAGTGTGGAGCCGCAGACCGAACCCATCGAGGAGGAGCCGTTTGAAGACATCACTTCCGACACCAAACGCAGGGTGTAGGGGAAGGATTTTTCGCTGGGGATGACCGGCACCAAAGCTCGCTCAGCCAGAGCGCCGTGACCAATTTCGCGGCGGGACTGCCCACCGAGGCGTTTGGTCTCGCCCGTGCAGTAGGGCGGGAAGTTGTAATGATGCATGTAGCGTTTCGACTCGATACCGTTGAGGTTGTCCAGTTCCTGAGCTTCCTTGGGGGTGCCGAGCGTCGCCAGGGTGAGCACCTGGGTCTCACCGCGGGTGAACAAGCCCGAACCGTGCGCGCGCGGAGCGATATCCACCTCGCAGGTGATATCCCGCACTTCGTAAACCTTGCGGTTGTCGGGTCGCTTGCCTTGGTAGAGAATGCGTTCGCGGATAATCGCTTTTTCCGCGTCGTCAAACGCTTCGCTGTAAGCAGCCCGGGCTTCGGGGGTCGGCTCCTCGCCTAACTGCTCGAGCAGGAAGGCTTCTTTGACCTCGGCGATACCGCCGTAGAGGTTTTCTTTGCTGTATTCCTGGTCCAGCAGAGCTTCCAGGCGGGCGCGAATCGCTTCTTTCGCCTGGGCGAAAAGATTGGCATCCTTCTCCGCCAATTTGACTTCCCGCTTGACTTTGCCCACTTCGGCTGCCATGCGCAGTTGGGCGTCGATGATCGGCTGGATGGACTCATGCGCGAGCTGCAACGCTTCCGCCATCAAGATTTCGGTGACTTCGTTCGCACCGGCTTCCACCATCAGGATGGCTTCCTTCGTGCCCGCGACGCGCAGATCGAGCGTGGAAATTTCCATCTCCTGCAAGCTGGGGTTCACGACGAGCTTGCCATCCACAAATCCGACCCGCACCGCCCCGACCGGACCGCCAAAGGGGATGTCGGAGATCATCAAAGCCGCGGAGGCGGCGTTGATGGCGAGCATGTCCAGCGGATTTTCGGTGTCGGCGGAAAGCGACATCAGCACGACCTGCACCTCATTGCGCATGCCTTCAGGGAAGAGCGGGCGCAGCGGGCGGTCCGTCAGACGGGCAACGAGCGTGGCATCGGTGGAGGGACGTCCCTCACGGCGGAAGAAGGATCCGGGGATCCTGCCGCCGGCATACATGCGTTCTTCGTAATCGACAGTCAGCGGGAAAAAGTCGCTGCCTTCGCGCACGGCGCCCATCGTGGCGGCGGCGAACATCATGCTGTCGCCCTGGCGCAGGATCACCGACCCGCCAGCCTGGCGTGCGATCCGACCGGTTTCAAAGGTGACTTCTTTACCACCAAGGGTGGTTGAAAAATACTTGGCTTCTGGTTTCATATTGTCCTTTCACTGGTTGCCAGTTCAGGAACTGAAAGCTGCCGCTCAGCGACTGATCAGCAATTTTCAATACCCGACTGGCTGAATTCAATTTGTTAATTAACAGGCACGAAAAACTCCCCCGCCATCATGCGAGCTGGCGGTGGGAGCTGTTTTCCGTGCAAACGACCTTCATGTACTGCTTATTTCCGGCGAATGTTCAGGGATTCCGTGATCGCCAGAAAACTGTCATAATTCTTCTGGCGCAGATAAGCCAGAAGGCGGCGGCGCTGACCCACCAGCTTCAACAGACCGCGGCGGGAAGATTCGTCGTGTTTGTTGGCGCGCAGGTGATCGGTCAGTTGGGAAATACGTTTGGAGAGCAGAGCGATTTGAACTTCGGGGGAACCCGTGTCGCCCGCTTCTCGCGCGTACTTCTCAATAATTTCGGTTTTTTCTGTTTTTGTTAATGCCATGACGTATGCTCCTATTATTTTTATTGCAGGTCTCCTTGCTCGCAGCCCAAAATAATGGACCGCTCACCGGACCAGTCATACAGAGATTATAACACGCTCCCACCTGCATGCAAGGTCAGAAATTTAGTCAGGTTTGTACAGCAGGCTTTAGAGATATTCTGGAACATGTCGATTACAGCGGGTCGGGATTTATCGTCAAGGGCGTAGTTGAGGAAAGTTTCCATCTTAAATTTAAAGCGATTGTTTGCTCTATCTGATGTTACAATATTCCCATCTGATGCAGCTCCCGCGAGGGAGTAATATTTGAATCATGAAGGAGTGTTAATGACAGAGGCAGATACCCGTATTCAAAAACTAAAAAGCATGCACGAAGCTTCTCTTCTTGGCGGCGGAAAGCGCCGCATTGAAAAGCAGCATGCCAAGGGCAGTCTCACTGCCCGTGAAAGGATCGATTTGCTTCTCGATCCCGGGAGCTTCCGCGAAATCGGCGGCATGACCAGCCAGATGAATCCGGCTGAAGGGGATGAAACCCTCGGCGACGGCGTCGTGACCGGATACGGCAGCATCGATGGACGCACGGTATATGTCTACGCGCAGGACTTCACCGTCCAGGGCGGCTCGCTTGGGGAAATCCACGCGCAGAAGATCTGCCGCGTGATGGACCTCGCCGTCAAGACCGGTTCCCCCATCATCGGGATGATTGATTCCGGCGGCGCCCGCATTCAGGAAGGCGTGAGAAGCCTGGGCGGCTACGCTGAGATCTTCCGGCGCAATGCCATTTATTCCGGCGTTGTCCCCCAGATCAGCCTGATCATGGGTCCCTGCGCCGGCGGAGCCTCCTACTCCCCCGCAGTGACCGACCTGATCATCATGGTCAGGGGCAAGTCTTACATGTTCCTCGGACCTGCGGTGATCAAAACCGTCACGGGCGAAGAAGTGGATTCGGAAACACTCGGCGGCGCTGATGTTCACCTCACCAAGAGCGGCAACTGCCACATGGTCGGCGCGAATGACGAAGAAGCCATCGCCCTGGCGCGCAAAGCCCTTTCGTACCTGCCTTCCAACAACGTGGATGCACCCCCGGTGCAGGAAACGAAAGACCCGCTGACCCGCAGAGCCGAAGAGCTCAACAGTCTCGTCCCCATCGACCCGACTGTACCCTACAGCATGCGCCCGGCAATCGAGGCGATCATGGATAAGGGCTCCTTCCTTGAGCTGCAGGCGGGCTTTGCCCCCAACGCGATCGTTGGTTTGGCGAGACTCGGCGGTCGTCCGGTGGGTGTCATTTCGCAGGAACCAATGATGCTGGCAGGCGTAATGGATATCGACTCCGCGGATAAAATTTCGCGCACGGTGCGCCTTTGCGACGCCTTCAACCTGCCGATCGTGACCTTC
>JAGVUP010000011.1 GCA_019136215.1 Chloroflexota bacterium | reverse complement strand
CTCCTTGTCCGTGTCAATCCCTGACCAAAGGTAGCTGAGCGTGTCTTTGTTCACGCCGCCGATACCGGTCATAACCAGGTCTGCTTTTCGGGCTTTATCGAGCGCGAAGGCGATAGCAGGTTGCTGCTTGAGGAGATGGCAGGCTTCGGGAGTGCCCATCAGAAGCGGCGCGTTGAGGGCAATCCCCGTGGCGCCGAACTTTTCGACCATCGTGCCGAGTAGCTTGGGGATGTTGATAACCGGGTTTTGCACCAAAATCCCGCCGATCTTGAGGAATGGGGCTGGTTTCAGCGCAGCGATGGCTTGCTCAATCGATTTGCCCCACGATATGCCCACGGTTTGGCGGGGTTTGAGTTGTTTGTGAATATAAACAGCCGCCATCTCACCCATCAGAATTCGCATTTGCGCTTCGTCATGACCATCAGAATTGAGGATGAATACATCCTCAAGTTGATACTTGCGCTTGATGATCTGTTCAAACTCACAGAAGCCGCGAAACACGCGATCGTGAGACAAATAACCCCCTCGCAATTTCCTCCTGAGTCATCCCATGTTCATAGTAAAGTGAACTGACTTCTGCCAAAAGTTCCAGTTGTTGGGCTTTCCTGAGTTCAAGAACTTCTTCTGGTGAAACCAAAGCTCCGCCTTTCACGGATGATTGTCAGCAGGATTACGGACGTTTTTACTATAGCAATTATGTTTATTTAATTCAATAATAAACGGTTATTTAGCACAATTGTGCAGACAAATGGTTTTTGCAGGGAAAGCGATTTTAGGGTGTGTTTTAAAGCAACGTGGAGGAAGCTTGGTCCCATGTCAAATAATTGCTCTTTTCATAGACAGTTAGCGACTCAGCGATTGTTGCCGGCAGGCTTTCCTGCCTCCTGCATAGCACATGACCTCAGGCGCGGCGTACCCCAACCAGCATTTCTTCACCCTCGTGTCTGCCATTAAGGTTTGCATCTGCTTGTTTTCCCGTTGAAAATGTGCTTAAAAACAAAAACCCCCTCCTATGCAGAGGGGGTTTAGGCGAAAGTCCAACGACTAAGAAATCCAGCCGCGCAGTTTCATTGCCTTGACAACTTTGTCGATGCTGACCATGTAAGCAGCGTCGCGCATGTAGACCTTTTTGCTTAGCGACATATCCAGCACGGACTTGAAAGCCATTGTCATCTTGTGGTTAAGGCGGTCCAGGACTTCTTCGCGTGACCAGTAGAAGTTCTGGTCGTTCTGCACACCTTCGAAGTAAGAAACAGTAACGCCGCCAGAGTTGCACAGGAAGTCGGGGATGACGAAGATGCCGTTTTGCTCCAAGACCACATCCGCTTCGGGGGTGGTGGGACCATTGGCGGCTTCCGCCAGAATCTTGACCTTCTTGCTGATTTTCTTGACACTCTCTGCGTTGATCTGACCTTCGAGGGCTGCGGGGATGAGCACATCCACGTCCTTCGAAATCCAGGCATCGCCATCTTCAACGACGTATCCGGCTTCACGGGCTTTTTCTTTGTTAATGGTGCCGTACTGGTCGGTGATGCTCTTGAGGAAGATCGGATCCACGCCTTCTTCTTTGGTGAAGGTGTAGGATTTCTTGTCTTCGCGATCCCAGCAGGAAACGCAGAGGACTTTACCGCCCAGGAACTGACGGTAACCGATCGCCGCGTATTGAGCGACGTTGCCAAAACCCTGGATGGAAACGGTTGTAGTGGCTGGGTCGATGCCCAGGTGTTTCATAGCTTCGCGAACGTTGAAGATCACGCCAAAACCAGTAGCTTCGGTGCGTCCCTCAGAACCGCCGCCGCCAAGGGGCTTGCCGGTGATGGTGCCGGGGGTGTAGTTGCCGACGATGGTGGAATATTCATCCATCATCCAACCCATCATTTGCGCATTGGTGCCGACATCCGGTGCCGGGACGTCCTGGCGGGGACCAATGTTTTTCCACATCACGCGCACAAAACCGCGTACAAGGCGTTCTTTTTCACCAACGGAGAGCGTGGCGGGGTCTACAACAACGCCGCCCTTGCCGCCGCCCAGGGGAATGTCGGCGACAGCGCATTTCCAGGTCATCCACATCGCCAGAGCGCGCACGGTATCGGCAGTCTCGTTGGCTGCGAAGCGCAGTCCGCCCTTATTCGGACCGCGGGCGTCGTTGTGCTGAACACGGTAAGCCTGGAAGACCTTGATGGTGCCGTCGTCCATGCGAACCGGGATGCGGAAGTGGAACTCCCGCGCTGGATAGCGCAGGTAATCCCTGATTTCCTGGCTGAGCTCAAGTTGATCGGCAACTTTGTCGAACTGGGCTTGAGCCATTTCAAAAGCGTTCATAGTTCCTGACATAAAAAATCTCCTTTTTTTCCTCTTTGGAATTTGGAACAAAAATGACGCACACGGCAATAGCCCTGCTCGTCATAAGTTGGATGAGGTTGTTGATCACGTCCTTGTGACATCAAATTCCTCGGTATTTTAGTAACTTAACCTTATCCCAAAATGGTCTTTTGGTCAAGCAATTGGCAAACAGAAACATTGGCGCGGTTCCGTTTCACTTTTCGATAGAATTTAGAAAAAGGCATTGATCGAGAGCATGTCATTGACTTTGCACTTGAGCAATTGTACCCAATTATCTGAGCCGTGAGTTGAAGAAAATATCGGCACCGAAGCGGATTTGGGACTCCACTCAGGGTCTTTGTAGCGTTGGTACTTCCATCTGCTTTTCGCCTCATTTTTCGGTATCGTCAACATCGCAAACGCTTCCGTTTTGATCAGGCTTTTGTATCTCAGAACAGCCAACATACGCTGCGCGCCTTTCACGCTCCATGACCTTCCATTACCTTTCATCCTCTGAGCCACCAGCTTATCGACGTTGCCTTCCATCGCTCCCATACTGCAAAAATTGATCTCCCCCACTCCGCGTTTGTCCAGATCAATCAAGGCATCCTGATTAGCCTTCAAGTACTCAAAGCATCGGATTTGCTGGTCTTTCTTTGCGCCTTTTTGATTGGCGATCACCCGCAGTAAATCCGCTTCAACGGCAGCAAAACCCTGACTGAAAAGCCTTGCCTGCAGTTCACCCCCATTCAACGCGCTCCCGTAAGCGGTATTGATACTTCGGATTACATGAAAGCGGTCTAACAGATGATGTCCTGGAACACCAAGATGATCAAAGCTGTTGCGCACCCATTTTGCTCCATCCCCCCCGATTTGAGCGTATCGTACTTTGGACATGTCATAGGTTCTATACGCCAAGGCGCCCAGATGCTGCTGCCATTCCTCCTTGGACATGCCTAATTGACAGCTGATTACCTTGTTTATCAAGCGATTGCGGTGAGGCGCGATGGCTTGTTTGCCGGTATAAAACACGGCGACCTTTACTTCCGCACATTTTGCTTTCTCTCCCTGTAGTTTGATGAAGACCCCGTCCGCTTCCGCCGCGATCCTGGGAGCAACGATCTTGCCGGGTTCAAGGTTCTCTTCATCAATGATCCTTTCCATGGCTTGAAGCTCTGCTCCCACTCTCCCCGTCATGCGATGGATGCTGCTGGCGCTGACCGGCTCTTTGATGACGTATGAAAACAGCTCAGCCGCATTTCGG
>JAGVUP010000218.1 GCA_019136215.1 Chloroflexota bacterium | reverse complement strand
CGTTATACTTATGGGGACTACTTTTGTCATTGGAAGTTCCTTTCTTTTTTCCTCAACTAAATTGTATTGGAACTTCCTCTTTTTCTCTATCCACGGACTTTTGAAACGCATACGGGTTGTCCATCTTTACATTACGGAATTATCTTGGTTTACTGACATCTAAACAAATTGACAATTATTGCGGTTTCATACTAGTTCAACACACTTATCACCAATTCTTACATAACTATCAATTTCATCAAGAGGAGCTGGCTTATCTGACGAGTTTACCCTTAATGTCTCAATCTCCTCCTTATTTGAGGAAGGTCCAGACATTTGCTCAAACATACGAGCAATACTTTGGTAGTTATGAATATATCTATAAGTAGAACAAATAGAAAACTCATCATGTACTTCAGTGCATATAACTCTTACTTTTTCACGATTAATCTCGCCGATGATTTTCCCTGTAATTGGGTCAAAAATTGTTGTAGGTTTACATGATAGGATCTTAAATTTCATGCCAATCGAAACCCCTGACTTGGATCCAATGTTTAATACTAGTTCCCTTTCATTCAATATGTAGGCAACATAACCTTCTGTGAGTTTTTTCATCACTAATTCTCCTTACTCAACAATGCAATGGTCGTTGGACGCAAATAGCTTTTTTGGTTTGACTTGACAAAAGATAACAACATTGGATCAGTTTCTCCGATACAACAAAGATGAATGCCATCATCCTTTTCTTTTGGATCATCAAATTTACCAAATAGATAAAAATCCTTAGTGTCAATCAGAAAGCATTCTAAGATAGTATTCGTAGGAATTCGCTCTATCTGAGGAATAACGATGAACACTTCTTTGTCAATCGAATATGCGTAACTAATATCTGCAAAAATAAATTTGTTACCGGTATTAACCGATTCAATAGCATTTCTAACTAATTGTTCTTTTTGGGATTCACATCGATTTAAAGAATTCTCGACGTAAGATATCTTAGATAGAAGTAATTGAATTCTTTCTTCAAGTACAATTTTTTCTTGCGTCACTTTATCAAATATCAAACCATTCCTAATTATTTCAATAAATCTTTTTAATAGAGTAATCCACAGAGGCAAAATTAAAATTAATAGGGAGATAATAAGAAAGTAAACTCTTTGCTTTTTAGAGAAGACATCTTGCATAAATTCCGGAAATAAAAAATCAACCAAGGCAAAAAGAAATGGAATAAGGGCTACAAATACCCAATGATTATAAACACTCTTTAGAAGATTTGCGGTTCTTTTATTTCTTCCCATTGTCATTATCCAGAAACTCTTCTACATAATTTCTGCTTTCCTTTTTAGTCAGAGTTAGTTTCACCGAAGATAACAATAATTAGTTCTGTTGAAAATGCTTTAACATATCTTCGTATGACAAATAGTCCGCATCCTCTTTAGGAAATGCTAGTTGGTTCTTTAAGACGCCTATTTTGCTTGGCAACTTCAATTTTCCTGCTATAAAAGCGAACAATCGTTCTTTTGGAAAAATTTCTTTTGGATTTCGAATATCTAATAAATCCCAAGGAAGATAGCCCAATTTATTGTAATTAGAATTAGCCGTTGGACTAATGCTTTGGAATACTTCATTTGTTACCGGCTTATGTCCGTTTCTACGAAAATACTCGATTATTTGGTAAATGTATCGAGACATAAGCCCATATTCCTTTGCACTTTCCATAGTAATCTTGGCGATTTGTCTCCAAACCATCGATTCTAAATGGTTAACAAATACCAATTCACTATTAAGCCATTGTTTTATTTCTTCGCGAGTTGTGTTCTTCAGTGCTGTGCTATCACCATGAGCCAATCTATGTCTCTTTTCGATAAAGACGTCGAATAATTCTATTAATTCCTCATTTGTCATGGAATCTGTGGAAAGTCCATCAAATACATTTCTAATGCCAAAAACCTCAAAACAAACCGTCTTTACATTTTGAATACTGGGGGTGTTAATCCTGTCAATCCTTTCGTGAACGAACTTCATATATTGTTCTGACCAACCATCACCAGCAAAGGACCAAACTGATTTTGTAAACTCATCAGGGTTTTTTTCTCGATTTTCACTAACAGAAAATAGTGCGATTTTTTCTTGTGTTTTTTTGGGCAAATCACTAGGGTTTCTTAACCCTTCTGATATGAATTCACAACCCTCTAACAATATATCCTCAACAAATCTTTCCCAATATGCAAAAGAAAGAATAATGGAAGACTTTAAGAGAGCCTCAACAAACCTTGGTTCATTAACTGCTGTCGAAATTTCAAGCAAGATCATTGGTTCTTTTATTAACTCAGAAAATTTTACTTCCTGTTTTAAGTAACTCATAATTATTTACCTCTTTCAACCTTTAGACAACCTATAATACTAAATAATTTCGATTGATTCTTGGAAAAGATTCATCAATTTTAGATTGGATTTCAAGCGTTCTTGCCAGAGCGGTGGCGATGCGGATGATGTGGCGGGGATCGGTGAGAGGCTGGTCTTTTCGGTCTTTGATATATTTATCCAGGACCTGGTAACCGCCTATCTGATAATGCCAGACTTCTGGATCGAGATTTTCAAAGTATTTATCTTTATTAATGTAGAGGCGTTTTTGGTCGGGGTCGTAGCGCCGGAAACGAATGATGTCATCGCCTGTTCCCTGGAATCGTACAGTGGAGTCTTCGAGTTCTTCACTCCGGAGGAGGTGCAGGTCCTTGAGCCGTTCGCCCAGCCTCGCCATTTCTTCAAAAACTTCCGGATCAGAAGTAAACGGAATACGCGGGTAGTCGATTTTCAGGAATGGCGCATATGTTTCGCGGTACGTTGGAGAATAAAGAACTGCATAAACATAGTATAAGAAATCTTCAGGATCGATGTTTTTGCTATATGTTGCTTCGAGAGTTTTAATAAAAAGAGAGTCAATATTAGCAGATTTTTTCCAGATTGGTTGTGGAAGTTCGTCTAACGGAAGGAATTCTGATAGTTGATTTTGATTCGGATATAGATAAAGGGGAAACAAATAGCCTATCTCACTTGTTTGACTAGAAACCAAGCAACTTTCGACTATATTATCTACTATAAAAGCGTGACTCCAATTACTTCCTGTTTTTGATTGTCTTACTGTGATAATTCCAAGATTTTTTTCTAACATGTTAGGCATTAATTCTTGTCTAGGCCAATCCACCATGTCTTCAGAATAATATACATACCGGTTATCGAATGGACGGTATGAAATTTTCGTAATCTTGTCTTCCCAGTTATCTTGTTGAGCTAAAGCTTTCCTCGCAACGCTCATCGACCATCCCCTGGTATCCTTTAATTTGTATGCTTTTTTAATTAGATCATCCGTCAATTCCAAATTTCTAAATTGGGTAATTCGTCTCAACAATTCATCCTCAGTCTGGCTAATGATAAAACTGTCACGCGCGGTTACGATCCCAGTCACATTGGATGGAAACAACTCTTTTATTGATCTCCAATCAAGATAATGATCCATATTTGAAGTGTCAAAGGGTACTAATAGATAATATGGTTTCATTGGCGAAAGAGTTTGATGGCTTGTGGAAGCATAGCTATTTTCTCCTAACCACTGGTACTTTGCTTTCCTGTATCCAAAGATTTCAGCATGCGAGATTTCGCCCTTCTTTGACTTACCATTTTTCACGAAGATGCTTATAGCAACACCAGTGCGAATGTCAAATACATTTTCGTCTTTGCCTCCGTCGGGAGCAGTTTCTTTTTTCATGCTGTTGCCGTGCAAATTGAGGATGTATATCTGGTCAAACGTCTGGATGAGACTCTGCCGCATACCTCGGAAAGTTGGATTGTCCAGCCAAGCGTGGTTGGTAATCATCGCTACAATGCCTTTACCTGCCTTTTGTATCTTCCATTGGGCAAAACGCAGAAACTTGACATAATCATCCTGCAACCATAACTTGCGTTCTCCGAGCGGACTTCCATCGACTTTGTAGAAACTTTGAGCCCCATCAAGATCAGTTTTCAGTAGCTTTTCAGTCCATTTATTTATGTTTGAAGATATTCCAGAGTACGGAGGATTTCCTAAAATCACTAAAATAGGTTCCTGTTTTACGCGTCCCGCGTTATGACTTTCGGCGCTAAGCGCTTCTATGCCAGGGACTTCAGCTTGCTGGATATCTTCCATCTCAAGTGTGTTGGTGAGATACAGTTTGAACGCATCCTCTCCGCGCATTTTGAACCCGAGAGCTTCGAGCAGGTAAGCGACCTTCATGTGCCCAATAGCATAAGGCGCCATCATCAATTCAAAAGCATAGAAGTTGGGCAAAATCTGGTCGCGGATGAAGCCTTCCTTACCGCCCTCGCCGTATTTATTGACGTATTCCTGAACTGCCAGTTTGATAGCTTCAGCAGGGAAGGTAAGCGTGCCGGCTGCCGGATCGAGCAGGGTCACACCTTTGGTTGCCAACCCATCGGAGAGCCCAAACTCAGACTTGAGCAGCTCATGTACTGACCGAACGATATACTTTACGACCGGCTCAGGAGTGTAGTAGACTCCACGGGCTTCACGGGTTGCGGGGTCATATTCGTTGAGAAAAGTCTCGTAAAAATGAATGATGGGGTCTTCACCTTTACCTTGCTTGTAGTATTGGTCAAGGATGCTGTTGATATCCGAGGCATTCAGGACAGAGGCAATGTCGTCGATGATTATCTTCATCTGGTCGGAAGGGTCTTCGAGAGAGATATAGCGGAAAAGTTCCTGCAAAATGCCAACGGTATGAGGAATATAGTCGAACGCGCTTCGGCGCGAAAAGGCTTCGCTCGCAGGTATGCGCGTGCGGGCAGCAAAAAGACCGTAAGCAATTGTTTGGGCATATAGATCAGCAAAGGTTTCAGGATTAAGGCTGGGGATCAGAAATTTTCTGAATGCATGAAAGTAGTAATACAGTTTACCCCTTTTGGGATCGAGTTCTTCCTGAAGTTGGTCGTGAACAATATCACGCAAAAAGCGGGTGCGTTTGGCAAGCTGGGTGGCAAGCTGCTGGGCTGTAAAGGTTTTTGGAAGTTTGAATTCAAAGAATGCGTTGGCAAGACGCTCAAAATCAGCAATGTTCTCGAGGTTTGGCGTTTGCCTGAGTTTGGCAACCAGGTGGCGGGCGATAAGGGCAGAATCGATCTGAACGCCATCGCGAAAGAGGCGGAACTCGTAGAAATCTGTCAGAATGACATTTGGAAAAGTGGAAATATAGCGGTCGAACTGTTCCTGGTGTTTTGGGTTGTCGAGGTCGCCAGGAAGTTTTGCCTCTATGTATCCGACGATAAAGTTTTCGCCATCCCAAACGCGAAAATCAGGGTTGCCTGCCTCAGTTGGTTTTGGCAAAACTGTAACTTTGGTTTTGCGTCCCTTCTCGAGAGGAAAATTTGAGAACAGGGTTTCGACAGCACCATAATAGGAACTCTCGGTTGAATCTAACCGCATGGTTTTTTCTGCGATTGTTTTGAGATAGGTGGAGAGCAAGTTTTTCATATTTTCCTCGTCTATCAAGCGTTTCCGAACCTTGAAGATATTATACCTGTTGGTGGGATGTCTAACTTAGTTTTGCCAAGAACTCCAGAAATTCACAGTTTAGCGGTGATCATCTGAAATCGCGTGTTTTTCCCGACCAGAGAAGCAGACTGAACAGAGGTCATTTATTAAGGCAGGCTAGAAAGAGCTGATAATCTGGAATGAAAGGGATAGCTACATAAATGCCCATTAATCAGTCCCCTATCCGCCGCAAAAATTACGTTTCACGTCTCCAGTGAATTAGACCCGCACGAAATACCCCGCAACCTCCCTTAATACAGTGAGAAGTAATGTATAATTTCCGCATGGAAGAAAACCAACCCATCCCCTTCAGGTTTTATTTACCCGCCATGTTAGTGCTCATCGTCGTCGGAGCGGTCGGGATCGCGCTGATACTGACCATGACGCTGCCTACCATTGGACCACGCTGGTTGTTTTTCTTTTTCATCGTGATTTTTGTGACAGGATTGTTTCTGCCGCTCACCTGGTTTATTAACCTGCGATTCCCGTCCAAACCCCCGGTCCCGCCGCAGGTAATCGTCCGCCAGGCAGCCTGGTTTGGCATCTTTGCCGCGCTTTTGCTTTGGCTGCGGATGGGTCGGGTGTTGACGGCGCCTCTGGGAGTCATTTTGGCAGCAGCCCTGTTCCTGGTGGAGTTTTTGATCAGGCTCTGGGAACGCAGCCGCTGGAATCCTCAACAGTAAAGCAATTGATCATGGTCTCCCCGCGTGATATCCCCTCGGTAGATCAAATTCTGCAGCATCCCCGCACCGAGCAGCTTTTGCGGGCTTATGGGCACGCCTGGACGGTCTCGGCGATCCGCGAACTGCAGGACGACCTGCGCTGTGACCTTGCCAACCTATCTGCGATGCCATCAGACGACGCGCTCGTTGACTCGCTGGCAGACATTCTCGGAACGCAATCCCAGGCTTCCCTGCGCGCGGTGATCAACGCCACGGGCGTGCTTCTGCACACCAATCTCGGCCGCGCGCCGCTGGCGAGGACCGCGCTCAAAGCCGCCGAAGAAGCGGCAAGCGCTTATTCGACCCTCGAGTACGACCTCACAAAAGGCAAACGTAGCAAGCGCGACGTGCATGCCAGCGCCCTGCTCACGCGCCTGACCGGCGGTGAAAGCGCGCTGGTGGTGAACAACAATGCCGCCGCGGTCTTCCTGGCGCTCAGCGCTCTAGCCAGGGGCAGGAAGGTGGCGATTTCGCGTTCACAGTTAGTGGAAATCGGCGGCGGTTTCCGCATCCCGGACGTGATGAAGCAGTCCGGCGCGAAATTATTCGAAGTCGGCACAACCAACCGCACACACCTGGCGGACTTTGAACAGGCGATCGCTGAAGGCGCCAGCATGCTTATGATGGCGCATCATTCCAATTTCAAGATAATCGGATTCACCGAAGAACCCGCTCTCGAAGACCTCGCCCGCCTCGCCCACCAGCATAATTTGCCGCTCGTGGTGGATCTGGGTTCGGGGGCTTTTCTGGACACCGCGAAATACGGTCTGGCGCATGAAACGACCGTGCAGGAAACTCTCGCCAAAGGCGCGGACCTCGTCTGCTTCTCGGGCGATAAACTCCTCGGCGGTCCGCAAGCCGGCATCCTGGTTGGGCGGACTGACCTGCTCAGCAAAATCCGCCGCCATCCGCTCTATCGCGCGATCCGCGCGGACAAACTCTGTCTGGCTGCCCTTTCAGCTACTCTCGACTTGACCCTGCGGGGCAAAGCCGAAGAGGAAATCCCGCTTTACATGATGCTCGCGCGAACTCCCGAAGATCTCAGAGCCCAGGTGGATCGGTGGGTAGACCGCCTGCAAGCAGGCAGCCCGCTCGAGGGGCTTTCCACCGTTGGGGGCGGCAGCCTGCCTGGAGAAACCCTGCCCACCTGCCTGCTCGCGCTGAACCTGAAATCCCCAGCAAAGGCTGCGGCGCGTCTGCGTGAAGCAGCATCGCCGATTATCGCCCGGGTGCAGGATAACCTGCTGCTGCTCGACCCGCGCACCGTCCTCCCCTGGCAGGAAGAAGCCTTATTGAACGCACTACAAACCATACTCAACGAACGGAAGGATCGATCATGAAACAAGACCTCGACGCTCTTATGCAGCAACACGCTATTGACTATCTTTGGGTCAGCGGACCCGCCCAGCACAATTCCAACATGGTCTACTTTACTGGAGGCTGCCACGTAACCAACGCTGACCTTTTCTACATTCCCGGTCAGACGCCTGTTCTCCTCCACGGTATGATGGAGCGGGATGAAGCTGCCAAAACCGGCTACCGCCTGATCAGCTATTCCAACTACCCAACGCAAAACTTCTCCGGGCTCGCTGGAAATGATCCGCTGGAAATCTCGGCTTTGCGCTATAAGCAGATTCTGGAGGATGTCGGCATCACCAAAGGTACGGTGATGCTCTATGGGATGCGCGAGTTCGGTCCTTTCTTCGCGCTGATCTCGCGTTTGCAGGAGCTCCTGCCGGAAGTGACCTTTGTCGGAGACCCGCTGGACAAGATCATGGTCGAAGCCCGCGCCACCAAGAGCCCGGAGGAAATTGAACGCATCCGCCGCATGGGCGTCATCACCACCAGCGTTGTCCAAAAAACGCGCGACCTGCTCACCAGCCATAAGGTGGTGGACGAGACCCTGATCAAGCCCGACGGGCAGCCGCTGACAATTGGCGATGTCAAAGCCAAAATCAACCTCTGGATCGCGGAAGCCGGCGCCGAAAACCCGGAAGGCACCATCTTCGCCATCGGGCGGGACGGCGCGGTTCCCCACAGTAGCGGCACCCCCAGCGACCCGATCAAACTTGGGCAGGCGATCGTTTACGACATCTTCCCCTGCGAGGCTGGAGGCGGTTATTTCCACGACTTCACCCGCACCTGGTGTTTGGGTTACGCGCCGGAAGAGGTGCAGAAGGCATACGATCAGGTCAAAGAGGTCTACGACACGGTCGTTTCTGAACTCGAAGTCGGTGTTAACCCCGCCCGCTATCAGGCTCGCACCTGCGAGCTCTTTGAAGCGATGGGGCATGAAACCATCCGTCAAAACCCAAAAATCGAGCGCGGATACATTCACGGGCTCGGGCACGGTGTGGGGCTGGACGTCCACGAGAAGCCCTGGACCGGCATGGAAAAAGACCCGACCAACATCCTCCGCGTCGGCTCAGTCATGACGATCGAGCCCGGGCTCTATTACCCGGATAAGGGCTTCGGCATCCGCCTGGAAGACACCTGGTACGTTAAACCCGACCATACTTTCGCGAAGATCGTGGACTTCCCGATGGATTTGGTCCTGCCCATGAAAGGCGGCTGAGATGAAAAAGAACAATCTGCGCGTCCTGGGGATTGAAAGCTCCTGTGATGAAACCGCTGCCGCGGTTGTTGAGAACGGCAGGGTAATTGAGAGCAGCGTGATTGCCAGCCAGGTGGATTTGCACGCCCAGTTTGGCGGCGTCTATCCGGAGTTGGCATCGCGCGAGCACGTCAAGGCAGCCTATGCCACCGTCAACGAAGCCCTGCAGCAAGCGCATATGGGACTCAGCGACCTGGACGGCATCGCGGTCACGCGCGGACCGGGGCTGGCAGGCTCGCTCGTGGTCGGCGTGAACCTCGCCAAAGGGCTGGCTCTCTCCACCGACCTGCCTGTTATAGGCGTGAACCACCTCGAGGGGCACCTCTACTCCGCCTGGCTCTACCAGGCTGGCAGCAAACCCAGCCCAGAGCCCAAACTGCCTGTCATGGCGCTCCTGGTCTCGGGCGGACACACCGAACTGATCTTGATGCGCGACCATCTGCAGTACGAATTGCTCGGCGGCACCAGCGACGACGCTGCCGGCGAAGCTTTCGACAAAATAGCGCGGTTGTTGGAGCTCCCGTACCCCGGCGGACCCTCCATCCAAAAAGCCGCCATGCAGGGCAATCCGCGGGCTTTCAACTTCCCCAAGGCGCGTTTGAGTGAACCCTGGGATTTCTCATTCAGCGGCTTGAAAACAGCGGTTTTGCGCGCCGTGGAAGAATTCAAGGCTACCAACAAGCCGGTGCCAACCGCGGATGTCGCTGCCAGCTTCCAGGCAGCAGTTGTTGGCGCCCTATTCGAAAAAACCATCGCGGCTGCCAGGGAATTCAAAGTACGCGAAATCGTCGTAGCGGGCGGCGTCAGCGCCAATAAAGCCCTGCGCGAAGCGTTTCGTTCGCAGACGGAATTCCGCGTCCACATTCCCCATTTCAGCCTCTGCACAGACAACGCGGCGATGATTGCGGCTGCCGGCTTCCGGCACTTCATCGCGGATGAAACTTCCAGCCTGGATTTTGACGTCCAGGCAAACTGGCCGCTGGCTGTCTCAGCCTGACCATCTGGAAAAGGATAAGAAAAAATGGACGTAAAAGTAACCTGGAAACAAGATATGGCGCTTATCGGCACAGCAAATTCGGGGCATAACGTAAACCTCGATGCTTCAGAAGCTGGCGGCGGGCAGAATTTGGGCTTCACACCGATGGAACTGATGGCGCTCGGCGCGGCAGGCTGCTCGAGCATGGACGTAATCTCTATTCTGCGCAAGAAAAGAGTACCTTTCACGGCATATGAATGCAAGGTACACGTTGAGAGCGTGCGCGACCAGCACCCTCACGTTTTTGAACTGATGGAGTTCGAGTACATCGTCACCGGAAAGGATATCAACCGCGCGGATGTAGAACGCGCTGTGCAGCTCTCAGAGGAGAAATACTGCCAGGGCATTGCCATGATGCGCAAAACCGCCCAAATCCGCAGCAAGATTACGATAGTAGACTCATAAGCCAGCATCCTATAGCTCCCCGACCACTCCACCCGCAGGGGCTAAAAAATCCGTCCGATTAAGGTTCCCGATGACGGTGTTTTTGATATTCCGCGATCCTGCTTTTTTAGATACCTGCTGCCCGCTCGGTCAAGGTCTGAAGAAGAAAGCGTGATTTCATTTTTAAAGAAGATTTGTCTATCCCTGACCCTTGCGCTCAGGCGGGGTGGTGTTATACTTTTGCGGTAATTGCGATGACGCAGGACGAGTAAGCCGAAATCGACCGTCAGTGAGGCAGAGAGAGTGTGAACCTGCCCGGTTGGAGCCGATGAAAACCCCCTGCCAGCATGAGTCTGAACAGCCAAGGCTCACTAAGACGAACGGAAGCCCCGTTACCGGCATGTTGAGATGCTCCGCGAGGAGTAATCTGGGTGGAACCGCGTGAGAGACCTCTCGCCCCAGAGCGAGGGTCTTTTTGTTTTAAGTCCGGCTGTACAGAAAGACCCCGTAAAAATCTCATAATACAACCGGCAAGGAGGAAGAAATGTCACAACATAATGAGGATTACGAGAAGTCAGAGCTTTACCGTATCCGCCACTCCGCTTCGCACGTCATGGCTGAAGCGGTGATCGAAATGTTCCCCGACGCGCGCGTCGCAATTGGACCAGCGATTGAGGACGGCTTTTATTACGATTTTGATCTGCCCCGCAGCCTCACTCCTGAGGATCTGGAGGTCATCGAGAATCGCATGAAAGAGCTGATCAAGTCGAAGGAGAACTTCGTCTGCCAGGAAGTCAGCGCCGATGACGCCCGCAAGCTCTTCAAAGACCAGCCCTACAAGCTTGAGTTGATCGATGGTCTTGAACACGGCAATCTGGATGAGGACGGCAACCCCACCCAGGATAAACAAAAGATTTCGATCTACACCTCCGGTAACTTTGTCGATCTCTGCCGCGGTCCTCATGTAGAAACGACCGGGCAGATCAATCCCACCGCCATCAAACTGCTGAATGTTGCCGGCGCGTATTGGCGTGGGGACGAAAAACGCCCCATGCTCCAGCGCATCTACGGCACCGCTTGGGAAAGCAAAGATCAGCTCAAAGAGTATCTCTGGAAGCTGGAAGAAGCGAAAAAACGCGATCACCGCAAACTCGGCAAAGAACTGGACCTGTTCAGCTCCAATGACGAGGTTGGGCAGGGGTTGATCCTCTGGCACCCCAACGGCGGCATGATCCGCTATCAGGTCGAGCGCTACTGGGACGAGCAGCATATCCGCAACGGCTACGACCTGGTCTACACGCCCCATATCGGTAAAGCCAGCTTGTGGGAAACCAGCGGGCACCTCGGCTTTTACAAAGAAAACATGTATTCCCCCATCCAAATCGAAGAGCAGGAATACTACATCAAGCCGATGAACTGCCCCTTCCACCTGCACATCTACAAAAGCCAGTTGCGTTCCTATCGCGACCTTCCGCTGCGCTTCGCGGAAAAAGGCACTGTTTACCGCTATGAACGCTCCGGCGTGCTACATGGCTTGTTGCGCGTGCGCGGCTTTACGCAGGATGACGCCCACCACTTCTGCCGCCCGGACCAGATGCCCGACGAGATCGACTTCACCCTCAATTTCAGCATGAACATGCTTCGGGCTTTCGGTTTCACGGACTTCCAGGCATACCTGAGCACCAAACCAGAAAAGAGCGTCGGGGAAGATATAATGTGGCATGACGCCGAGGTCGCTCTCGAAGAGACGCTGAAGCGCATGGGCGTGCCCTACGAGGTGGATGCCGGCGGCGGCGCGTTCTATGGTCCCAAGATCGACCTCAAGGTCAAGGATGCCCTTGGTCGCGAGTGGCAGCTCTCGACCATCCAGTTCGACTTCAACGAGCCTGAGCGTTTTGACCTGAGCTACATCGGCGAAGATGGCAAGGAACACCGCCCCTATATGGTGCACCGCGCCTTGTTGGGCTCGATGGAACGCTTCTTCGGGGTTTTGATTGAGCACTATGCCGGCGCATTCCCGGTTTGGCTGTCGCCAAAACAGGTAACGATGATACCGATCGCTGACCGCCATAACGATTACGCGCATGAAGTGGCTGCCCGCCTGAAAAAGGCTGGCTTGCGCGTGATCGTGGACGACAGCTCCGACCGCATGAACGCCAAGATCCGCAATGCCCAGAAGCAAAAAGTGCCCTACATGCTCGTCATCGGCGACCGTGAAATGGAAGAAGGTCAGGTGGCGCTGCGCCGCCGCAGCGGCGAGAACCCCGGACCAATGAGCGTCGAAGCATTCCTGGAGCTGGCTCTGCGCGAGATTGAGGAAAAGATCTAAAGATTGTTTGAGACCCGCCTTCTGATGCAGGTCGATATCCCATAACAAAAGCGGCTGAAATCAGCCGCTTTTTGTGTGGGTGGTATAGGACTCGAACCTACGACCTTTGCGATGTCAACGCAACGCTCTAACCAACTGAGCTAACCGCCCATAGCGAAGGCATTATACCTGAGGCGTTTAAATTTCGCAAGCCAAATTTGTCTGCCAAATTGAAGACCCACACGCAATTGGAATCTGGCAGTGAAGAATAATTGCGGTATACTAATCGATTGGTAAACCTAAACAATAAACTACCGGAGGAAAAAAGTGGATCCAATTATTAATGCTGTTCTCAAACCCAAGAGTATCGCTGTTATCGGCGCGTCAACCAAACCCGAGAAAATCGGTTACAAAGTCGTCGAAAACCTCAAGAAAAGCGGTTATCAAGGCGCTGTCTATCCGATCAACCTCGAGGCTGACGAGATCATGGGCTACAAATGCTATCCGAACATCAAGGATGTGCCTTATGTGATTGACGCTGCTGTCGTCACCGTGCCCGCGAAGATCGTCCCAAAGGTTGTCCAGGAGGCAGGCGAGAAGGGTGTCAAGGGGTTGAGCATCATCACCTCCGGTTTCAGCGAGGTCGGCGACCACGCTTTGGAAGACGAAGTCGTCCGCATCGCCCATGAATTCGGCATGCGCATCATTGGACCGAACATCATCGGCGTGCTTTCCAACAGCGACCAGATGAATGCTTCCTTCGCCAACTTCCTGCCGCTCAACGGGAAAGCCGCGCTGGTTTCCCAAAGCGGCGCTCTGCTCATCGCCATGGATGCCGCGACCTACACCCGCCGCGTTGGTTTCGACAAGATGATTTCCATCGGCAACCAGGCTGATCTGGAAGTCGCTGATCTGATCGCTTACCTGAACGAAGACGAGAACACCACCTGCATCACTCTTTACATTGAAGGTCTCAAGAATGGCGCCCGCTTCATGGAAGAAGCCCGCAAGTGCACCAAACCCATTATCGCCCTCAAAGCTGGCACGTCCGCCCACGGCGCTGCTGCTGCGGCATCTCACACTGGCTCGCTGGCTGGCAGCGCCAAGGTCTACGAAGCCGCTTTCGAGCAGTGCGGCGTTTCGCAGGCTCAGGACCTGAACGACATGTTCGATACCACACTGGCTCTCTCGCTGCAGCCAATGATGAAAGGCGACAACCTCCTGATCATCACTAATGGCGGCGGTGTCGGCGTTTTGGCAACCGACGCGGCAGAAAAATACGGTCTGCCCCTCAAGTTCGCTCCCGAAGAGTTGCAGGCAGAACTTCGCAAGCATATGCCTTCCTTCGGTTCCGCCAAGAACCCGGTTGATATCACCGGCGGCGCTGGTCTCGAAGGCTACTACGAATGCATCAAGTACGCTTACCCCCACACCTGGGTCGACGGAATGGCTGTGCTCTACTGCGAAACCGCTGTCACCGACCCACAGGAAATCGCCGAAGCGATCTACAATGCCATTCAAGAATCTGGTGATTTCAGCAAGCCTGTTACCGTTTCCTTTGTCGGCGGCGATCGCTGCGAAGCAGCCATGCGGTGGCTGATCGAGCATGATATCCCCACCTATAACGCTCCAGACCTGGCAATCAAAGCCCTGACCACTCTGCGCAAACAGGAACAAATGCTTCAAACCGCTCACAACCGTCCCTACAAACCCACCGATGTCGACCCCGCCAAAGCCCGCGAAATCATCGCCGCTGCCCGCGCCAAGGGTCGCGACGCTCTCACCGAAGTGGACGCCAAGAACGTTTTCAGAGCTTACGGTCTGCCCGTGACCGCCACCGAACTCGCCACCAGCGAAGAAGAAGCTGTGCGCATGGCTGCTGAACTCGGCTTCCCGGTCGTAATGAAGATCGTCTCCCCCGACATCCTCCACAAATCCGATGCCGGCGCGGTCAAAGTCAACATCAAAGACGAACAGGGTGTCCGCGATGCCTGGAAGGTCATCATGGAAAACTCGCTCAAATACAAAGCTGATGCCGAGATCGATGGTATCGCCGTGCAGGAAATGGCTCCCTGGGCAACCGAGGTCATTGTCGGTTCCGTGAACGACGCCACCTTCGGCCCTACCCTGATGTTTGGCTTGGGTGGAATCTTCGTGGAAGTCATGAAAGACGTTACCTTCAAGGTCGCTCCCATCGACATAGCCACCGCAATGGATATGCAGTCCGAGATCAAGAGTGCCAAGATCCTCCAAGGAGCTCGCGGCGAATTACCCCGTGACCAGAAAGCCCTTGCCAACGTCCTCGCGCACTATTCCTATATGGTCTATGACCTGAATGATGAAATTGCTGAGTCCGACGCTAACCCGGTTATCGTCTACGAAGACGGGAAGGGTGTCATGGTCGTGGATGCCCGCATCATCCTGACAAAAAAGTAAACCTTTAACATCGTTTAACATTGTTCGTAATATCAAGCCACTGTTGGTAAAATCAGCAGTGGCTTTGATTATTAAGAACGGAGTAAGGCATGAGTAAAGTAAAAAAGAGTTTCCTGATCGACATGGACGGCGTTCTCGTGCACGGGGCAAGACCTATCCCCGGAGCTGAGACTTTCGTACAGAACCTTCTGGCGCAGAAGCGTAAGTTTCTGGTGGTAACCAACAACCCTCTCTTCACCACGCGCGACCTTGCCCACCGACTGGAGGTGGCAGGTTTAAATATTCCTGAGGAAAACATCTACACCTCCGCGGCGGCAATGGCTCAGTTTCTCGAGGACCAACTACCCCAGGGCAAAGCTTTCGTCATTGGTGAGGTCGGGTTGACCGAAGCCATCCATAGCATTGGCTACGTGCAGACCTCCGTCAACCCGGACTATGTGATTCTTGGAGAAACGACCAGCTACAGTTTCGATCAGATCACCATCGCGATCCGCCTCATCAATGCCGGCGCGCGTTTCATCGCCACCAATCCCGACTTGACCGGACCAAGCGAACAAGGCATTGTTCCCGCCACAGGCGCGATGGCAGCCCTGATTGAGGCAGCAACAGGAAAAGCCTAATCCGCTGATGATGCGGTCCGCCCTCAACCATCTCTGCGTCCATTCAGAAGACAGCTACATGATCGGCGATAACATGCGGACCGACATCCTTGCGGGCATCTCAGCTGGCTTGGACACCATCCTCGTGCTTAGCGGTGTGACGAAAGAAAGCGATATTTTCGACTTCCCTTACCGCCCGAAACACATCTTCAATTCCGTTGGTGAGATCAACCTGGAGGACCTGGACTGATGGATCTTTCCCGTCGCGACTTCCTCAAATTTGGCGCGTTTGGTTTGGGCGCTGCCGCGCTCCCGCAGGTTCTGCCAAACCGCGCTTTATGCTCGTAGGAGAGAAGTCTGGCGTCAGCATCCACAAGGAGCCTGATGAGTCGAGCCTTATCCTCTATCAGCGCCAGTACATGGACATCATCAACGTCTACGAGGAGGTCACCGGTCCCAACGGACCCGCTTGGAACCCGACCTGGTACCGCTGCTGGGGTGGTTTTGTCTTCAGCGGACTTCTTTACGAAGTCAAATATGAGCTGAACGACCCTTCCAAACCAAATCGCAGCAGCGGTCAGTTGGCTGAAATCACCGTACCTTATGCTCGCGCACTCTACTATGATTCCGTGGAAAAATGGGTCCCTTTGTGGATGTATTTCTACCGCTCCGCACACTGGGTCGTTGATGTTATCCAGGGACCCGATAAACGCCCATGGTACAAAGTCCAGGACGAACTCGGACACACAGAAACGATCGTGCGTGCGGAACACATGCGCTTCAT
>JAGVUP010000062.1 GCA_019136215.1 Chloroflexota bacterium | reverse complement strand
CCGCCAAATCCGAGCCCCGTCAGGTCATCCCGCTTGATGAAAAGACTTGGACCAGCAAACATTTTCGAGAGGCGGGGCAACTCCTCGATGGGGGTGGGAAGATGGGCAAGTAGAACACGATCAGTCATGCAGGCTCCTTTTGTTGGCTTTCAGTCCCCTCCGGCGCAGCAGGTCCAGGATTTTCGGCAAAGTTTCGGTATAACGGCGGTACAGCCAGGGACGCGGGGCGTAATCCCAGGCGCCGATGGTGCGGGTTGTGGTGCCGTTGAAACCTTCTTTAAAGCGGTAAACCCCCCACATGGAATCGCTTTCGTCAAAGATATCAGGAGCGCCCCACATGTCGTAGCTATGGCAGCCAAGCTGCCGGGCGAGGCGCATCGCTTCCCACTGCAGCAGGTAATTGGGCATCAGTTCGCGCGCGTTTTGCGTGGACATCCCAAACATGTAGCGCGCGGTGCCATTGAAGTGAAAGAGGATCAGAGCGGCAATCGGCTGCTTTTCAACCTCAGCGATAAGGATTTCTGCCATGCCGGCTTCGAGGAACAGGCGCCAGGTGTTGAGGTAATAGCCTTCATGGCGGATGACAAAGCCATCCCTAACGGCTGTTTCAGCGTACATTTTGTAGAGCATGGGCAGCTCGTCTGGATCGCCCTGCCTCACGCGCACGCCTTTGCGGACTGCCAGGCGGATGTTGTAGCGCGTTTTTTGCTTCATCGCTGCCAGCAGGTCCTCTTCGCTTTTGCACAAGTCCAGCAGAACAGAATTGCGGAACTGGATCTGGTCCTGGGAGTAGCGCCAGCCTCTCCGCTTCAATTCCGCCTGGATCGCGAGCCCCTTCGGCGAGGTTCGTTCTTCGGGCGTGTCGGGGATGCCTGTGCCGAGCAGCACATCCGGGTCAATCTTAATGAAAATCGCTTTTTCCCTGCGGCAGATCTCCTCTAGCGAATCGAGGGCGCGCGTGAGAGAGGCAGCGTCTTCCCAGTGCAAGACCGGACCTTTCGGAGCGTAGAGCACGCAGAACCTCATGCCCGCGAAGCCCATTTGGCGGCGAAGGATCAAGGCAAGCCCATCAGGCGACTGAAGACTGCCGTCAAGGTAATAGAGCGGGCTCCAGCCGTTTTGCCGTTTGGCTTCCGCCCACTGAGAAGTCTGCAGGATGTGCGCCTCAGGAAAGTGCAGCAAGAACTGGTTCCACCACTCTACTTGGTCTTCTTCCAGCCGAATCATTCTCAATCTGCCATCCTTGCTGCCCGGAACTTCAGGTAAGCCCGGTATAGAAGCGGCTTGTAGACCTTTATGTAAGCCGGCGCTGAGCGCGTGACAACGCCCCCAAAGCCACGTTTGAAGCGGTAGACGCCCCAGAGTCCGTCATTACGTTGGGTAAAATGTTCTTCGAGCTCTTCGGTGCTGGCATCGGGAATACCCCAGAGGTCATAAACAGACGCGCCGTGGGCTTTGGACCAGCGCATGGCTTCCCACTGCAGCAAATAAGTCGGCATCAGGTTGCGGCTGGTGTCATCGGAAGCTCCGTAAAAGTACCACGAACGTTCGCCGGCGAGAAAGAGCATCAGATATGCCAGCGGCTGCTGCTCTTGGTAGGCTCCCAGCAGGACGCAGGCTCCGGAGGGGGCGAAGATATCATAAGCTTTCTGGTAGTACGAAATATCATGCACGGCAAAGCCATCGCGCGCGCCGGTGGTCCGCATCAATTGGTAAAAGCCCTGGATGTCGCTCGTTTCTCTGACTATCCCTCCCTTTTTCTCTGCAAGGCGGATGTTGTAGCGGGTTTTCTGTTTCATCCGAGCGAGAAGTTCCCCCTCCTCTGCCCGGAGGTCGATGAGGATGGTGCTGCGTGGCTGAATGGTTCGCGGTTCTTCGTTGAAGCCCTGGAATTGCTGCGCAAGATCGGGTGAAATTTCGCTTTCTGACAGATCAGGCTCTACCTGCAGGAATATTGCCCCGCGGCGCTTGCAAGCAGCATCAATCTGCCCCCAAAGTTGCGCCCAGTTTAAACCGACCGGACCTTTTGGCAGATAGGCAATGCTCAGTCCCAGGGGCAGACGGCGAAACAGTACCTGCGCCCAGGCATCCCGGCTGCGAAACACTTCAGCTTCCCAACCAAATTCCGCCTTAAACTGCCCCCAGAGGGGGCTTTGGAGCAAGTGGGGCGTTTGGGAATAGAACGGATCAGAGGCATTCATCAATCAGCGCCCTTTGAACCCCAAGACGGAGCCAGCAGTGCGCAAGATGATATTGAGGTCCATCCAAATCGAGGCATGCTCGATGTAATAGAGGTCATACTGCAGTTTTACTGCTGTTTCTTCAACGGTCTCCGCGTATGCCTGGTGGATTTGAGCCCATCCGGTGATCCCTGGCTTGACGAGCATGCGCGCGCGGTAGAAGGGGATTTCCTTTTGGAATATACATACTAATTCAACACGCTCGGAGCGAGGTCCCACAAAGCTCATTTCTCCGCGCAGAACGTTGATGATCTGGGGGAGCTCGTCCAGGTGAGATTTGCGCAGAAACTTTCCGATGCGGGTGACACGCGGGTCGTTGACAGAAGTAACAAGTGCTTCTTTTTCCATATCCGATCTGGTTTTCATTGTGCGAAACTTATAAATCAAATATGGCTTTCCGCCTCTCCCGAGGCGTTCTTGCGTGAAGATGACCTGTCTGCCAGAATCGACCATGATTAGCAGGGAGATAAAGGGAAATAGAAACACCAGACCAACCAAACCAATCAGTCCCAAGGCAATGTCCAGCAGGCGCTTGGTAATTCGGTAAAAACCGCTGGTGGGGGTGCGGTCTATAAATGCGCGAATCACCCAGTCGGATTCAAGCAGATCGATTGGCACACGTCCAGAAAGACTTTCATATGTATCTACCATAGTGCTGAGACTCATGCCCTCTTCCTGGGCGATGAGGATGCTCTGGAACATGCCGTGATTCATTTCGTTGGAGATCGCCAAAATCAGGTCGGTAATTCCCTGATTGGCAATGATCTCTGCCATGTTTTCGTGGTTCCCAAGGACAGGTACACCCTGGATGCTGGTGCCCAGTTTGGCTGGGTCATCATCGATCAGACCGATCAGCTTGAAAGGAGGCTGACCGAGCTCGGAAATCACCTTCACCAGGGCAGTACCGGCTTTACCCGCACCAACGATAAGCACGCGCTTTTGGCTGGATACGGAAGCGAAAGTGCGGATATAGATCAGGCGCCAGAGCAGCGTGAGCAGTGTCGCAGCAACGTTAAAAACCGCAACGCCCAGGCGGGGCAGCGAGTTCGGTTCGACCGCGAAATAAATTGCCAGGTAAGCAACCATCGAAATCAAAAAAACCAGTCCGACCCCGCGTAGCGTTTGTCGCCGGTTGACGGATTTTTGGGTGTCGTAGGTGTCCACAAGCAGAATGAGCCAGATAAAAGGCAGAAGGTGAAACCACGCAGGAGCCCGGGATTTCAGGAATTCCATCGTGAAGCGGTACCAGCTATCGCCTGCAGCCCACACGTAGAGTGAGACCAGCAGGGCGATAACCGCAGCCAGAAGATCCCCCAGGACCAGGATGGAACGCATTTCTGAGGTTTGCAGACGCACCCTGGAATTATAGGTTCCGTTTGTCTTCTTTTTCATATTGCCTTTTGCTTCCCAAGTACGCCCGCAAAGAAGCCAATGCCCCAGGAAAAATGCATTGTTATGATTGCGAGAGGTACACCAATCATCATGAGTATATCGCTATTTTTGACAGCGGTGTGAACGCCAACCGCAAGCAGGATCAGAAGGTACAAGCCCAAAACGAACGCGAAAAGGTACAGGGAGGGTTTCCAGAATATTCCTGCCGCGAATGTGACTGCCAACCCTAAAAGGAAAGCGGGTGGCAGCGCCTGCCGCCAGCGCAGAGTTTCGGGGTAGCGTTTCAGCATCTGCACCTTCCAGAAACCATATCCAAAGTACTGTTTTGCCAGCGCGCGCAGGTTGGCGCGGGCGAAATAGTTACAGCGGATTGCGGGATCCAGCCATATCTTACCGCCCGACTGTAAAATGCGCGTATTGAGCTCGTAATCCTCGTTTGCCAAAAGGCTCTCATCAAAGAGCCCGATTTCATCAAAAAGCGAGCGCTTATAAGCGCCGTATGGAACGGTATCCACATAGGCGGCTTTGTCCGTGAAACGGTAGTGGGCATCCCCTACCGCCAATGGGTTGCCGGCAGCCGCGGCAATAGCGCGCGCGATCCAGCCTTCGTTCCCGGGTTGGATGTCCCACACGCCGCCTATGTTTTGGGCAATGTCACTCTCCAACGCGTCCACGCAGAGGGCGATGTAATCCTTGTTCGGAATGGAATGGGCATCCATGCGGACGATGATCTCGCCCGCAGAGGAGCGAATCGCGGTATTCAATCCGGATGGAATGACACGCTTGGGATTATCCACCACCAGCACATCCAGATCTGGGTGGGCGGTTTTAAAAGCCGCAATCTCTTCACGGGTCCGGTCTTCCGAGAAACCGTCCGCGATCACGACCTGTAAAAGCTCGCGGGGATAGCTTTGCCCGTGAATGGCATCCAATACAAGATGGATGGTTTTCTCTTCATTCCGGCAGGGAATGATTACTGAAACCGTTGGAGCCATTTTATCCTGGGAGCCTCGTGGTTATTGGCATTCGCAGTGACACTCGCCGTCGCTCTCGTGCTTGTGCGGCAGAACGGCGATCGCTTCCACCTCAACAATGCCTCCCTTGGGCAGGGCTCCCACCTGGATGGCAGAGCGGGCAGGGAAATTGGAGGTGAAGAATTCGGCATAAACAGCGTTCATCTCTCCGAATTGCCCCATATCGGTCAAAAAAACCGTGGTCTTGACCACTTGTTCCAAGCTGGAACCAGCGCTCTCGAGCACGGATTTTAAGTTGGTAAGCGCAGTCCGTGTTTGGTCCTGGATGCCACCCTCCACAATTGTGCCGCTATTCGAGTCAATCCCAAGTTGACCGCTGACAAAGACCAGGCACCCCGTGGCAATTGCGACCGAATAAGGTCCGATGGCTTTGGGCGCATTTTCACAAGTAACGACTTCCCGTTTAGTGCAGCAACTCATAATTACCTCTTTTCTGGATTGGTTAGACCATTATATCATCGGGAACGTAATGCCTCATAATAAAAAGTAACTTTGGGAAACCGGGCAAGATCTCACGCAAGGTATAATAGGGAGTATCGAAAACATTTTTGGAGTGTCCCATGCAACTGATATCCTGTACTGACTATGCCGATATGAGCCGCAAGGCTGCCCGCGTCATCGCCGCTCAGGTGCGGCTCAAACCGCAAAGCGTTTTGGGGCTTGCCACCGGCTCCACGCCTGTTGGCACCTACAAAGAGCTGATCCGTCTGCACAGAGAGCAAGAGCTCGATTTTTCCAGAGTGACCAGCGTCAATCTGGACGAGTACTACGGATTAAGCCCGGAACATGGGCAGAGTTACCATCACTTTATGCGCGTGAACTTTTTCAACCATATCAACATTTCCCTTGGGAACACCCACATTCCCGATGGGCTCACAAAAGACGTCGCCAAGACTTGCGCGGAATATGACCAACTGGTCACATCGCTTGGCGGCATGGATATCCAACTGCTTGGAATCGGCAACAACGGGCATATTGCCTTCAACGAACCCGGCGCCTTCTTTTACGCCCAGACTCACCTGGTTGACCTGGACGAAAAGACAATCAAAGCCAACGCGCGCTTTTTTGAGAGCGAAGCGGAAGTGCCGCGCCAGGCGATTACTATGGGGTTGCGCTCAATCCTCAGCGCGAAGCTGATCCTGCTGCTGGCAAGCGGCGCGAGCAAAGCCGCGGCTATCGCGAAGATGGTCAAGGGTCCGGTGGATCCCCAGTTGCCAGCTTCGATTTTGCAGCTGCACCCGAACGTGATGGTTTTCGCGGATCAAGAGGCGCTGGCTTTAGCCTGATTGTCCGAAAGGCAGTATCAGAGGCGCTCAAGCCTCAGATAGTTTTCTCAGTGAGACCCTCAAGGTTGTTTTCCAGGATTTTTGATGGTCGTCTGCTGTAATTACTGCCCCGCACATCCTCTTTTCAGTTTGTTGGTATCGGCATCATAAACGCTATAATTCCTAAATCTTATAGCGTTATGTATACGGGTTGCTAATACTCATTATGGTAATGTGTCGTGTTTATCTAAGTCTTGCCTAAATGCTTTATCCGAATTCTCGACAGAATCCCAGATCAGTCGTTTCGAATACCCCAACGGCTACCGCGGACTGCTTCCAGCCGTCTGAAGCCCGCCCGCGCGTAAAAGCTGGCATAGCCGATCTCCGCAGCATCGTAGCGCTCAGGCAGGGCGGGGCGGGGTTGGGCAATGTCATCCAGCGGCAAAACGCTCAAGTTGCGTCCGCCCGCGCGCCAGGTTTCCCGCACCGCGGCTTCCAGAAGGAGCATAAACAGCGAGGCGTGATCCGCTTTTTTTGCGAGGCGCATCTGTAAGATCTGCCATTGACTCTGGTTTGAAGCGGGGACTTCCCCTTCTTGCTCTTTCGAAGGAAGCAGCTCGCAAGCCCCGATTCCCTCCTCATCCTCCAGCAGCAGGACGCCGGCGCGCAGCCCTTCCTGAGCCAGGTGTGCCAGGGTCAGGTTTTCCGCTCCGGACCCGGCTTCCAGAACACCCGAAAAATCCGCCTGTGTTTCGGAGCCCGGCTTTTCGAGCTGGGATTTGTTCAGCAAGTCGATGAATGTGAGGTATTCCTCAGGGGTTTGGGGCAGACGGGCGGAAAACCGCTCCAGCATGGTCTCCGGGTTTTGCGCAGTGCCGGCATAGAGCGCGTCCGCGTAAGCCTGATACTCCGCTGGCAGGGGCAGGCGGTGCAGGTTGCAGAGGTATTTGACGTCGTTGTAGTCATTTTCGTCAAAGGCATAGCCGAGGCGGAAATCCACCAGCCACTCCGCCTTGACGCAGCGGACTTTCGCGTGACCGATCTTGCCTTGCCCGGTAAGAGAATCTCCCGGGTAAGCGGCTCCGCCGATGATCTGCCCCTGCTCACTGCGAACGTAAGAGTGGATATCCACCTGATGCCCACTGCCATCCTGGAGGACGAAATTGTGCTCCCAGTCGCCCTCGCGGGGTGCGTACCCATAGCCCAACCGGCTGAGGATGCCCATAAATCGCGGCAGATAGAGCTGATTGATGGCAATATCCAGATCGGAATGCGGACGGGTCTGCCAGCCAAGATGCGCGTCCACCGCCCAACCGCCGTCGAGGACGATCGGAATACCGGCAATTTCCGCCAGATCGATCACACGCAGAGCTTCTTCCTGGTCCATCTCCACGACCTGCTCCGGGGTCAGGCAGAGCGGTACCCCTTTGAGGATCTCTTCGAGGGCATCGCTTTGACCCGGGTTGATCTCGGCAGGTGAGGGCATGGCAGGTTTTCCTTCCGGACGTGTTGTTTTTCCCCAAGCAGTGGGGCGCTATCTGGCAGGATTATATCATCCAGCCTCTAAAAAGCCTGCAATCCCGCCTGCCAATTCCCCTGCTCGTTTCGGACTTTGACAATAGTTCTGAGTTCATCAATGCCCACCTTTTCCGCTACTGTCGGCTAGTATCTGTTTCATATTCCCGTGTTTAGGAAGGAGGAGGAATGTTCCGCATTGTTCAGGTTCCTGAATGGTTTAGCATAAGGTGTTGTGATTCTGCCAGTTTTCAGGATAGTAAGTTTTTCTGGCTCTATTTGTCAGCTCTCTGTCAGCAGAAGTTTAAACGTCAGTCTGCCCTTCCTGCCCCTCCTTGTAATTTAGACAATCATCTAATAGAATAGACCATTATCTACTAATCAGAGAGATTCAATGATTGATTCAATCCACTCAAACCACTCAAAAATCCAGTGGGATATGGGAACCGCTTATGACCTTTTCGTGAGCCTGAGGGCTCTCCACGACCCGGACGTTTTCGGCGTCAGGGCATCCTGGGCAGCGGGTGTACGCTCGCGCCTGCCCCTTGAGCACCGCCAGACGCTCGAACTGGTCGTCCGTCAGGTCAGCCCCCCGCTTTCCTTCGTCCACAGTCTGTCCGCTCCCAAAGACGCAGCGTCCGTCATCGCAACGCTCAAGAAGATGCCGGCTTCCCGCATCCTGGAAACGATATCCTTTACCTTTCTAACTTCCAACGCCTACAAGGAAACGCTGCTCAATGCTCGCCCGGGTCAAAAATGGACCCCCGCAGAGAAGCAAACCCTGCTTGAAAGAGTCCGCATCTCCGAGCACTACACCCAATCCGCCCACCTCAATGGACTTTATCAGACCTGGACAAACCGCGAGGCTTATGGCGTGAAGATCATCAAAGCGCTCGAATCCTATACCGAAAATTTTTTTGCCGAAGAAGAACACCGCATTCTTCCAGTGCTCAAGAAAGGGCTGTCGCATGCCCAAATGCGGGCGGGCAGTCTGGCTCTGCCGGCGCTATTGGAAGAGCTCAGCAACGGTATTCGCATCGAAAAGATTGACAGTTTCTCAAAAATCGTTCTGGCGCCTTCTTTTTGGGGCTCGCCTTACGTGTTCCTCGAGAAGATGAGTCCGGACGCCCTGATGGTGGTTTTTGGCGCCCGCCCGGATACGATGGCGATCATTCCCGGGGACATCGTCCCCGATGCCCTCATCCGCAGCCTGAAAGCGCTTTCCGATTCCACCCGTCTGCGCATTCTGCGCTATCTGGCGCAGGCGCCCCGCACTGCTGCTGAGCTTTCGCGCGCATTGCGCCTGCGTCCGCCGACGGTGCTTCATCACCTCAATCAACTGCGCATGGCGGGCATGGTGCAGATTTTGCTCAGTAAGGAAGGTGAGCGCCAATATTCTCCGCGCTACGATGGTTTCGAAAACACCATCGACCTGCTCAAGCTCTTCGTTCAGGGGGATTAAACTTGGACCTGACAACTCCTGAAGAGCACCGCTCGGCACTAAAAACCTACTTTAGCCGGGTGCGGGCATTTAACGCCAACGCCAGGCTCTTTCTCTTGAGCCTGCTGTTTTTCGGCGTCGCCATGGGCATCAGCCAGCTTTTGTTCAATTTCTATGTGCTCAGCCTGGGTTACAACGAAGCCACGCTCGGCAATTTGGTCACCGCTCGCAGCTTCACCTCACTGCTGGCGGCGCTGCCAATGGGCTACCTCACCGACCGCATCGGGGGCAAAAACGCCTTTCTCATTGGCTACCTTAGTTACGGAATTTCGATGGTATTGATGCTGGTCTTCCCGTCCGTGCCGATATTTATCGCCATGAACGTGCTCCAGGGCATCGCACAGGCGCTTTCCGCGGTTGCGACCGGACCATTTTTAATGGAAAACGGCGGACCCAGAGAGCGCACTTACCTCTTCAGCCTCTCATCCGGGCTGCGTATGACCGCAACAGCCATCGGAGAATGGCTGGGCGGCTACCTTCCGGGTTGGGCGGCAGCCATCATCGCGGTCAGCGCCGTCAGCGCGCGCGCTTATGGATGGTCGCTTTGGGTGATGGCGTTTCTTTCGATCGCTGCGGCAGTGCCGGTCATCCTGATGAAGTCAAACCGGCGCACGCAGACCCATCGCTCAGATTTCGCGCCGGTCAGCTTTGTGCGCAAGAATCCGGGACTGCTGAGCAAGCTGATTCTGCCCAGCCTGGTCATTTCGATTGGCGCGGGCATGGTCATGCCCTTCATGAACGTGTTTTTCCGCAATGTGCATAACCAGAGTGATGCCGCCATCGGCGTGATTTTTGCCTGGGGCAGCCTGGCAATGGGCATCGGATTGGTGGCTGCCCCTGCCCTGGCGGAACGTTTCGGAAAAATCCAATTGGTCACAGCCACCCAGGCGCTTTCCATCCCTTTCCTGGCGCTTTTGGGCTTCGCGCCGTGGTTTGAGGTGAGCGTCATTGCCTATTACATCCGCCTGACGCTGATGAATATGAGCGGACCGATTTACTCCACATTCACGATGGAACAGGTAGACCCCGAATCGCGCGGGATGATTGCGAGCCTTTCCAGCATGGCGGGTAATTTCGGTTGGGCGTTCAGCCCGACCATCAGCGGCTTGCTGCAGGTGCGTTCCGGCTTTCGGCTGCCCTTCACCATTACGATAATTTCCTATGTCATCGCTGTCAGCATGTACTACGCCTGGTTCCTCGCCAAAGGAAAACAAAAAACATCTTCAGAGGAGGCGTAAGATCGCGTTTGCCCCTCAGGATACAATTTACGTTATTCCGCGACCATGGGCTAAAATAAACCGACTATGAAACTTTGGAAAACGCTCTCACGGAAAACAGTTTTTGAAAAAGAACCATGGCTCAGGCTCGAAGAACACCAGATCGAACTCCCGAATGGAAGGGTGCTTGATGAATGGGTCTGGATAGACACGCCCGATTTTGTCATCGTAGTGGCAGTCGACGAACAAGAACGTTTTTTAGTCTTTGAGCAGACCAAGTACGCCTCCCCGGGCATCACCCTCGCGCCAGTCGGCGGTTACATCCAGCCCGGCGAGGCGCCTCTGGATGCCGCCAAACGGGAGCTCCTAGAGGAAATGGGCTGCAGGTCTGATAATTGGATTGATTTAGGCTGTTTTGCCACGGATGCCAACCGCGGTAACGGTAAAGGCTATTACTTCCTGGCAAAAAACGCCCAAAAGGTTGACCAAACCGCGGTCTCAGATGACCTGGAGGAACAGGAACTGCTCATCCTCTCTGCCTCCGAACTGCAGGAAGCCTTAGACCGCAACCGGGTCAAAATCATCACCTGGCAGGCAGCCTTCGCAATGGCGCTGCTGCATCAGGGCAAAGAATGATGCCGACGGTGTTCGACCCAAACTGTAATAAGCGCTCCCATCGGAAAAATTCGCTATTCGAATATTACATCCCAGAGGTGAACGTGGGCTGGTGAGCCTTCGTCCAGGCTTTCGACGCTCAGGTGGAGTGAGATGACGGAAAAGGTTTGCCCGAACTCCAGCCGCACGGGGTGAATTGCCTGCGTGCCTGCATCGAAGCCCTCGAAGGTATGACGGGTGCCTTCCGCGTCAATCAGTTCCACGCGGATCGCGCTGCGGGCGCTCCCAAGCCAGAGCGCGATAGCCCGCATCTCCACGCTATTTTCAAGGCGCATCGTCAGGCTGAGCGGGTTGGCTTCAAAGGTCCGGATCAGAGTCGCGCGGTCGCCGTCAAAGGCAGTCGCGATCGTGCCGATATCCAGCAACGGATGGGTGATTTCCACCACCTGCCCCCACATTTCCACTTGCTCTTGCTGCGGCTGCTGTCTTTCCGCCTGTTCCGCCGCGAAAATTGCCTCAACGCCGGGCGCGTAATCCAGCGTCACGAAGTAAAAGCCCGACTTTCCATCAGGGTATGGCAGCACGTCGAGCACTTCGATTTCCGCGAATTTCGGGTTTTCCTGCAAGGCGGCAAATTCTTCCGGCGGCAGGATGAAGGTTTCTCCCTCTTCAAAAGGCACATGGTAGGTGTCGTGACCGGTAAGCGTGCCCATTTCCACTGGCAATGGATCGCCGAGAAAGTAGCGCATGATGACATCGGTATTGTTCGCCCAGGTTGGGCTGAGGGTCAGCTTTGCCTGGGGATGCGCGGCTTTGAAAGCCCGGATTTTGGCGCTGAGCTGCTGCCCGCCCCACTGCATCCCGTAGAGAGAATAATCGCCGTACCAGGTGGGTCCGTTCACGATCGCGTCGCGCGCCATCCAACCTGCCGCAGCTGTCAGCACCGCAGCCAGACAGACCGCGATCACGCGTTTGCCTTTCAGCTTTGCGCCGAGCCGCTGCAAAGCTTCCTCCAACCCTAAGGCTGTCAGCATCGCCAGCGGCACCAGCACTGCCAACAAGCGCGTGATCGCTGTGTCCACCAATGCCGCGCCACTCGGGGCAGCCAGCAACGCAATTATCAGCACCCGTCCGGCGGGCTCGCGAGCCTGGCGGACGCAGCTCCCCAAACCCAACAGCGTGAAGGGTAAAAAGATCCAGGGAATGTGCCCATAGCCTTTCATCAGGTGGCGGATCAGATCGTGGTCATTTGGAAAATACCAATAAAGCGGGTTTAATCCCTTCAGCCAGCGCGTCAGGAACAGAGCGATTTTTTCGATCAGGCTGATCCCGCTGACCCAATAAGAGTGGACGATTCGTAAATGCTGCCCAAAAGCTGCCGGGTGCGTCAGCCGGAAGTAGAGGAATGGCGCCGCCAAAACTGCCAGCCCCGCCAGACCTCCGAGCCAAGTCTTTGGGCTCGCGAAGTGATAGCGCCAATCCGCCAGCAGAAAAAGCAGCCCGCTGAGCACGACCACAAACTGCAAAGGGCTGTAGCCATAGAAAGCCAGCGCGCCGGCGCATAGGGCGGGGAGCAGCCATTTGCGGTCCTTCAGGCGGTAGTTGGCGTAGAGGTAGAGAAATAGCGAATAGAGCGATGCCCCCAAGGCGGTTTCAAAAGCAGTGCGGGAGTGCAGAAACCAGGCGGGAATCGCGCTGATGAGATAGGGCGTCAGCCACCAATGGCGCGCCTTGAGATGGTCGCGCAGGTATAGACCCGCGGAAAGCGGAAAGATGAGGCTGAGCAGCGCGGGCAAGCCGCGCGTCAGCCAGACCGCGTTGGGCAGTCCGGTGATCAGGACTTGCAGCCAGACCGAGAGCGAGAGGTTGTATTGCCCGCCATTTTCGAAATACACCGGGAAGAGGCTCCCATCCACATCCCTCAACCCCCGGGCAACCAGATCCCTGGCGGTCATGGTCTGAATGGCTTCGTCCGAGAAGAAGTAAATCGGGAACTTGTCCAGGGCAATAAAGCGCGTCAGCAGATAGAGCGCCAGCCCAAACACAAAAAGAACAGCGGCGGTTCTTGGTATGGTTTCGGTCGATTTGTGCTCAGGCATGGGTTGATTTTAATGGATGTTCCTGAATTACATAAACAGGGCGGGACAATCCGCCATGACCCTATCAATTGCTCACAAGGCGGAATGAGCGGGTGTTACGAGGAACTATTGGCAGCGTGTTCCGCAGTCCGCAGCCAGAACAACAGCGCCGTGAGCCCCAGTCCATCTGACATCTCTCCACGCGCGATGATTCCTTCCACCTCCGCCCTGGAAAACCAGGCGACTTCACTGATTTCGTTCGGGTCAAAACTGCCGGTGCATTCACCAGCCCGGCAAAAAACCACCTGGAACAGCTTGTTGCTGCTGCCCATCTGCGGAAAGTAGGTGTATACGAGGTGGTGATCAAAAGATTCGAAGCCGGTTTCCTCCCACACTTCCCGACGGGCTGCCGAAAGGGCATCTTCGCCCTTCTCCACGCCTCCCGCGGGCACAGACCACTCGCAGGTCATGCTGGTATAGCGCGGCACGCGGCAGAGCGCCACCTGTCCCTTTTCATTCTCCACCACCACCCCCACCGCCGGATGAGGATATTCAACGTAGTGAAAACGCTCGATGATATAACCGTTTGGCTGACGGACGCGGTCGAGATGCAGAGTCAGATATTCGCTCTCAAAGATCGTCTCGCGGTCCAGCCGTTCGGGCAGTCGCTCTTCATCACGCATATGATCTGTTTACCGCCTCTGACCGACCGCCACGGAAATCAGACCGATCATCATTCCAAAAACCGGCAGGGCAAGCACGACCCGCGGTAATCTGCCGCTTGCGACCTGGAAGAAAAAGTAAACCAAAGCAAGCAGGGAAAAAACCGCCAATACGATCCCCAGCACTTTCAGGCTGATGGCGGACGCGCAGCTTGAAGCTGGCGGGAGCTCGCTCAGCCCGGGTTCCTGTGTGAGATAAACGGGTGTTTCAGGCTGCTCATCCCGCGCGGGTTCCGCGGAGGTCGGGGCTGACTCTTCTTCTGCTGCGAATGCGTCTATAACAACTTCCGCGGGAGATTCTTCCGCTTTGGGGGTCATCAGGTGACCGCACCAGGGGCATTCCACCGTCCCGGGGACCAAAACCGCGGTGCATGCGGGACAGCGACTGCTGGCATCTTCGCTCATCATGGGCTCCTATTCTGCCCGGGTCTGTCAGGCGCCCGGGACAAAACGCTGATCGAAAAGAAATTCAAACATGTTCGATTATAGCATCCCTTCCCTGTGGTATAGAACGACGTCAACGATAGACTGTTGAAAAACAACTCCCAAACCCTTCCACAGACCCCCAACATACATGGTCAATTAATTCACCCCGCAATCGCAAGGAAATAAGTGCCCATCGGAGTCCCAGATATATCCAAACAGACCGCCAATTCTTCCACGGAGACTACCTCCACAAGCAGATCGCACCCAAAACCACTTCATCCGCAAACTCAATGCTCTGGTCGACTAGTCTTATTACATCAATAAAATGACCGAACTCAATAAGTGCAAAAGACCGGAAGATCAGCATATGGCTTAAAACTATGGCTCAGGGGGAATATTGTTTTTAGATGAGATGGCACCTCAGTTAGGCACTCTGAGCGCTTAAACTTCTTACGTATTCAAAAAAGATTTTGCAGAGGTCAAGCCACCAGTTCAATCAGATTGCCTTCCGGATCTGCCAGGACGCTTTCGTAATAGCCGTCCCCGGTCACGCGCGGTCCGCTCATCAGGGGACATCCGTTTTCCTGCAGAAGCCTGGTCAGCCGGTCAACAGCCTCCTTTGAGCCAAGCCCGAATGCGAGATGGGCATAGCCAAGCGTTTGCTCCCTATATGCTTTGGCGGTCATTTCCGGGCGATACATGAGTTCCAGCCTTGCACCTTCCCCAAATTTCAGAAAGTACGTCTGCAACCCGGTTCTCGGATTGTGATACTTTTCGGAAGCCTCAGCGGCGAAATGTCGAACATAAAACGCCCTCATCGCCTCCAGATCCTCCACATAAAGGGCAACATGCGCAATCTTCATGCTACCCCGCTTTCAGGCGGACGTAACGCAGCAGCTCCGCGGTGGCATCCCGGCTGCACCGGTTAACCGATGTTAGGGCAGTAGCTCGGTCTACCCCTGCTCTTCTCGAAGCCGCCTCCGCGAAAACGCGCATCAGCAGTCGGTCGAAGAAGCCCATCTTTTCATAGTTGATCCCTGAGAGAAAGTAATAGAAGTGCGCGGGTCGGCTTTCCCTCTTGCGGAAATTAGTTTGGAAAACCAATTCTTCATGACCTTCTTTAGAAGGGGTCGCGCCGGTGGCAAAAACGATCCAGGTCTTTTCCGAAGCTTTCCCCATCCAGTTTTTGATCTTACCCGCGCCAGCGATCATACCAGCGTAGACGCCCGCGCCATAGATCACGAACCCATAATCCTGGAGGTCTTCCAACTTTACGCCCTTGATAGGTCGGCACTCACAGCCAAGGTCTTCCGCGATCCATTCAGCATACCGCTGGGTAAACCCTGTTTTGGAATGATAAAGAACAATGATCTTTTTCATCACACACCTCACATTTCCAAATTTACGTATTTATGTATCTGCACCTGCCAAGTCAAGCTTTTTTCCGCGCGATCACCATCACGTGCTCAGAGTAGCTGAGATACTTTGGTATCTCGCACAGTTCGACGGATAAATCGATCCAGGCGTTTTGCACTTCTTCACTTTGCTCCAACAGGCGCGCGTTGTGGTTCGACGTGATGCCTTCCTGCCCAAAGAAGTGCAGTATCTCGAGGTCAAACTGCTGCATGAACGGCAGAATCGCGTCTTGATCAAAAAAGAACGCCCGGGTGAAGGCATCGCCTCCCCAGGAGATCTGATTTCTGACCGCATCCAGCCAGACCTTTTCCCCAAGGTCCAGGATCATTTCAGGCGCTTCGCGGAGAAAGTAGATCACACCCGAAAACATCATCAGGAAGGACGCGTAGAGCAGACC
>JAGVUP010000156.1 GCA_019136215.1 Chloroflexota bacterium | reverse complement strand
AAACCACCTTGGCTGACAGCATTCTCAAAGCCATTGGGGAAGACAGGATAGCCTTTTTGCCGCACGACGCGTATTATCGCGACCAAAGCGACAAGAGCTTTGAAGAACGCCTGTTGGTCAACTATGATCATCCGGATTCGCTTGAAACGGAACTTTTGATCAGCCATATTCGGGCGTTGAGCCGCGGAGAGACAGTGGACCTGCCAGTCTACGACTTTAAGCAGCATACCCGCGCGCGGGAAATTGTGCGCGTCCAACCAAAACCTATCATTCTGGTGGAAGGAATTCTGATTTTCGTCGAGCCGGAGCTGCGTAACCTGTGTTCGATGAAACTTTTCGTGGATACAGACCCGGATATCTGTTTCATCCGGCGTCTGCAAAGAGATGTGACCGAACGCGGACGCACGGTCGAGTCGGTCATCAGTCAATACCTGAATACAGTTCGCCCGAGTTTTATTGAGTTTGTGGAGCCAACAAAACGCTTCGCAGACGTCATCATCCCGGAAGGCGGACAAAACACGGTGGCTTCAGACATGGTCATCGCACGGTTGAAAGCGCTGCTGCAAAGTTGACAACGGTAGAAAAGTCCGGATTTAGCAAACCTCAGTTGGTTTTACGCGGCTTGCTGCTGGTTGCCCTGATCGCGGGGACAGTCTTTTTGGTTCTAAACCGCGACAAAATCCAACACCTGGAAGAGTATGGGTATCCGGGGATTTTTATGATCTCGCTGCTCTCCAACGCCACCATTCTCATTCCGATTCCGGGAGTGATGTTCACGTCCGCGGTAGCAATGGTCTTCAACCCCTTCTGGGTGGCAATCGCGTCCGGGATGGGAGCCGCTTTGGGGGAGCTTTCTGGCTACCTGGCAGGTTTCAGCGGACAGCCGATGCTGGATAAATCCGAAAAGGTTCGAAAGCTTTCAGCCTGGATGAAGAAAAACCAGTACTGGACGATCTTCCTGCTGGCGCTCATCCCCAATCCGCTCTTCGACATGGCGGGCTTTATCGCGGGCGCCTCGCGTATGCCGCTTTGGAAGTTTCTGGCATGCTGCCTGATGGGGAAGATTCTCAAGATGCTGGCGTTTGCCTACCTGGGGGCAGGGATTTTCAAGGTTTTTGAATAAGAACGGGCTGCCTGTGTATAATCAGGACATGGCTCATTGGATAGATTTAACAGAAAAGCATCTCGGCATCGTTCTTTCGGATGAGCAGCGCAAGCAATTCCAGATGCTGGAAGAGGAATTGCTTGCCTGGAACGAAAAAATCAACCTGACGGCAATTCGGGATCCGCTGGGGGTACAGGAGAAGCATTTTTTCAACTCGCTGACCTGTTTTTTGGGTTTTAAAAGACCCCCTGAGAGCATGATCGACATCGGCAGCGGTGCGGGCTTCCCGGGGCTGCCGGTGAAAATCGTGCTGCCGGAAATGCGCCTGCCACTGGTTGAATCGATTGACAAAAAAGCTAATTTCAGCCGCCACATCGTCGATAAATTGGATCTGAAGGATGTTACCGTGCTTTCAAAACGGGCGGAAGAAGTCGGGCGTATGCCTGCCCACCGCGAAGGGTACGAAATTGCTGTCGCACGGGCGGTTGCCCAGGCGCCTGTTTTGGCGGAGTATCTGCTGCCGCTGGTCAAGGTGGGCGGGAGGTGCCTGATGCAGAAGGGCGCCCGCGCTCCCGAAGAAATCCAGGAAGCTGGCAGGATCATCGGGCTTTGCGGGGGCGAGCTCAGCGATCTGCTGCGCCTGAGTTTTGAGGGCATTGAAGGGGAAGGCAATCTGGCGGTTATCAACAAAACACGCCCAACCCCAGGGGAGTTTCCCCGCGCGGTTGGCGTGCCCGCGAAAAAACCGATCCTGGATTCGGACGGAGGAAAGTAGAAAATGGAACCTGAAATAACCTTCTTTTGCGAACTGCCCGGCGCTGAGCTGGCGAAGCTTTTTGAAGACCGCTTTGTGTATGATGACCTTAAGACCCTCCGCGCGGGGATATCCTTGGGCATCCTGGACTTCTCAGCGGAACGCGCGAAAATTGTGCGCACGCTCAACAAACTTGGCATCCCGGTGACTGCCTGGCTGCTGCTGCCCATGGAGCAAGGCTACTGGTTTAACCTCGGCAATTACGCAGAAGCAACTGCGCGTTATCATGCGTTCAAATCCTGGAGCGCGGAAAACGGGCTGACGTGGGCGCGCGTGGGGCTGGATATTGAATCAAACATCAACGAGATGCAGGACTTTGCCGAAAAGCCCGGAGCAATCCTCAAGCAGGCGCTCAAGCGGATGCGGGACACCAAAGCCTATCACGCGGCGAAAAATGCCTACGAAGCGCTGGTCGCGCAAATCCACACTGATGGCTATCCGGTCGAGAGCTACCACTTTCCGCTGATCGTTGATGAACGCCAGGCGCGGTCAACCGTTTTGCAGCGGGCGGCGGGCTTGGTGGATGTGGCGGTGGACCGGGAAGTGCTGATGCTCTATTCGAGCTTTTTCCGACCGCACGGGCAGGCAATCCTTTGGGACTACGCCGATAAAGCCCAGGCAATCGGGATCGGCAATACCGGTGGCGGCATTCAAACCGGCGCCCTCGAGGACGTGCCTTACCTGACCTGGGAGGAGTTCTCGACGGACCTGCGCTTGGCAAGGCGCAGCGGCAAGCCGATTTACGTTTTCAGCCTTGAAGGCTGTGTGCGGCAGGGATTCTTAGCGCGTTTGATCACTTTTGACTGGCAGGCTGAGGTGAATGTGCCCGGCACCGCGCTTATCTCAGCCGGCAGGGGCGGCTTGCGCGGACTTCTCTGGCTGCTGGAGCGCCCCGCGGTGATGCTGACGGGTTTGGCGGGCGTAATCGGCGCCGTTTTGGTAATCAAATTCCGGGGAAAATCTAAAAAACGGAATTCTTAAAGCTGTTGATCAGCGCAGCCCACTCAGCAATACTGAGCGTTTCCGCCCTGCGGGCTGGCGCGATGCCCGCGCTGAGCAAGCGGGATTCAACCTCGCCCGCGGGCAGGCTCAGACCTGCTGAAAGCGAATTGCGCAGGGTCTTGCGCTTCTGACCAAAGCCCGCGTGCGCCAGGCGGAAGAATTGGTCGAGCTGACTGACGGAGATAAGCGGTTCGGGATACAAGCTGATGCGCAGAATGGCTGAATCT
>JAGVUP010000111.1 GCA_019136215.1 Chloroflexota bacterium | reverse complement strand
CCCGGTCTATGAGACCCTGCGCGCCAAACGCCGGCATGTCTTCCGCTTGATGCTGCTGCGCGGTATGAAGCAGGAAGGGCGCCTGCCCGAAATCATCAGGATGGCGCAGGAACGGCGGGTTCAGATAATCGAAGCCCAACGTCAGCAGTTGGATACAATTGACAGGCATAACCAAGGTATCGCCCTCGAAGCCAGCGAGTATCCGTACGCCGCCCTTGAGGACCTTTTTGCCTATACGAAAGCCAGCGGGGAGCCGCCTCTTTTCCTCGCGGAGTTGATGGGCGTGCATGGGGTGGTGATCCCCTCCTCCCAGGCGGCACAAATCACGCCGACGGTAGTGCATGCATCCTCGGGCGGTTCGGAACACCTGCTGATTGCCCAATACAACCTGGCACAGGCAATCGACCGCATGAAACAACTGGAGGATGTCTGGATTTATGGATTGGACGCATCCCCCAAAGCCCGTCCGGTGCAGCAATTGCGGCTGAGCGGAGGTCTGGCGCTGGTGGTCGGGAATGAGGGGGAGGGCTTGCGCGACCTGGTGCGCAAGAAGTGCGATGAACTGCTGCGCCTGCCGCAATACGGCAAGCTCGATTCACTCAACGCAGCGGTGGCTGGTTCAATCAGCCTGTTTCTCGCGAGGCAGGCACGACAGCAGTGATTCAATAGGTATTGCTCATTTCGCGGGCATTTACTTCTCCGCCCCTTTGATAATTATTCTGTCATAGCGTTCCTGCCTTACTTAATTATGCGGATGGACTCGTTGCTTTCCCCGCTGTGGGGAAAGGGGACTGACGTGAATGAGGGTCCCGAAATCCCAATGCTATCCTCACCCTTCGCCGACTCTTTTCCCGGAAGGATTTCTTAATAATGCTAAAGCGAGAAAATGCAGTAACTGGCAGGGTTTGAGAGCTTACACAAAAACTTAAAACTGCAATTTATGTGCTGTTTAGAGGGAAACAAGCGATTATCACCATATAATTAGTTTAGACAATACTGGAATTTTTGCAACGAAGGAGGAACGTAATGAACAAGATTAAACTCTATGAAAACAAGGAAATACGATCTGTTTGGGATAATGATAAAGAAGAATGGTATTTCTCTATTGTCGATGTGGTTGCTGTTTTGACTGATAGTAAAAACCCAAGAGATTATTGGTATCGTGTAAAAAAGAGAATGTCAGAAGAAGAGCAAAGTCAACTGTCGACATTTTGTCGACAGTTGAAAATGAAAGCTACAGACGGAAAAATGAGAGAGACTGATGTTGCAGATATGCAAGGAATTTTCCGTATCATTCAATCCATTCCATCACCTAAAGCAGAACCATTTAAAATGTGGTTAGCAGAAGTAGGAAAAGAAAGAATTGATGAGATTATTGATCCTGAACTTACGATCGACAGAGCTCTGCAAACATATCTTCAAAAAGGTTATTCTAGAGAATGGGTCAATCAGAGACTTCAAGCTATACAGGTCAGAAAAGAACTGACAGATGCCTGGAAAGACCACGGTGTAAAGGAAGGGATGGAATACGCTATTCTCACCAATGAAATTTCAAAAGCATGGTCAGGGATGACAACCCGCCAATACAAGGATTTCAAGAACCTTAAGAAGGAAAATCTTAGAGATAATATGTCTACTTTGGAGCTTGTTCTCAATATGCTGGCGGAAGCGACCACAACTGAATTAACTCAAACCTTGAATCCCCAGGGATTAGAAGAGAATAAAGAGGTTGCCAAAGAGGGGGGAACAGTTGCCGGAAATGCCAGAAAAGATATTGAAGCAAGGACAGGAAAGCCTGTTATCACCCAAAAGAATGCGCTTGATTTTTCAAAGCTTATTGAAGATGTTATTGATGAAACAGAAGACAATCTTAAATAAAAGATAAAGTGGAAACTGAGTAGGAAGTACTAAATGAGAAATTTAGTTATATACGTACACGGGAAAGGAGGAAGTGCAGAGGAAGCAAAGCATTATCAGCCTCTTTTTGCTGAAAGTGATGTTATCGGTTTTGACTATAAATCGCAAAATCCTTGGGAAGCAAAAAATGAGTTTTCTTACTATTATGATTTGCATAGCAAAGGATTTGATTCTGTTTTCTTAGTTGCAAACAGTGTAGGAGCATTCTTGGCTATGATTGCTTTTTCGGATAAATTAATAGAGAAAGCATACTTTATCTCTCCTGTTGTAGATATGGAAAAGTTGATTTTAGATATGATGAAATGGGCAAATGTTAGTGAAGAAAATCTTCGTATTAAATCTGAAATCCCGACATCTTTTGGCGAGACGCTTTCTTGGGAGTATCTTTGCTATGTAAGAGAACATCCTGTTGAATGGAAGATTTCAACGCACATTTTGTATGGGGAAAAAGATAACCTGACTTCTTACGAAACTATTTCTAAATTTGCAAACAAAATTGGAGCCACACTAACCGTTATGAGAAATGGCGAACATTGGTTCCATACTCCGGAACAAACGGATTATTTAGATAATTGGATAATGGAAAATATATAGCGACTTCCTGTTAGTTGCGCTGGAATTCCTTAAAACCCTGATGTCAAACAAATGCTACACATAGAAAGGGTTGATTTCACAGGGCTTTATGAGTTTAAGAACGGCATTATGTCTTCGATCCGCCTCCAGGACCAATGTGCTCTTTTCTGGTCGATCCTAATTGTTGGGGCGAAGCATCCTTGATGAATGTAGCTGGGGTTGCAGAACATCTGTTGCGAGATTCTTCTCCCCTGCCCCATATACGCGTCCGTCCTTCATCTGTTTACAAAAAAATCACCGTTACCAGCCAGAGAGCAACCATCACGAATCCCATCACCAGGCGCAGAAATGCGGCTAATCCGTAACCAAAGGCGAGGGCTTTGGTCGCCTGCCAGGCTTTTTCGCGGTCATTTTCAAGCCGCCGGAATTCGAGAAGGTAAAGCAGCGCCAGCGCGATCCCGATCCCGCCAATCGGGGTCAGGACAATGCCGCCAATGAACATTCCCAGCCAGCTCACGAAGATCTCCCACCAGGGCACCCCTGCCGCGCGCGTCTTCTGAGCGCCCAGCAGGTTATCAATGATTGAGCCTACCAGCATCAGCAGGGTGTTGATCACGAACAGGGCGATCGTCACGCCAAACTGCAGCCGGGAATGCCCGTGGTTGAAGCCCACATAGATCACCCAAACCAAATGCCCCAACCAACTGATGACCAAACCCGGGAAGAAGACCAGGAAAAGCCCAAAAAAGCCGACAGCATTCAGGATGCCGCTAATGGCGATCAGTAAAATTCTGAGCCAGTCGAAGCTCATCGAATGACCTCAATCCCACCCATAAGCGGTTTGAGCACTTCCGGCACGAGGATGCTGCCATCTGCCTGCTGGTAGTTTTCGAGCACGGCAATCAGCGTCCGCGGCAAGCCCATAGGTCTTGTGCGAGCCAAAGCTCAGGTCGCCCGTGCACTGCTTGAGCACGCGGTAGGTGAGCCCCAGCCCCTCGCAGGTGGCGCAGGCATCCGCGACCATATTCTCAAGCTCCTGCTCGGCGTTTTCAGGCAGGCAGTACTTGTACATCTCGACCTTGTCGAACTGGTGCCCGCGTTTAATCCCGCGGACGTCCCTGCCAGCGCTCATCTTTTCGCGTCTGAAGCAGGCGGTATAGGCGGTGAGGTTCATCGGCAGGGCGGATTCGTCGATAATTTCGCCCATCAGCATGCCCGTCAGCGGCACTTCCGCGGTGGGCACCCACCAAAAATCTTCCTGGTGGTCGCGGTAGAGGTTGTCCGCGAATTTCGGCAGTTGCCCGGAGGCAAACATGACCTCCTCGCGCACCATCCAGGGCGGATAAAACTCCTTGTAACCCTGCCGGATATGCAGGTCGAGCATCCAGAAGATGAGCGCCCTCTCCAGGCGCGCGCCGGCGCCTTTGAGTACGTAAAAACGCGTGCCGGAGAGTTTCACGCCGGCTTCGAAGTCGATAATGTTGAGGTCTGTGCCAAGGTCCCAGTGGGCTTTGGGCTCAAAATCGAACTGCTTCGGTTTGCCGATGGTCCGCAATACGACATTGTGCTTGTCGTCCGGTCCGAGCGGCACATCCGCATCGGGGATGTTCGGAATACCAGCCATGACATCGTAGAGGTTGCTTTCAGTCTGCTTGAGGGATTCGTCCAGAGCGGAAATCTCATCGCCGAGCAGGCGCATCGCGCTGATTTTCGCTTCGCGTTCTTCCTTGCTCTTCATCCTGCCGATCTCTTTACTGACGGCATTCCTCTCGGCTTTCTTGGCTTCAACGTCCAGAATCAAGCGCCGGCGCTGCTCATCAAGCGCGACGACCTCATCCACAACAGCGGCGTCCATCTGGCGTCTCGCCAGACCTTCCCTGACAAGTTCGGGGGTTTCACGGAACAATTTTATATCCAGCATCATGACCTCTTCTCCGGCTCTTTCCGAGCCAGACAGCTAATTTTACCATTGCCTCACGCGTCTGCCGGGGATCAGATGGACAAAGGAAAGCAGCTTCGCGCAGCAAACTGACGCTGCCGCTTGTGCAGCAGCGCTCAAAAAAAGCGCGGAGAGGGTAAAATTACCCCACAAAAGGAGAA
>JAGVUP010000137.1 GCA_019136215.1 Chloroflexota bacterium | reverse complement strand
GGTTCAGACATCCTCGAAAACGCGCGGTCAGCGATGCAGCTTCGGCACGCGCTGCTGCCCCTGATTTACACGGCCAACTGGATCAACGCCAGTCAGGGAGAACCGCTGATTCTTCCGATGTACTACACTTACCCGGATGAGGAAGCCGCTTACCAGGCGCCCAACCAATACACCTTTGCCCGCCAACTCCTGGTTTCTCCCATCATCCAGCCAGCAGATCCGAACACAAAATTGACCCGCCATTCGGTCTGGCTGCCTGCGGGGCAGTGGTTTGATTTCTTCACCCATGAGGCTTTCGAGGGCGGACAGTGGCTCACGATCCACGCTGACCAGAGTCAGATCCCGGTCTTTGCCCGGTCAGGCGCAGTCATCCCTATGAATGACGATGCTCCGGCTAATGGGGTCAAGCTGCCCGCGCGACTCCGCGTGCGATTTTTTGCCGGAGCTGACGGAAGCTTTGAGCTCTACGAAGACGATGGAGAGACCCAATCCTGGCAGGATGGAGCCTTCGCCCTAACCAACTTTTCGCAGCGTTTGGTCGGCGATATCCTCGAGCTCAAAAAATCACCCGTGTCAGGGAAGCCAGCGGAGGTGGCAGGATTCCCACTGGTACGGGATTACGTTTTTGAAATCGCCGGTATCAATGAGCCAACGGGTGTCTTGGTTGTGAATGGGAAAGCTGAAAACGCAGTGGAAAGCGCTTATGATCCCCTCCGCAAGACCCTCATCCTGAGCGTCAGGGCTGTTCCTGCAGACCAGGAGCTTTTTATCAGGCTGGCAGGTGTTCATTTGGAGTTTCTCCAGTCCACTCCCCTCACCCGTCTTCACCGCCTCATGCGCATTTTCAGGGTTTCCACCCACGCAAAAGCGATCTTCATGCAAAAGCTCCCAAGCCTGATGATCAATCCGGCTTCCATCTTCGAAATCGCCCATTATTTCACCATGCCACAATTATTGGCGATTTATGAGGCGATCTTCCCCGGAAGCCAGTCAAAGCCGCTCGCTGACGCGAACAGCGCTTTTGAATTGATAATGGTTCAAATGCGGAAGTTGATTGCGCAGTCAGGCGGTTAAGCCTGACCATCCCGCGGTGGGTTCCCGTTCGCTTCCCTGCCGCTGGTATCTTCGAGAGGGTGGAGCATGCCCGCCTCTGCATCGTCAAAGCGTACCGGTTGATCGAGCATGGCTTCATTAAGAATCTTACGCGGATAGTTGCGCAGTTCGTCCGTGGTTTGTACGACCTCCCGAAACAACCCGTCTCTGCCCAGCTTCCGCAAAAACGCGCCAAACTCGCCTCCAAATTTTCGGATCCGGTTGGGTCCAAGCACAATGAATGCGAGCGTGAAAATTAATAAGATCTCAGACCAGCCGAGATTCAAAAATTCCATCAGCAGCCTTTTTATGAAGACTTGTTATCTTCGGATTGCTCGTCTTCTTCAGCAGATTTTTTGCCGCTCAGACCTTCTTTGAATGCCTTTATACCGGAGCCCAGTTCACCGCCGATTTTCGAAATACGACCAACTCCAAAAACCAACAGCAAAATCACCAGGATCAGGATCACTTCAGGCCAATGCAAGCTACCAAACATATCACTTTACCTCCGGACTTCCGGTTTTCTTGGCGCGCCTTGCTTTGTACGCCAGAGCGGATAGTCCAATACTCAATAAATATAACCCAAATAACGGCAACATGAAAATCAGCATATTGACAGGATCGCCGGTGGGGGTAATCACCGCCGAAAGGATTGCTATTACCACGATAGCTACCCGCCAACCCTTGGTCAAGTATTCCGGTTTCAAGACCCCTACCCTCGTTAGCACGAATACCAACAATGGCAGCTCAAAGCTCACGCCAATCCAAAAAATCAGATTGACGACAAACCCAAAATAAGAGCTCAGACGAAGGCTGGTATTTACCTCCAGCAATGTGGTGAAGAACCGCATCGAAGCCGGAAGCATTATAAAAAAAGCAAAAGAACCGCCTGCCAAAAAGAGCAGGGTGGCGAATGGAATCGCAATCAGCAAACCTCGTTTCTCAGCTTTTTTGAGACCCTTTCCAACAAATGAAAACAATTGGTAGAAGATCCAGGGCAGCGCAACAATCAAACCGATCAGCAGTGCCACCCGCATATAGACCGACATAGACTCGGTTACTTCAATGACCTGCAATTTATCCACTCCCCCAATCGATTGCGCAAAGAAGTTGAGCACCGGCTTCACAAAAAACGCGCCGGCAGCCACCCCAACTATCAGCCCAATGATCGCTCGCAACAGCACCTTGCGCAAGTCTTCCAGATGCTGGCTGATTGGCATTACCGCAGAAGGCTCTTCTTCCATATTGGAATTATACATAATCGGAAGGGTTTTTCTTACTTTTAATTGATCCCAAACAGGATTTTAACGTCCCGCAGCGCCTGTTCATGCTCATTCGGTGAGCCAGGGTCGTACATCCGCATTTCCGGGTAGCGTTCCAGGAAGTATTCCCGCAGAGATGGTCGTAAAGCGATTACGTTCAAATCAAATTGGCGTTTATCCACCTCGTCCAGCACCTGTGCCCAGCCCTTGCCTTCCAAAACTTCGAGCTGACCGATCTCATCGCAGAAAAAAGCCTGGCAGTTCCCCATTTCGGTCAATTTTTTTGCGACCCATGCGAAGCTTTCCGGATGGATTTGCCACTTTCCAATAGTAGTTTTACTGTCGGGTTTGGCAGGCGTCATCAAAACCCGCTCCTGCCCATCCTCCAGCCAGCGAACTTTGATGGCTGTCTTTTGTCCGCCATCAAAGACCGCTGGTGAGATGAATCCGCCGCATCGGACGCCGGCACCCTGCAGCGTCTCCACCAATTCCCGGCAGAGTTTGGTTTTACCGCTGCCGCTTACACCGCAGAGTCCAATAATTGCTGATGGTTTCTTCATTGTTTATTGACTGACAGCTCTTGGCAAGTTTCCATCGCAAGCATTGCTGCCTGATTCGCTCACAGAATCAATCTCCGGAAGGGTTCAACGTAGCACATCGCCTCTCCCCAACGCGCCTTCCGCCGGGCTTCCATGTGCTCCAGAAAAGCATCTGGCTGACCAACCTGGGAAACATGCTCCAGCAGGGCATCCAGCCTTTGCTGCCAAAACTTGCTCACATCCATTTCAAAATTAGCTTCCACAGGCAGGCTGAGCCAGAGTTCCTCAACACGGTGTGGGGTCAATCCTTCTTCGAGCAGTTCCGGGAAAAAAGCTGGATTTATCACGGCAGGGAACATTGCGTCGATCACGATTTGACC
>JAGVUP010000128.1 GCA_019136215.1 Chloroflexota bacterium | reverse complement strand
TAGAAGTTGATCGAGGCAGCTTTATCCACCGTGCCCAGGTCGCTCAACACACCCTCTTTGGCTTGCGCCTTGAAGTCCACTTTGCTGATGACCATGTCCAGTTTCTGATAAAGCTCCGTGAGTTCCGGAGAGAGCGGTCGGGCTTGCTCGACCTCCGCGCCCAGGTCTCTCACCATCGGAGCGAGTTGTTCCCCGAAGGACTTAATTTCACTGGTCTTGGTTTTTATCTGCTTTTCGAGGGCTTCGAGTTGCTCATCGATGGGCAGCAGCTCATTCTTACGGTCGTTTTCCAGTGCCTGGATTTGCCCCTGCAAATCATTCAGCGCGGTGCTCAACGACAAAGCTTCATTCTGCAGACCAGGCAGTTGCGCCGCCAGCTCCGGTTCAGCATTGGTGGCATCCAGCAGGGAAGCCGTCAGGCTGCTAAGGCGGGCGTTGAGCTCGCCAAGCTGCGCTGCCTTATCGGGGTCGTCTGAACGCTCCATTTCGATGATCCGGCTGCGCGTGTCTTTCACGTCGCGCTGAAACCGAACCTTTTCCCCCGCAGCCGCATCCAAATCAGCTTCAAGCGCCCGCACGCGGTTTTTTGCTTCGGTCAGGTTGCGTTCCACATCAGCCCGCTGGTTTTTCAGCGCGCCGATTTGCTGGCCAAATCGCTCGACCACTTCATTGCGCTGCTGGTCAAGCTCCGCTTTTTTCTCTTCGAGCGAACGGCGGTAGTCCGCTGCGCCGTCCATCTGCCCTTGGATGGTCAGAAGCTGATTGTATGTGTTTTCGTAACTGGGGTCGCAGACGCGGGCTTCCCAGGCTTTTTCGCCAAGCTCATCCAGCAGCGCGGCTTTGTCGCGGTCCAAACCCTTCAGCTCGCTCTTCAGGCGCGCGTCCTGCGTCCTCAGGCGGGCAGTCGTGCTGCCCGCGGCGAACCAGAGACTCAACTTTCCGGTTCGCCAGAGATAGATGCCCAAGCCCAGATAAGCCAGCAGGAGCAGAATCCCAGCCGCGATAGACACCCAACGCGTGCCAGCGTCGGCAGGATCATTCGCCCGGGAGCAGGCAGTCAAGCCCAAAGCGGGAAAAAGCAGGAGTGTCAAAATGGGGAAAGATTTTTGCAAATTTCGGCGGTTTTTTTTCATAACTCCTCCTCGAGGGAAACGAAAGAATTAAGAACAATCATTTGAAACTAATTAACAGAAGTATACCTTATCGAGCCCCGCTGAAAGAATTTTGGCGGCAATATTAAACCCCTTCATGCGAGTTTAGGGGATACTCCTGCTTTTTCATTCAGAAACGCTTTATCCGGGGCAGATAATGGAAGAAAACATTATACAGAAGCAGAAACAAGCCAAAAACAAAAAAACCATTCAAACTGCTGTTATAATAGACGGTAAAGAATAAAGCGTCCAATATTAGACGCAAAATCACCGACCGTACGAGGTATGCGATGGCAAGAAAAGACGACCGAAGAATCCAAAGAACCCGAAAAGCTCTCAGAGACGCGCTGCACAGCCTGGTGCTGGACCGCGGATATGACGACCTGAGCGTGCAGGATATCACCGACAAAGCCAATCTTGGGCGGGCAACCTTCTATTTGCACTACCGCGAGAAAGATGAACTGCTTGAGGACTTGCTGCGCGAATTCTCGGAAAGCTTTGCCCAACGTTACGGCAGCAAGGTCAACTACGCCGACCGCAAAGTGGTGCAGGCGATGTTTGAGTATGCCGAAAACCATTATGACTTCTACCGCATCATGACCATCGGCAAAGGCGGACTGGCTGGCATCCGCAAATTGCGGGCTATTCTGCAGGAGAGTTATTCGCAATTTTTGGACGGGATCGAAGCGGAAGCCGGAGGAAAATTCGGCGTCCCGCGGGACTTCCTGGACAGCTACCAGGCAAACGCCATCATGAACACGATCTTCTTGTGGCTCGAGCAGGATATGCCCTATCCCCCCGCGGAGATGGCGGACATGTATCTGAAATTGGCTTCTCCCGCGCGATTGCCTTTCAGCGTTTCGTCCGATGAGCCTGTTATCGATAAGCAGAAAGCAAAAAATAACAAGGCATCCAAACAAGCCGCTGCGACAGAACAAACGCTGGCAGAAGTCTATCCGCAGGCGGAAAAAGAAAATACAAACGGCTTCGTTGATGCCGAAGATAAAAAGGAATAGAAAATGAAAGTCTTACTCGTTTATCCGGAATTCCCGGATACCTTCTGGAGTTTTAAACACGCGCTGAAGTTCATCAAGAAGAAATCTTCTTCTCCGCCGCTTGGCTTGCTGACCATCGCCGCCATGCTGCCGTGCACGACGGAAAAACGGCTGGTGGACATGAACGTTGCGCCCCTCAAGGACAAAGACATCATCTGGGCGGATATCGTCTTCGTCAGCGCGATGACGGTGCAGCGGAAATCGGTCCACGAGATCATCCCTCGGATCAAGGCGCTCGGGAAACCCATCGCGGCTGGTGGACCGCTCTTTACGATGGAAAAAGACGCGTTTCCGGAGGTGGACCATCTGATATTAAGCGAAGGCGAAATTACTTTTCCGATGTTTTTGCGTGACCTCGCGCTTGGGAAACCCGAACGGGTCTACGAAACCAGCGAATTTGCGGATATCCGCGTGACACCACTTCCGGATTGGGACCTTCTGGACCTGAACAAATACGACTCGATGAGCGTGCAGTACACTCGCGGATGCCCGTTTAACTGCGATTTCTGCAACGTGACCGCGCTGCTGGGGCACAAGATGCGCCTGAAGAGCTCCGGGCAGTTCATCGCCGAGCTGGACGCGCTCTATCAGCGCGGTTGGCGGCGTAATGTGTTCGTGGTGGACGATAACTTCATCGGCAACAAACGCGCTCTCAAGGAGGACCTGCTGCCGGCTTTAATAGAGTGGCGCAAGGGCAAGAAGGGCTGCCTGTTTATCACCGAAGCCAGCATCAATCTCGCGGATGATGATGAGCTAATCGACATGATGGTGAAGGCGGGCTTTACGCAGGTCTTCATCGGTATCGAAACACCGGATGAAGGCAGCCTGGCGGAATGTGGAAAGAGCCAAAACCGCAACCGCGACCTGGTCAGCAATATCCAAAAGCTGCAGCACTACGGCTTGCAGGTGATGGGAGGGTTCATCGTCGGATTCGACAGCGACGATGAGAGCATCTTCCGCCGCCAGGTGGAATTCATTCAGAAAAGTGGTATCGTGACCGCGATGGTGGGCTTGCTCCAGGCGCCAACTGGCACTGCGCGAGCGTGTGATCACCTTCCTCAAAACCTATAAACCGCGCCGACATGCCGTGACGATTGAATTCCAGGAGGTGCTGGCGCTATTTCGCTCCATCTGGACTCTCGGCATCAAGAGCCCGGAGCGCAAATATTACTGGAAGCTCTTTTTCTGGGCGCTGTTTAACGACCCCGCGAAGTTTCCGCTGGCGATCACTTTTTCGATCTATGGATATCATTTCCGCAGGGTGAACGAGCTGCACGTCACTGCCTGATTTGCGGCGTAGCAGGACACAGCGCCGTGCTATAATTGCGCTGATGTCGAACGCCGCTAAATCAACGCCTCTGATCATCGCCCACCGTGGCGATTCTGCCAATGCGCCGGAAAACACGATGGCTGCATTTCGCCTCGCGCTTGAAAAAGGCGCCGACGGCATCGAGCTGGACGTGATGCTTACGGCTGACAAGCGGCTTGCGGTCATTCATGACGACAGCGTAGACCGCACCACCAACGGGCATGGGCAGGTTGATAAGATGCTCTGGGCAGACCTGCGCAGGCTGGACGCTGGCAAATCCTTCAGCCCCAAATTCGCGGGTGAGCCCATCCCCCTCCTGGATGAGGTCTTTGAGGAGCTCGGCAGTAAATTCCTTATCAACGTCGAGCTTAAGAATTACAAGACACCCAAGGATGAGCTGCCTGGTATCGTGGTGGCACTGATTAAAAAGCACGCCCTGAACGAGAGTGTTCTCATTTCGTCTTTCAACCCTCGCAACCTCCCGCGCGTCAAAACCCTCGCGCCCGAAATCCGCACCGGTCTGTTGACCCTGCCGGGTCTGCCTGGCTTGCCGATGCGTGGTTGTTTGGGGCGGCGCTTCAGCGCGGACGACCTGCACCCCTATCACCGCGATGTTTCTCCGAAGATGGTGCGAGCCCGTCATGAACTGGGGCAGAG
>JAGVUP010000222.1 GCA_019136215.1 Chloroflexota bacterium | reverse complement strand
CGCGGTAGCTGAGCCACTTGCCATCCGGCGAGATGCGCGGGTAGAGCAGCTTGATCGTGCCGTTGGTGATATCGAACATTTTTTGTTTTTCGCCGGTCTCGAAAGAGTAGGCAAGGACCTTCCACGCCAAGCCTTCCGTATATCTGGCTGTGTAGTAGACGGTTTGGCTGTCTGGCGACCAGCCGGCGATGGAGACGTATTCATCCGCGCTGATCGGTTTGACCAAGCCAGTTTCGAATTCATAGTATGCCGGGTAGTGCACCATATCGTCCGTCAGAGTCATTGCAAGATATTTTCCATCCGGCGAAAGGCTGATATCCGTACCGCTTACCGGAATGGAAGTGGTTTGGGATGAGGCGATATCGCAGAATTGAAGCACGTAGCTGCCATTCTCCTGGGCTGGGAGCATGATCTGTTTGCCATCCCGCGTGAACCAGGCAATGTTGCTTGCGGTGAACGCGCTGTTGGGGCTGGCGCCTTTGTTTGAAAGCAGGGTGGTGGACCACTCGTCCGTGCCGGGAATCGGCGCGTAAGCCAACACATGCAATTCTTCTTCGAAAGTCTCCAGCGCGGCGATATCACTACTCATGGAACCAACCATGCAGGTACCTGCGCTGGACGTCTGGACGGGCGTCTGGGCGTGCGGCGTACTGGGTTCCCAGGTTTGGCTGAGGCTGACCGCGTCGGCGTAGAGCGAAACGCCGGTCACATGGAAGCTGAGCCTGCCGGTCGGGAGATTGGCAAAGGCAATGCTGACATGGGCTTCTTTGGATCCATCCGGGTTCGGATAGCCGCTCGCTCCGCCGCCTCCGCCAATGGAATCGTAATCGGGCATTTCAACGCTGACTCCCGCGAGGTTGCCGGGACCTTCGAAGGTGAAGCGGTAAGAATTCCCGCGCTCCACGGTAATTTCTTTCAGGGTCAGGGTGATCCCCTCCACATCGATGCTCAGGTTGGGGTTCCAGACCTGCCCGGGCTGCGGGTTTTCGCCCGCGTCAAAGCTCTGCTCCGGGGTTGAAGCCAGCCTGTGTTCAGTGATGGGGTAGTAATCCCACGTGACCGTCAGAGGAAATTGCAGGCTCCGGTTTTTGAATGCCAGCGCGAAGATGTCCGCTTTGCCAAGCAACGGTTCATTTTGTGCCAGCTGCATGAGCTCAGCCGGATAGGTGGTTTGAACGATCTGCCCCTTGGCGTCGGTGATTTTCGGGTCAATGGCGAGATAGCTGGATTGATGTTCAGAATCAAGATATCCGGTCAGGATGTAGCCATCCGCCGTTTCGATGGCGGTTCCCAAGCCCATGCGCACGAGGGCTTCGGGTTCGGCGGTGTCATCTTCGCCGGAACTCGTGACCGAGAGGATCGGCTGGGGGATGAATTCAACCGCCAGCAGCTCTTCAGGGTTTTCCGCCGCGGTAAAGGTGAGGTGCAACTGCCAGTTGCCGGGCGTGGTTTCGGTGATGGTGCCTTGGATGCAGGGGATGACCAGCACGGCTTGATCCACTTCCGCGGGCACGGGCGGGAAGCTGTTGCCCTGTTTGATGAGCTCGCTGCCATCGGGCAAGACCAATTTTGGCTGCTCGCGGCAGTCTGGGTCTGTTTCATCTCCGAAGTTCGTTTTTCCGAGACCAAAAACCCGGTAGTCAATTTTGGTTTCGGTTGAGGTGAGCAGGGCGTTGACCACATCGATACTGATATTCTCCTGGCTCTGACTGACGGGCTCGGCGATGGTGCGGATGGGGGTGTCCTTCTCGACGAGACCAAAGCCGGGCAGGAAAGCAAAGGTCTTTTGAATTTGCGCCCAGACTTTGCCGGGACCCACTGCCAAAACGACAACCAGGGCAACCAAGCTGAGGGCAGCGGTCAGGCTCCAGCCTAAGCTCAAGCGCGTTTTGGGCTTGCGTTGGGGCAGCGGCTTGCGAAAGCCGGATTGGGAAACCGGTTTGATAGCCGCTTTCAGTTGGTTTTTAAGCGTTTCGCTGGCGTTTGGGGCTGCGAAACTGCAGACGATATCTTTCTCAAATTTGCTGAATTGCTCTTTCATGGTTTACTCCATCTGGCTTTTTAACCGAGCCAGCAGTCGGTAAATGGATTTCTTAACGCTTTGTTCCGTCTTTCCGAGCGTCACAGCGATTTCGCGGTAGGTCAGCTCGCCGAGGTAGCGCAGGCGGATCAGCTCCTGTTCTTCTTCAGGCAAGGCAAAGATCTGCGTGCGTAGCTGCTTGATGCGTTCATCCAGTTCGAAGACCTCACTTAGCTCCGGCATGCTGCCCGCGGTAATCTCCGAATTCAGGGTCGTATTGTTTTCGCGCTGCCGGTAAAAATCGTTCAGCTTGTTGCGCGCGATAATGAACAGCCAGGGAGCAAAGCGGCTTTGGTCGCGCAGCGTGGAAAAGGAACGGTAGGCTTGCAAAAAGGTCAGCGATGTAAGATCTTCGGCATCCTCAGCGGAATTGACGCGGCTGTAAAGATAGCGAAAGACCGGATTGACGTAGGTTTGATATAGGTTAGAAAAATCTTCTTGTGCTGCCAAACTGCTTTTCTCATTTCTCGCCTTGAGCGATAGGGTTAGCGGTAGTGCAGGAGCACGTTCTTGTTTATTCATAAGCTTACTCCAATTTTTTAGTTCCTGCAGGACTTGAGCTCAGCAATATAGACGAAGGTTTTGCGGAAAGGGGACGGAATGAGGTGAAAACTCTGGCAAGGTGGGAAGCGGTGGGGTGGCATCTGCTTATAATCCAGGCAGGCTTCTATCCCGCCGGATTGTTGGGTCAGAGATTTTACGGCGAGGGGGGGGACGGTCCTAAGATTGCATAATTGTGGTTCTGATTGTCCCCAATCGCGCCCTTTTTTTTCCTATGTAAGACTTCGCCCGCAAAGTAGGTCGGGTTGCGCATTTCAACCTGACAAGGACCCCCGGCGGCTTAAATCCCGTCATCAGCCTCATTTGTGAAGCGATCTCGTCTGTCTGCAGTCCCTCAACGGCGGGTTGAGGACGGTTAAATAGATTCAAATTATCAGACCTTATAGTCCTCAACCACGCCACAAAAAACTTATCGCCCGTTTGGATCAGCTTTGAATCCGGGCGCAATTGGAAGCGTCGAAACCCTATTCTGTGGTCGCCTTCCCCGCTTCCAATTCGCCGGAATGAACGTGACAACGCCTATTGATGGCGGATTGGGGACGGTCAAATGGATTCAAAATATTGGACCTTGTCGTCCCCAATCGCGCCCTACGAAAAATTATTGCGTGTTTGAATTGGTTTGAATCCGGCAGTCGGTAGGGCGTGGTTGGAAGCGGTCGAATTGGAAATTGCGGCTGAATCTTTCCGCTTCCAACCC
>JAGVUP010000116.1 GCA_019136215.1 Chloroflexota bacterium | reverse complement strand
AAGATCGAAGTCACCGATACCCCCGCGAAAGCGCTCTACCCCTATGAGGAAGCATTTCTGGAAGTTTTCAAGAACTTAAATATCGAAAAACGACGCTCCGGAATCAAATCGCTGATGGTTGACCTTGTGAAGTCCGTTGCAGATAAAATGAAAGGCTTCAGCGCACGGGAAACCAAAGAATACTACCAGGATATCATTCGCCGTGCCTGGCAGGCGGTTGAGAACGCGCAAACTCCCGAAATAAAGAGCGCTCAGTACGATCACACCCTCGAATGGACCATGCTCGATAGCGAATTCAACGACCGCACCCAGCGCACCTTCACCGGGCATCCAGTCTTTGTGCCGCATTGGTGGCCGCGCTATGATCCGGGCTATCGCCCGGTTATGAGCAGCAGCGGAAGCGGCATGCCAAAGCCTTCAGTCAGCGGCAGCGGTTCAGGTGGAAGCCGACCTTCCATGAGCCTTCCCAGTCTGCCAGGTGCAGATTTTGCCGCCTCCATGGTAGCCGGCGCTTCTAACATGGCAGCCAGCGTGATTGGAAATGTCACCAACTTTACCTCCTCGGTCACCAACCGCACAAACCCCATTCCCGTCTCAACCACCCACAGCGGCGGCGGGGGTTTCAGAGGCAGCGGCGGAGGGCATTCTTGCGCCTGTGCCTGCGCTTGTGCAGGCTGCGCCTGCGCCTGCGCCGGCGGCGGACGCTAACCGTCTGGACTGCGAGACCAATTTATGATTAGACCGCTCACTGAAGGGATCTACCAATACGACTTTGCCGATAGCGTTTCAAAATCGCGCGTGCACTTGCGGGTGGACCCTGACCTGAGCGGTCTGCTAGTAGTAAACGCTTCGCGCATTGTCCACCTCAATCCATCCGCGCTCTATATGGCTTTTCTCACCCTCGAGAAAGTGCCGGAGAAGGAGGCTCTCAGAGCGCTCAAAGATCGCTTCAGTGCTCCTATGCGGCAATTAAAACAGGGTTATCTCGAAACGCGCGCCCGGGTTGAGGCTTTGATTGACGAAAGCTCCGGCTTGTGTCCGATATGCGATCTCGGGCTCGAAATGGATCTGCCTTTCACCCGGGAACTTAGCGCGCCTTACCGCATGGACCTTGCCCTCACCTACCGCTGCAACAACGACTGCGCTCACTGCTACAACGCCCGCTCCCGATCTTATCCTGAGCTCCCCACCGAGAGCTGGAAATCTATCATCGATAAAGTCTGGAGTCTCAAAATCCCCCACGTCGTTTTTACTGGCGGCGAGCCGACGCTGCGCAGTGATTTGCCGGAGCTGGTCGCTTACGCGGAGCAGACTGGGCTCGTGGCAGGTCTCAACACCAACGGTCGCAAGCTTTCTGACCCGGTTTTTACAGCTTCGCTCGTTGAAGCGGGACTCGACCATGTGCAAATTACGCTCGAGTCCAACCGTCCCGAAATACACGACCAGATGGTCCACAGCCAAGGCGCCTGGGAACAGACTGTCCAGGGAATCCGCAACGCGGTAAACAGCAAGCTCTATATGATGACCAATACCACGCTGCTTGAGAACAACGAAGCCTATCTGCTCGAATTGCTCAGCTTCCTGCGTGATCTTGGCGTTCCGACCATTGGATTGAACGCCCTAATCTATTCCGGTCGCGGCAGTACAGTCAATACCGGTCTCAACGAAAAGGACTTGCCCGGGCTGCTTAAAATTGCCGCGGAATTCACCCAAGAGAGCGGTCAGCGTCTAATATGGTATACCCCAACCCAATACTGCCATTTTGACCCTCTGCAGCTCGACCTCGGCATCAAAGGCTGCACCGCGGCTTACTACAATATGTGCATCGAACCCGATGGGCAGGTTATCCCCTGCCAGTCTTACTACGAAGCTCTTGGCGATTTCCTTAGCTCCCCCTGGAACGCCATCTGGGAGCATCCGCTCGCGCTTTCGCTGCGTCACCGCAAGGACGTCCCGCCAGCCTGCATTACCTGCGACTTTTTCGCGGAATGCGGTGGCGGCTGCCCGCTCGCCCGTGACCGCCAAAATCCTAAACCAATTTATCGTGACCTTATCTTGAGAAGGAGCTGACATGACCGCCAAAAAAAATATGCTAAGCGGAAAGCCTATTCAATATCCAAGCTTGACCCCCGGACTTTATACCTATCACACCTCCGCTGAGTCTGAAAACCAGTTCCGGTTGCACCTGCGGGTTGAACCGGATGGTGAAGGCATCTTAGTTGTCAATGCCGCTACCGTGCTGCATCTGAACCGATCCGCTACTGAATTCGCGTACTACCTTATTCAGGGCAAAGACAACGTTCAAATCGTTGATGAAATGTCAAAACGCTACGAAGCATCACGCGAGGTTCTTATGCGGGATGTGCAGTTGTTTATCGATCAGATCCTTTATCTCAGCCGTCAAAATGATCTCTCGCCCGTCGCGACGATCGGTTTTGAGCCACATACCTTCAATAAAAACCTCAGCGCGCCGCTGCGCTTGGACTGCTGTCTCACACACCGCGTCTTTTCCACCAAAGACGATGCCGAATTGGCTGCCGGCGAACTCTCCACCAATGACTGGAAAGCGATCTTAACCAAGCTCCACAAAGCGGGTATTCCACATGTCGTCTTCTTCGGCGGAGAGCCAACCCTGCGCGAGGATTTGACCGAACTCTTGGCGTACACCGAGGAGCTCGGTCTTGTCAGCGGATTGGTCTCCTCAGATCCCTCCCTCAAGAATTCTGCGGTTTTGCTGCCCCTGATTGAGGCGGGCTTGGACCATCTCACCTTCAGCCTGGATACTTCTCAGCCTGAAGCGTTGGAAGGGTTATCGAACATCCTCGACCAGGACTTGTTCACTTGCCTTCGCCTGCCAGTCCGCGATGAAAACGTTGATCTTGCGCTCCTGCGGGAGCTTCGCCAACTTGGCGCGAATGCCTTCAACCTTTTGGCGGGTGGCGCTGACTCTTATTTCCGCGTCAATCAACTGCGGCATCTCGCGGATGCTGAAAACATCCCGTTTGTGGATGACATGCCCTTGACCTGCGACCCGCAAGCCGCCGATTCTCCCGCCACTATATGGGACCCGGAAATCCAGCCCGTTCAGCAATTACTTATCCAACCGGACGGCAGCCTTGCTGAAAGCGCGGAAAGCCCGGACACTTATGGCAACCTTGTTCGTGAAGACTGGACCAACCGCTTTCATCTCCAATCCACCTGGACCCGCGGCTTGCGCGACTTTATCTTCAAAAAAATTGGCGCGCAGCCGGGCCAGAGCTTGCTGGATGTCGGCTCGGGCACCGGAGCTTTGTTGGACGAGTACATTGCTCGCGGTTTTCAGGTTACCGGGTTGGATATGAGCCTCAAAAACTGCCAGTTCGCGAGGCTTCATCCTTCAAAGTCCGCGATTCTCCATGCGGATGCCCACCATATGCCCTTCAAGGACCATGAATTTGATCTCACTGTGACCCACTACGTGCTTCTCTGGGTGCGGGATCCTGCGTGCGTCGTCGCGGAAATGGCGCGCGTCACCAGACCGGGCGGTTATGTGATCGCCTTCGCCGAACCGGATTATCATTCCCGCATCGATTATCCAGAGGTTTTTCAGGAAATCGGCAAAATCCAAAATCGATCGCTCGCGTTCCAGGGCGTTGACCTCAGCATGGGACGCAAACTGGGGCACATCTTCCGGTCAACTGGTCTCAAAGACGTCCATTTGGGCTTGCTTGCTGGTCAATGGCGTCAA
>JAGVUP010000152.1 GCA_019136215.1 Chloroflexota bacterium | reverse complement strand
CAAGACATCGAGCACAAAATCGATGCCACTGCGGATCTCAGCCCCCATAAACGCCACGAAAGGCAGCGCAAACCCGCCCGCCGCTCCCATCCCGGGGATATCCTTCAAATCCATGCCGATTTCCTGCTCGATCTGCTCCGCCAAATTCCGCAGCCACCGGTCCAACTGCCTGACTTGCCCCGGGGTGGCGCCCTTTTGGGGACCAAAGATTTCCGCCGCGCCGCTGGGACCACAGAGCGGATTATTAACGTCGGTCAGGAAAACAATCTTGCCGGAATAACTGAGCTCACGCAATCCACGAAGATCAAGGCTTTGTATGCTTCCCAAGCCGCCGCCGTTGGTGACCTTTCCTCCCATTTCATCAAAAAAATGAATCCCCAGAGCAGTCGCCGCCCCACGCCCCGGATTTGATGGCATCCAAGATCATCAAGCCCACACCGAATGTGCTGGTGCGTAGAGGATCATATTCGCGAGGGTTGAGCAAGGTGAGCCCCCCTGCCCCAGCCATCTCAATCAGCGCCGCGCCATTTGATAATCGTAAGTATTCGGCAGTGATCTCGCGCCCAAGCGGATCGGTCGTGCGTATAGGCTTCCGTTCGCCTCCAATTGCCTCCAGAATGATCTCGACCAGCCCCTCTCCCCCATCCGAAATGGGCATCTGGAGAATTTCCGCATCAGGGAAAACGATCTGCGCTTGCTTCGCAATGACGCCGCAGGCTTCACATGCTAAGAGTGAGCCCTTAAAAGAATCCGTCGCGACAATGATCTTTCTCATCACGACCTAAGTTTATCAGAGGACACCATCATATCTGATCAGAAAAAAGCCAGCGACCTCCGGTCCAACTGACTTTCAGGGTCCATCGGCAGCAAATAGCCGTCCGTCATCTGCAGTACTTCATCCGCCATCTTAGTGATCCCCAAATCGTGCGTGACAACAATCACCAAATAGTTTTCGTCATGCGCGAGATGCCACAGCAGGTCAACGATTTTCTCTCCGTTTGCCACATCCAGGTTTCCGGTAGGCTCATCGGCAAGAATAATTTTCGCGCCGGAGGCCAAGGCGCGGGCGATTGCCACGCGCTGCTTCTCACCGCCAGAAATCATGTTTGGAAAACGCTTACAGACAGTTTCCGGCAAGTTAACATGCGCGATTTCCTGCCGGGCAATTACCGCCGCTTCTTTGGGGGACTTGCCCAAAAGCTCCAGCGGGAAGCAAACATTCTCAAGGCAGGTCATCAGTGGAAAAAGGTTGAAATTTTGATAGACCACAGTCACATTCTCACGCCGGTACTTATCAAGGTTGACCTCATCCGTAGGCGTACCGCGATAGATGACCTGACCGCTTGTTGGCAACGCCAGCCCCGCCATCAGCGAGAGCAAAGTGGACTTGCCCGAGCCGGATTTTCCGATAATGGCAACCATCCTGCCCTCATAAAAATCAGCGCTGGCTTCTTTGACTGCGTCCACAGATTGGTAATTGTTGCGGTATTGAAAGCTGACCTTGTCAAGTTGGAGAATGGGTTCAGTGAATGGTTTTTGGTCCATAATACTTCTATTCCTTGGCAAACAATATGTCGAGCACTTTGGAACGCCCCATCGACCCAATTGCGATGACAATCCCCAAAGTGTAGACCGCTAAAAACAAAATCAAGTTGCCTCCGACAGCCGGCAGCCAATCCTGATGGACAACCAGAATCGCTGCGACGGGTAAAACCCCGATCAGCAGCAGGAAGAATTGCTCCAGGAAGAACGCCTGGTAGACCTGAATTTTTTTCGAGCCTAGGCTGCGCATGACCGCGAATTCAGGCAGGCGATTGCGTGTGAGCAGGTAAGCCAATATAAAGGCGATCACCCCGGAAAGCAGCAGCATGATAGGGATGATGAAATTGAGGAAAGAAAGGTGCTGCTGGATCGAGAGCAAGCCATCAGCGAGAGCTTTATCTTCGATTACAACCGCAAGACGATTGCTGCGAATGATACCGACCTGGCTGTAGCCCTTCTCCTCAAGGTAATCACGTAATGCATCAAGTTCCCGCGCATCTTCCGGAATGATGGTGGCTGCGTCAACCGATTCCGCAAGATATTCATTGGGAATTCCTGTGTAGGTAATCGCGGGTTCCGTGCTCCCAATACCGCCGGAGATAACCAATTCTAAATCCGTCCCCATCTTCATTTCCGTGATCAGAGTCCAAGGTACATAGAGCACCGGTGAGCGGCTGCCTTGAAAATATGTGCCGACAATCTTGAAATCAAACGCTTCCGCCAGCACCCCAAAATCATTGGTTTGTTCGTAAACACCCAGGCGAATCACATCCCCCATCATCAGCCCTTTTTCGCTCATCAGACGATCTGGAAAAATAATAATGTTCTGGAGTTCAAGGAAATCCTCATCGCTGTATCCTTCCAACCACTCCACTTGTGACCCGCGTAGTTTCACTGCCTCACTGGTCCGCGTGACGCTGTCTGTCAGGGCTAAAACCGGCATCCGCTTCACCTTTTGTTCCAGCAGACTAAAGCCCAACTGCACTTCCATGGAGCTCTTTTGACGATCAACGTCAGGTCGGTCAGGCAAATCCGGCGATCCGGGGCTGCCATCCGCGTGCTCAACCAACCCTATATACTCGTAATTCATATACTTTGTCAGCAAGACTTCTTTCACTACTGGGGAGTTTTCCCCCAAGTATGCTTTCACATTGCGGATATCCTCACCTGTGGCAGGGTAAAAGAACATCCTCCAAGTTTGCCTGCAGTACCAATCGCTTTCAAACATATGAACGATGTCCGTTTGAAACCGAATCGGGAAATTACGGTGCCTGCCCAGAGCGGTCGTAAGGTAAGCCGTGGTAGGGATCTCATCGTAAATTGTCTGCGCAGCCTGTTCCTGTTTGGCTGTCGAGATGCCAATCACCAGGATGAACGCAGCCAACAAGGCAACCGCTAATGGCACGATCAAGCTGCGGAAAAAGTTGCGCCGGATCGACCGGCAGGCAAAACGCAGGCTCAAGCCTGGCAGCCACGCAAAGCTCAGCGCGCGGTTATGCTTAATCTTTGGAGCAAGAACAGTTTTAGCCTTGCGCCTTTTGGGTTTCTTGAGCGTGAGAACAGACGCGACCAGAGTGAGACCAAAGACCAAACCAACAATCACGCCGGAGGTGAGATAACGCACCCATGCCGCGGTAACGAGCTCAGGGGTAAATGGCAGTTGCAAACCCAACGAACGTTCACTATAACGAAGGTCCTGCATGATCCCGTCCTGAAGGTTGCTCCAGACCGCTTCTGTCAGGCGAGAATCCACCCTGCTGGCAATAAAAGTGCCTGTCAACCCGGCAAGGATCGCCAGGATCATGATCCCGATGACGAGGTAAGCGATCGTTCTCCCTCGTCCGGTTCCAAGCTTCATCATAACATCCGCTGTTTCGCGTTGGCGGATAATAAAAAGGTAGGCGAAGAGGCAGATCACAGCCACACCCGCAGCAGCGCTGGCGATGGTCATATAAAGTGACCGCTCACGCAGTTTCAGGATGGGGACGACTGCGTTACTGTAGCCCTGATCTTCCACCTGCAGTTCCACCATCTCGGGCAGGTATCGTCTGGCATATTCCAGGTATTCGTCCGCCTGGGAGTTATGCACGCGAACACGCAGAAAATCATAGGTATCCGGGGCTTTTTGCAGCCAATCAGGAAAAGGCGTCAGGATCGTGTAGGTAAGTTCCGCGGTGATTTGAAAGATACCGGCAATTCGGCAGTCTTCCTCA
>JAGVUP010000082.1 GCA_019136215.1 Chloroflexota bacterium | reverse complement strand
TCCCAACTCCGTCGCTGATATCTCTCAAATCCCATTAGCGCGTCCAACGGTGTGCGCACGCTTCCATCCGGCATCCGATAGCTGCGCCGCTTACAGCTTAGACTGAGGTGCGGAAACCGATAGGTGCGCTGCTCGGTGCGAAGAACCTTGCCTTCGCGGTATTCCTCCTTTCTCAATTGATCGTCAAGAGCTGACAGCACCTTTGTCCCTGCCAATTCGATCATTTGATGCCCCAGTTGGGCAAGGTCTTGCGGGAGGGTGTCGGAGCTGATTTCAGCTTCAATCTTTTCTCCCTCCCCATTTTCGATGCTTATCGTTATACTTATGGGGACTATTTTTGTCATTGGAAGTTCCTTTCTTTTTTGTGGTCAACTAAATTGTATTGGAACTTCCTTCTTTTTCTCTATCCACGGACTTTTGAAACGCATACGACCCTTCATCAGACCGCCGCGGACGTTGGTCTCCATATTAAAATTATCGGTCATCCAGGTCATGCCGCCAGACTGCGTGTAGATAGCCTCGTTGGCTTCGAATTGCAAACTGACTGCAGGTAATTTGTCTCCAAAAATTTTATATCTCATAAGTATCCTTTCAAAAAAAGTGATTTAGCGTTTCACAGATTTTCCGTGAAAAGTTACAAATTAATCTTCGCCGGCAGGCGGTTCCGCGGGCATGATGGGGTTGGTGTCTTCTTCACGCGGTGCCTGAGGGGCAAAGGGAATGGCATAGCGCTGTTCAATGCGGGTGAGCATGTCCACGCGCCGTTGATGGCGTTCGCCTTCGTAGGCTGCGTTGAGCCAGCCTTCGGTGATCAGGGTTGCCAGACCGCTGGCGACCACCCGGGCTCCAAGGCAGAGCACGTTGCTGTTGTTATGCCGTTTGGATAGAATGGCGGAATACGGTTCGCTGCAAGCTGCCGCGCGGATGTTGGGGATTTTGTTGGCGGCGATGGACATGCCGATCCCCGTACCGCAGACGAGGATGCCACGGTCGAATTCGGCGGAGAGAATCGCTTTGCAGACAATCTCCGCGATGCGCGGGTAGTCGCAGCTTTCCGCGGTATGAGTGCCAAAATCTTCATAAGGGATCATGCGGCTGTCGAGATAAGCTTTGAGGGCTTCTTTCAGCGCTAATCCAGCATGATCTGAACCAATTGCAATTTTCATAGTTGCCTCGCTTACATTAATTGCGTCAATTATACCGAATTCTGTGGCTATGAGATCTAATCAGGAAAAGAGGGGCTGTACACCACACTATCGTTGGAAGGATTTACGGAATGCTGACAAAGGTTTGTTCTTTCGCTGATTCCACTTGACAAAATCGGGGGAAATGATTTATATTAAACCGACCGGTCGGTCTAATTACGAAAGAGAGCATCATGCAAAACAAACAGTCATCCTTTGAGAAGTTACTGGCATCCGCGTCTTTTCTCTTCCTGGAGAAGGGTTATGACGCGGTATCCGTGAACGATATCTGCAAGCACGCTGGCGTTAGCAAAGGAGCGTTTTATCACTATTTTGAGACCAAACAAACGCTTTTCCTGACCCTGATGGATAACTGGTCAAGCGCGATGATGCAGTCGATCTTGAGTCAGCCCATCGCGACAGATATTCACGTTGACGAGGTTCTGTTAAAAATGCCGTACCAATTTCGATCAGCTTTCACAGCAGTTCCGAAGGGCTTTCCGATCCTGGTCGATTTTTGGCGGCAGGCGATGGGCGATCCCAAAATCTGGAAGACAGCCATCGAGCCTTACCGATATTTCATGAATTTTTTCATCCGAATTGTCGAAGCAGGGCAAAAGGACGGCTCCATTCGCAAGGACGCTGACAGCCACGACCTGGCGAGGTTGCTGGTTGCTGTTGCCATGGGTTATCTGCTGGAGTCAAGCTTTGAACATGGCAAAGCCGATTGGTCCGCGGTCACTTCGGATGGGTTTAAATTTTTACTTGAAGGTATTGGAGGTACAAAATGATATTAGTTACAGGTGGGGCAGGTCATCTCGGAAACGTACTTGTGCGTGCTTTGCTTGAAAAAGGTGAGAAAGTACGCGTTTTAGTACTTCCCGGCGAGGATGTTTCCTCATTGGAAGGGCTTGATTATGAGACAGCGGAAGGCAATATCCTTGACCCTGCCGCGCTGCGCAAGGCGATGGAAGGCGTGGACCTGGTGTATCATCTGGCAAGCCTGGTCGCAATTACTGCCGATAAAAACGATCTGGTGTACAAAGTGAACGTGGAAGGCACGCAGAACGTAATCGATGCCTGCCGTGCTGTGGGGGTCCGGCGTCTTGTCTATACCAGTTCGATCCACTCTTTGGGACGCCTGTCAGGTGAAAACATGATTGATGAGACGGTCGGGTTTGACACAAACAACCCCTCGGGAGCCTACGACCGTACTAAAGCGATAGCTTCTGATTTGGTACAAAAAGCCGCGGACGAAAGCCTGGAAACGGTGATTGTGCTGCCGACAGCAGTGGTAGGTCCGTTTGATTTCCGCCGGTCCGAATTGGGCGAGATGGTGCTCAAGTGGATGCAGAAGACTCCTTCGCTGACGACGGATGGCGCCTATGATTTTGTGGACGTGCGGGATGTTGCTGAGGGGCATATCCTTGCCGCGGAGCACGGGCGGAGCGGCGAAGCGTATTTGATTTCCGGCACGCGCGCGACTGTCAGTGAATACCGCGGATTGGTCCAAAAGGCGGCCGGCGTCAAGTCTCCAGAGGTTCGGATTTCCGGGTGGTTTCTGAAGCTCATTGCGCCCATCCTTGAATGGTTCTATAAGATTCTTCGCAGGCGCCCTCGCGTGACCAAGTACGCAATCGAGACGCTGCAGAGCAACTCGAACATTAGCTGCAAAAAAGCGGAAGAGGAATTGGGTTACAAGCACCGCCGGCTGAGCGATACTGTGCGAAGCACTGTGGAGTGGTGGCGTGCGAACCAAAACCGCGCGAAAGCTTCGTTGCGGGAAAACGCGCTCTAAACCGGATTTAACTCAGACTATACAAGCGGCGAGCATCAAATCGCCGCTTTTTTTTGTTATGCCGAGATCTGCTTTGAACTTGCGGTAAAGCTTCAGGTTCTGAACGTCGGTTGCTTTGGCATTCAGCGCTGTAGACGGTATCTATAACGGCGTCTCATAAGCCAGACGGGCTTTCCCGACTGAGGAAAAATGGTGAATGCAAGCGGGGTTATCGTAAATCTTCAGCTTTTCATAGGGGTTGGCAGTTCGGACAAAAGTGGGTGCCTCTCTGCCCGACCATGGTCTTCTGAATCGGAAGACCGCAGCAAGGGCAGGGGCTGTTGGTCTTCTGGTAGACCTGAAAATGGTTTTGAAAGGAGCCGCCGCGGTAGACCCAGTCGAAACTGGCTCCGTTGGCTTCGATCCCGTTCCGCA
>JAGVUP010000096.1 GCA_019136215.1 Chloroflexota bacterium | reverse complement strand
CACTGTTTCTCCTGATTTAGATGCTAAAATCAGGTTCGTACCTCCTATCCTTCTGGATAATATCGCTGTACAGCTCGGTGATTGGAGTGGTTACTATCTGCTGGCTTCTCACCTCCGCGCGAAAACAGTTACGACCCATCGAGAGAGTTTCATACTAAATAGAAGGAAAACTGCGATCCGGTCAGGGGGTAACCATCATAGTTCTGATTTAGTATTTCAGCGCCTTATTCGCCGATTGTTTTGTCCCGGTCCTCACGCCAGCGCTTGAGCCGCTCCGCCACCTGGGCTTCGTAACCTTGACCGGAAGGGCGGTAGAACTGCCTGCCAACCAAGCCATCAGGCATGTATTGCTGCGCTACCCAGTGTTCCTCAAAGGCATGGGGATATTTGTATCCTTCGCTGTGCCCAAAGCCTTTGGCGTCGCGACTTGGATCCATCAGATGCACCGGAACAGTGCCCGCGCCGTGCTGTCGAATTTCCTCCTGGATCTCCCAAAACGCGCCAACCGAGTTGGACTTCGGCGCGGTCGCCAGGTAGATAACCGCCTCAGCAATCGGGTACCAGCCTTCAGGCATGCCGACATACTCAAAGTTCTGCGCGGCGGCGTTGGCAACCAAGATTGCATTGGGATCTGCCATGCCGATATCCTCACTGGCGAGGATAATCAGGCGCCTAAGAATGAAGCGCGGGTCCTCACCTGCTAAGAGCATCTTGGTCATCCAATACAGCGCCGCGTCCGGATCGCTGCCCCGGACGGATTTGATAAAGGCTGAGATCGTATCGTAATGCTGATCATCGGTTTTATCGTAGAGGATCGCGCGACGCTGAATGGACTCCTGCGCGACTTCGAGGGTGACATGGGTGACTCCGTCTTCGGGCGGGGTGGTTTCGACTGCCAGTTCCAAAGCGTTCAACGCGTTGCGGGCGTCCCCGCCGGCTACTTCCGCCAGATGCAGCAAGGCTTGTTCCTCCACTTCCAGACAGCGCTTGCCGTAGCCGACCAGGGGGTCAGCGAGCGCCCTTCGTAGGAGCTTGAGGATATCCTCCTGGGAGAGGGGCTTGAGCTCAAAGATGCGCGAACGGCTGACCAGCGCCTTGATCACGTCAAAGTAGGGGTTTTGGGTAGTCGCGCCGATGAGGGTGATGAGACCACTCTCGACGTGCGGCAGCAGAGCGTCTTGCTGAGCTTTGTTCCAGCGGTGGACCTCGTCGATGAAGAGGATGGTGCGGGTGCGGTATAGCCGGCGCCTCTCAACGGCAGCCTCGATGGCTTTGCGCAGGTCGGCTACGCCTGCCAGCACGGCGCTCAGGTTTTCAAAATGCGCCTGGGTGGTGTTGGCGATCACGCGGGCGAGGGTGGTCTTGCCAGTACCCGGAGGTCCATAAAGGATGATGGAGCTGAAGAGTCTGTCCGCCTGGATTGCCCGCCTTAGCAGGCTGCCTTCGCCAAGGATATGCCCCTGCCCAACGATGTCATTCAGCGTCTGAGGGCGCATGCGCGCCGCGAGCGGCGCTTGCTGTTTTAGCTGCTCCTCGAGAGAGTGGTCAAACAAATCCATACGTCTATTTTACCATAAGGATTAGAACTCTTGTTCTATTAGTTAGCAACGAACCATCAATGTCAAGAGATCCTTCTTACTCGTTCAATATCCCAGCTCGGGATCGATCAGATTGTACAGTTCCAGACCCTTCAGGTAGCGGTTGATGTTCACAGTGAAGAGGTCCAACAGAGTATCTTTGCTGCGCTTGCTCACTCCGGCAATGTGAGGCGTGATTATCACATTCGGCAGTTCCCATAGAGGGCTTCCCGCGGGGAGCGGCTCTTCTTCGAACACATCCAACACCGCTCCACCCAGCCTGCCCGATTTGGCAGCCTCGACCAGCGCGTCAGTATCCAGCACTTGTCCGCGGGAAACGTTCACCAGGTAGGCTCCCGGTTTCATCGCCGCGAACTGCGCGCTTGAGATCATTTTTTGAGTTTCCGCGGTGAGGGGAGGAGACACGACCACAAAGTCACATTCCTTCAACATGGCGTTGAGGGCTTCATTGGGATAAAGCCGCTGGAAGTAATTGCCCATCGGATCACCCAAGCCCTCCGGGATGTAGCCTTTGTCTTCCGGGTGCATCACGTCGCGTTTGGTCGCAAGCACTTTGGCGCCGAAGGCATATAAAAGCCGCGCCACCTCGCGCCCGATCGAACCATAGCCAACGATCCCGACCGTGCTTCCGCGCAATTCCACCGGTTCCAGTTTATCCGCACGCGGCTCAAGCCAGGCTTTTCGCTCCTGCGCGCGCAGCATTTCGGGTGCTTTGTGCCCAAGCATCAGCAGCGCCATCAGAACATACTCACCCATCTGGCTTATCATGGTCCCGCTGGCTCCGGTAAGCCGCACCCCTCTCCGCAGGAAGACCTGCTGCTGGAATTCCTTTTCGATGCCCGCGAAATAGTACTGCACCCACTTCAGTGCTGGCGTTTGATCCGGAGGAGGCAGCGGCGACCCGCTGGTCAGCAGGATTTCCGCATCCCGCCACACTTCTGCAGGGATGCGGTCAGCATCTTTGCGTCCATACCAATGGACTTCAATGTGTTCATCCACCGCCTTGATCCGTTCTACCTGCTGCTCAGTCAGTGAAATCGCGCTGAGGATCTTGATTTTGCTTTCCTTTTTCATAACATTCACCTTTTAGACGCCCCTGCTCACTCCCGAGATCCAGGAATGATGTTTGTCCCGGCTTTTCCGTTGAGAGGGCTGGTTGATCCCTGTTCCGGGCAAAGAGGGTCCTTTGTCCTTGAAGAGCGCTCCAAGGAGGAAAAGCAGCACCCCGATGATCACAAAATTGGGAATCGGTTCACCGCTGATCAAGCCGTACGCCAACCAAATCAGGCTGACTGTGCCTGCCAGCATTAATAATCTGCTAAGCAATCGCAACATGAAGGGTTCCTCCTAAGAAGGACCAGGCTGTGTCTCTGTCCTGGTTCTTCTTAGGAGTTTTGTAGCAAGGATTATGCCCGCTTTACCCTGGTTTGGGATTGTTCATGCATGTAGAGGGGCAGGTAATAGGCTCCGCCGCCATTCTTACCTGCCGAACCGGAACCTTTCCATCCGCCAAAGGGCTGATAGCCTGGCCAGGCGCCCGTGGTGCTGCCCTGAGGACGGTTGGCGTAGACCACGCCGGCGCAATTGGGGCAATCATCACGATTGGGAGGAACATTTCCGTTTTCCAGAGATAGTGATCCAGCGGCACATCGACCGCGATGGTTGGGGCGCAGAAGTATCCTTTTTCCATGCCATTTTCCAGAATGTGTCTGCCGCCAGTGAGGATCGTGCCGGATTTTTCAAGCTCAGCAGAATACTTCAGATAATCTTCGTAAGCCCTTTTGTTGACAACCGGGCCGAACCAGTTGGCTTGCTGGGTTGGGTCGCCAATAGCGAGTTCGCGAGTCAAGGCGACCAGGCGTGTTACAAAAGGCTCGTAGAGTTCCTGCTCCACAAAAATCCGGGAATTCGCGGAGCATTTCTGCCCTTGCAAACCAAACGCGCTCCGCAAGCAGCCAATCGCGGCATCTTCAAGGTCAGCATTTTTGGAGATAATGGTGGGATTCTTTCCGCCCATTTCGAGGATGACCGGATGCGGGTGCTTGCGGTTGGCGAACTTGCGGTAGATTTCCATACCGACTTCCATG
>JAGVUP010000086.1 GCA_019136215.1 Chloroflexota bacterium | reverse complement strand
TGAAACAGCGCATTGCCCAAAACCTGATTGTGCACGAAGGTTTTCTGACTTATGGCGGTTTGTCCGGGCGCGATTTGGACGCTCTGGCGGTCGGTTTGTACGATGGCGTGGATGAATCTTACCTGAATTACCGAGAATCGCACACCCGCTATCTGGGTGAAGTGCTCAGGCAGGTGGGATTGCCGGTCTATATGCCCACTGGCGGTCACGCGGTCTACGTGGACGGCGGTAAGGCGCTGCCCCATATTCCTCAAAGCCAGTTCCCGGCAGTGGCGCTGGGAAACGCGCTCTACCTGGCTGGAGGCGTCCGCACGACCGAAATCGGTAGCCTGATGTTCGAGCATACCGATCCGATCACTGGCAAGCAGCTCTTCGCGCCGCTGGAACTGCTTCGGTTTGCCATCCCACGCCAGGTTTATACCCGCAGCCACCTCGATTATATCGGTGAGGCAGCCGAAAAGTGCATGCGCGAGGCGGATAAAATCCGCGGTCTGAAGGTGACATGGGCGCCGAAGGTATTGCGGCACTTCATGGCAAAGCTCGAACCGGTGGAATAAGAAAGCATAGCGGGTGCGAGCCCACAACTGGATGGGCAAGAAAAAGATAAGAAGCCATTTTGAGCTTAGCGTACTAAAATGGCTTCTGCCTTGTTTTCAAACCTTTGCAGACCTAAAATTATAACGTGAGTACCTGTGATTGATGGTTACGGACAGGATCAAACAGGATTCTCTTCTATAGTAATTAAGCCAGATGAATAGAATCCAAATCTATAGTGTTGAATTACAGATCAATAATCCTGGTGGGACCTCTGAAACGCAAAACATTCATGATCTTGGCCTGTTTTGTTTAATCGAGAAAGGTCTCAATCAAAAGTCCAGGCTATCGGGATCCAGCAGAAAATCATAGATGCTCATTACCAGCACACCCTCTTCATTGTAAAGCGGTGCCAGCGCGTCTTTGGTGATAATCACCTTCTTGAATCCGTCACCAGTGTTGATCAGGGGGCGCTGTTCCTGCTCCATTTTCTTTTGTTCAGCCAGAGCAAAAGCTGATTGGATATAGTATTTTTTTGAGCCCTTATTGCAGACGAAATCAATTTCTAATTGTTTTCTGACTTTCTTTCCGTTTTGATCGACCTCATTCATAACGACAACGCCAACATCGACGTTGAAGCCCCTGACCTTTAGTTCATTAAAAACAATATTCTCCATTGCATGGGTTTCTTCCACTTGCCTGAAGTTGAGCCGGGCATTGCGAAGGCCGAGATCTGTGAAGTAATACTTCGAAGGTGTTTCTATGTACTTCTTTCCCCTGATATCATATCGGATCGCATTGTCAATCAGGAAGGAATCGCACAGATAGTCAATGTAGCGTTTTATGGTTGTTTTACTGATGGTCTTGTTCTTTATGCTCTTGAATGTCGCAGAAAGCTTACTGGGATTTGTCAATGAGCCTATCGCAGATGCCAGGATGTTGAGGAGCTCTTCTAATTCTGCCTTGTTGCGAATCTTGTTTCGCCCGATGATATCGGAAATATACGTTTCTTCAAAGAGAGACTTCAGAAACACCCCCTTCTGATCCTGTGTCTCAAAGGAGAAGACCATAGGCAAGCCCCCATAAATCACATAATCCCGCCAGCCGTGTTGCCTGTCGCCGGTATAAACACTCATATACTCCGCAAATGTCAGCGGATACATTCGTACTTCATCGCCACGTCCTCTGAATTCAGTGATGATATCTTTTGACAAAAACTTTGCATTACTACCGGTCACATAGACATCCACGTTTTTCCTGCGAACAAGACTGTTCAGTACAGATTCAAAATCATCAAGAAGTTGTACTTCGTCCAAAAGAACATAGCACATGTCCTTCTCACTAATTCTTTCCATCAGGTAGGGGAACAGCAGCTCAGGGTCGCGGTATTTTTTGTTTTCAAAAGAATCAAAGGCTATTTCGATGATGTGATCATCCGGTATCTGCTCATTCGCTAAATAATCCCTGAACAGGTTAAATAGCAGATAGGATTTTCCGCATCTGCGTATTCCTGTAATAACTTTTATAAGTCCATTGTGCCGTTTGGATATCAGTCTGTTCAGATAAATGTCTCTGCGTATTTTCAACGTAACCTTTCCATGCTGTGATCCTAAAATGCGGAATCCGCATTATTATCCACTTCCATTATATCCTATTCTTATCAGAATCCCCTATGTCTTATGAAACTTTTTTGCAGGTTCCGCATTTTTGTCCATTAGTTGGGCGATTATACCTAATGGAAGGGCATCTAAAGTGAAAATCTAAAAGGAAGAATCCCACAATCCAAACCGTCTCTGAATAGACAGCTTGTTTTGCTGATCACTCATGTATAATAGACCACACTAAAAGATTAAAAGAGGCTTTATGCGCGTATTGATAATTGGAACAGGATATGTTGGACTGAACACAGGGGTGATGCTGGCTTACCTTGGCAATGATGTGACCTGTATCGATCTCAATCAGGAGAAAGTAGATCGGTTGAATAGCGGCAGGGTGACGATCTATGAACCACACCTTGATGACATTTTTGCTGAAGTCCATAAAAAGATGCGTTTTGTGAGCAGCTATGCCGAAGCGGATATCCCCAACCAGGATGTGATTTTCATCGCTGTCAATACGCCTTCGCTCCCAGATGGTAATGCCGACTTGAGCTTCGTGCGCCTTGCGGCTGATTCGATCGCGGAACACCTCGGCGAAAAATTTGTCGTCGTTGTGAATAAGTCTACCGTTCCGATTGGTTCGGGCAACTGGGTTGAGGCGATCATCCGCGAACATTATTACGAGGTCCACAACACCAAACCCAACGGACTCTTTAATGTTGTTTCCAGCCCGGAATTCCTGGCACAAGGCTCCGCGCTGCAGGGTTCCTTTTATCCCGACCGGATTATCATCGGTTCTGAACACGAACCGAGCGTTGAGCGTCTGAAAGAACTGTTCGGTCCCCTCATGCGTCAGGATTTTGAAGCCCCTGTAGGGCTGCCGAGACCCGCGGGGCTTACTGAAGTGCCTATGCTCGTTTGCGACCTCATTTCCGCAGAGATGGTCAAGTACGCTGCCAACTCGTTCCTCGCATTAAAAATCTCTTTCATCAACGAGATCGCCCATCTGGCGCAGAAGGTTGGCGCGGATGTGACCGCGATCGCCAAAGGCATCGGTTTGGATAAGCGCATTGGTAACCGTTTCCTGAACGCTGGAATCGGTTGGGGCGGCTCGTGCTTTGGAAAGGATACCGCGGCGCTGGTAGCAACCGCCAGGGACTATAATCTTGACATGCCCATCATCCGTGCGGCAAGGGACGTGAATTATGCCCAGCGCACCTGGGTGGTGGACCGCTTGCAGGAAGAGTTGAAAATTCTAAAAGGAAAGCATATTGCCCTGCTCGGTTTCAGCTTTAAGCCGAATACGGATGATCTGCGCGACGC
>JAGVUP010000175.1 GCA_019136215.1 Chloroflexota bacterium | reverse complement strand
TGCCAGCCTATCAAGGGCTGAAAACGGCTATCTCGCATGAGGGGCTGGAGCTCAGCAAGCGCGATGTCCTGCTGCGTCTGACGCCCTATATCCTGCTCGTGGCAATCGGCTTTTCGGTCATTCTGATCCGTCCGCTGTATACCTTCCTCAACCAGGTCGGGATCAGCTTTAACTATCCTGAAATCGTTTCCAAATTGGGATTTGTCACACCGGCAAGCTCCAGCACTCCCCTCCACCCCTTCACGCATCCCGGGATGGTGCTGCTCTCGACGGTCGCGCTCTCCGCGCTGATGATGAGCCGCAAGGGACTGCTAAAGAAGGATTCTCCGCGCCGGATTCTCAGCGCCACCGCCCACAACGCCGTTGATGCCAGTTTGGGCGTGGTGGTGATGGCGGGGGTATCCGCGATCATGACCCATGTCGGCATGACGAGTACGCTCGCGCGCGGGATTGCGGAAACAATCAACAAGTTCGTTTATCCGGTAGCTGTGCCTTTTGTCGGGGTGATGGGCGCCTTTCTGACCGGATCGAACAATAACAGCAACATCCTCTTCGGCGCGCTTCAGGTGCCTTTTGTCGGGGTGATGGGCGCCTTTCTGACCGGATCGAACAATAACAGCAACATCCTCTTCGGCGCGCTTCAGGCGGAAGCAGCCGCGCTGCTGAAGCTCAATGTGCCGCTCATCCTGGCGGCGCAGAACCTTGGCGGCTCGATGGGGAGCGTGATGTCGCCCACCAAGCTGATCGTAAGCTGCACCACGGTTGGGCTCAGCGGAGAAGAAGGCAGTGTCTTGCGGAAGATGATTGGTTATGGTCTAATCCCCATAATTATCGCGGCTGTAGCAACCGGCGTGTGGTCGTGGTCCGGCGTGTGGTCGTGGTTGCTGAGCGGTTGAGTGTGAAATGAGCCTGAACAAAAAAAGCAAAAATTTCCGCATCCATATGCTGATCCTCGTCATTGAGGCGCTGCTGCCGTTCATGCTGCTTTACGCGCTCAATGATAATTACATTTGGCTCGGCAGGATCACGTCGATTATTCTGGTGCTGGGCATCGTTTATTTGGTGGTGTTCAAATGAAACTGAAAAAACACATTTTATTCCTCATTCTTGGGCTGGCGCTGGTCGCTGTCAGCGCGGTTCTCTTCACCCGGCGGGCGATTCCGGTCGCTTCGCAGAGCCAAACAGTCGTGCTGACGGACTGGATCTATGGCAGCGGCGGCAGCCTGGACGTGATGGTTACCTATCCTGAAAAGCTTGAGACCGGACGCAAAAATCTCATCACGGTCACGTATCAGGCGGATAAAGCCCTTGAGAGCGTTTTGGATGACGGCGTCGTATTGGACCTGGAGCTCAGCATGGTTAAAACTGTAATCCAGCCGCAGAAACGTGTGCTGATTCCAGTTGAAAACGGACGGAAGACCTTTATCTGGGAAGTGGAGCCCTTCAACGCCGGCTTTGCCAAAGCAAAGGTCGCTCTGGCGATGGGCGATAACAGCCTGAGCGGCAACTACGCCATCACCGCTCAACAGGAAATCACCTTCAGCATGGAAATCACCGAGTCCACATCCGCCACGAAGGGCAGCCTGATCGTTTGGGGCTTTGTTTGCCTGGCTGGCGGGCTTTTGAGTTTGCTGACAGCCCACCTTTTTAATAAGAAGCAGCCTCCGAAAAGGAGAAAGTAAGGGATCATGGACCAAGTATCGCGCCGCCGCTCCCTGCAGACTGTCTTTTCAAACACGCCCCTGACCGCTCTGGATCCCATCCCGCGGGCGATGATCACCGGCGTTACCAGTGACTCGCGGAGCGTGCGCAGAGGTTTTGCTTTCGTTGCCATCAAAGGTGAAAGCAGCGACGGCTACGACTACATCCCCTCAGCAGTAGTAAACGGCGCAAGGGTCATCTTCAGCGACCGCCCCAAACCCGTTGGGCTTAAAATTCCCTACATTCGTCTGGAAGATGAGCTGCACTTCGCGCTTGCTTACCTTGCGGCGAGTTTTCAGGGTTTTCCTGCCCGCAAAATGCGCATGATCGGCGTCACGGGCACGGACGGAAAGACCTCGACCTCTCTGCTGATCCACCACCTGCTGATTCAAGCTGGAATCGCAGCCGGAATCATCAGCACCGTCAGCGCGCAAATCGGCGATGAGGCGCTGGATACCGGCTTCCATGTGACCACCCCCGACTCACCCGATATCCAGGCGTACCTGGCAGAGATGGTCGCTGCCGGCATGACACACTGCGTGCTCGAAACCACCTCGCATGGGCTGGCGCAGGGGCGTGTGGTCGCCTGCGATTATGACCTGGCGGTGGTTACCAACATCACCCACGAACATCTCGACTATCACGGCACCTACGAGAATTACCTGCGGACCAAGGGGAAGCTGTTTGAGATGCTCAGCGAAACACCCCGCAAAGGGATTGGCAATCCCAGGCTTGCGATCCTGAACAAGGACGACCGCTCCTACAGCACGCTCAAACGCCTCTCACCGACGGGATTCCTGACCTACAGTCGACTCAACGAAGCGCATTTCTGGGCGGACGACATCACAAGCACGCCCGACGCGCTCAGTTACACCCTGCACGTTGGGGAGAAGCAAATGACTGTGCGCTGCCCGATTGCCGGTATCTATAACGTTTCCAACACGCTCGCGGCGCTCGCCGCAGTCAGCGCGCTGGGCGTGGGGCTCGAAGAAGCAGTGAGGGCTTTGGAAAGCTTCGGGGGCATCCCCGGGCGAATGCAGCGCATTGACTGCGGGCAGGAATTTACCGCCATTGTTGACTTCGCGCACACTCCAAACGCACTTGAAAACGCGCTGGTCACCGCCCGCGCGATGACAAAAGGGCGGGTGATTGCCGTGTTTGGGTCAGCCGGTCTGCGCGACCGCGAAAAGCGGCGCATGATGCCCGCCGTCTCGGTCAGGCATGCCGATATCACCATCCTCACGGCGGAAGACCCGCGCACTGAATCGATCGAGGACATCCTCGCGGATATGGCGCAGGCGGCAGCCGAAGCCGGCGGGGTGGAAGGCAAGGATTTCTTCCGGGTCGCGGATCGGGGCGATGCCCTGCGTAAAGCCGTCAGCATTGCCCAGCCGGATGATTTGATTATCTCCTGCGGAAAGGGACACGAGCAGTCGATGTGCTTTGGCAGCAAGGAGTACGATTGGGATGACCGCACCGCCATGCGCGCCGCTCTTTGCGAGCATCTCGGAAAAACAGACGCGGAAATGCCCTGGCTGCCGACCAGTTCCGCGCGAAAACCTGACTAAAGGGAAATCTACCGCCGTTTGCGGAGGCGCTGAGCCATTTCTCCCAGCGAGCCGCCGTTGAACCCGCCAAAAACCGCCATCAATCCGACCAGCGCCGAAAGCAGACCGCTCTTCCAGGTCATCAGACCGATCACGACCAGCCCCGCCAGCCCGCCGTAAACGCCGTAGGTCAAGCCGCGTTTGTCTTTGGCAATCATCGCTACTCCGAAACCGACTGACAGCGAACCCAGGAAGATGCCCAGCATCAGGGTCGTGTCCAGACCGGTGACGAGGTCTCCATACCGCGCGACGAGGGCGTCCACCAGGCTGAAGAAAAGCAGCGCCCAGGCAATATTGGCAACCATCGCCAGCCCCAGGAAGGCAATTTTCGTTCCACGAGGGTCAAATATTTTGCTCAGTTTCATAGGGCAATTTTATCAGGAACTTGACGAAAGGCAGGCTCGAACGGTCTCCGCAAGCGCCTTGTCAAGGTCGCCTTTCTCATAACCGAGCTCCTGCCGGCTGGAGTGGGTATCCAGGAAGGCGTCGCGAGTCTGCAGATCGACGAAAGGGACCATCGAAAGCCCGCTTTGTTTGCCCTTCAGGCGGTAGCCCAGCTCCACGCCCGCCATGGCGGTTTTTAGCAGCCATTTCGGTAAGGTAAGGACTGGTTTGGGTTTGCCCAGCATGGCGCCAAGGCGCCCCAAAAAATCTGTCCAGGTCAGGTTATCTGAGGCAATCTGCCATTCCACACCAGACCTGCCTGCCTCCAGAGCGCGCGCGGCGGCACGCCCGACCTCGTCGGCGGTGACCATTGCGCTGCCTCCGGCGGGGTAAAACACCCAGGGCAGGCGGCTGTTGAGATAGCCAATCAGGGGCTTCCAGAGAGGAATCATGCCCGGCAGGGAGCCGAAAATGTAGGGCAGCATCAAAAAGCTGACCGCCATTTGGTCGCCTGCTTCTTCGAGCGCCTCGCGGATCTGTTCCACCCGGCTGCGGATATAAGGGTGGTGTTCAGCCAGACGCATCTCAGACCAGCGCCGATGGCATGTCACAAAATACGAACTGAAGACCACTGCCTTCCTGAT
>JAGVUP010000109.1 GCA_019136215.1 Chloroflexota bacterium | reverse complement strand
TTTTCTTCTTCGTCAGCTCCGAACAAACGGTTTTCGAGCAGTTGGTCGTTCTCAAACCCATCCATCTGCATGTAGTAGCGGGCAGCGTTTACCATCGCCTGCGAAGGCACCAGCCCGATAATTTCGGAGTGGTGAATGCCCACGCCATAACGCTGCGCCTCCCGGCGGACAAACTCAGTCACCTGCGCCATTGGCGAGCGGTGGAAGTTGGTGAGGTTCATCGAGACCTGCGCCAACCCTTCCACCAGAACGCCCATTCCCTTGACGAAATGGAAGCCGCCTGAGGAGTTGCGCACCCTTCGGGCAATCTTTTGGGCGATGCTGACATCGGGCGTATTGAGGAAAATATTGTAGGCGATCAAAGGCTGGCGGGCGCCGATTACGGTTGCCCCCGCGGGACCCATCCGCTTTGGACCCAGATCAGGCTCGCGGTACGGATCCGTGGCAATTGTTTCCTTGATGCCCTCAAACTCCCCGCGCCGGATATCCTCCAGGTTTTTGCGGTCCTGGCGGATGGCGGCATCTTCGTAGAAGTAGACCGGAATGTCCAGAGTCTCTGCCACGCGTTTGCCGAGCCGCCGCGCCATCTCGACACATTCCTGCATGGTGACGCCCGCGATCGGCACAAATGGGACGACATCGGTGGCGCCCATGCGCGGATGTTCGCCCTCGTGTTGGTTGAGGTCAATCAACTCCGCCGCCTTGGTGATGCCAAGGTATGCGGCTTCTTCCACCGCTTCGGGCGTCCCGACAAAGGTCAGGACCGTGCGGTTGTGGTCCACGTCGGAATGCCGGTCCAAAACGCGCACTCCGCTCACGCTCGCGACAGCAGCAATGATCGTATCCATCACTTCAGGACGGCGGGCTTCGGAAAAATTCGGGATGCATTCAACAATTTTTGGGGACATAGCTTCTCCTTTAATAGCGATATCTTATTATACCCGCCTACCCGTGAGTCTCTGCGAAGGACTGATGACATTGAATCCAACAATCTTACACAAAGACGAGCCCTTCGGGGTATTGCATGTATAATAGAAAAACTATTCTTCCCGGGAATGGCGCTGCTGTGAGTTCAGCAGTACTAAAAAAGGGCTAACAGGCTTAACATGAACATTTCTGAGATTTTCAAACACAAAAAAGTCAGCTTTTCATTGGAAATTTTTCCGCCGAAGAAGGACAGTTCCTATAACGTCATTTACAACACGCTGCTCAGGCTGCGGGGACTGCCCGCTGATTACATCAGCGTGACCTACGGCGCCGGCGGCAGCCTGGCTCAGCGTGAGAAGACCGTCGAGATCGCCTCGCTCATCCGCACCACTTACCACATCGAGCCTGTCGCGCATATCACCTGTGTCAATTCCACTGAGCAGGACGTGATTGGTACGCTCGAAAAGCTCAAAGAGAACCAGGTCATGAACCTGATGGTCTTGCGCGGGGATATCAGCCCGGATGTTCCGCCTCAGGACGACTTCCGCTATGCCAGCGATCTGGCGGATTTCATCAAAAAGCGCGAGCCGGAGTTTAATCTGATGGGCGCCTGCTACCCGGAAGGGCACTACCAGGCAGCCTCACTGGAAGAGGATGTCGAGAATCTGCATTACAAGATCGCCAACGGCGTCACCCACCTCGTGACCCAATTGTTCTTCGATAACGAGGCTTTCTACCGCTTCCGCGACCTGGCAACCGCCAAAGGCATCAACGTACCGATTGTGGCGGGAATCATGCCCATCACGAGCCTCCGGCAGATTGAGCGCACGGTGGCGCTTTCTGGGGCGAGCGTCCCTGCAAAGCTCTCACGCCTCTTCAGTAAATATGCCAACAAGCCCGAAGCCCTGCGCGACGCGGGACTCTTCTATGCCACCGAACAGATCATGGACCTGATCGATAACGACATCCGCGGCATTCATCTCTACACGATGAACAGTGTCGATACCGCCTACCGGATCAGTGAGGCGATCCAGAACGTGATCATGGCAGAAAACCAACCCTGATCCAGACCTGACAGCACTAATAAAAAAGCCCGGTTTCAATCCCGGGCTTTTTTATTTCTTTTGGATACAGTTATTCGTTGCGGTAGAGCGCTTCGTTGAGCATGCCCGAAATGGCATAGTAGTCGGGCATCAGCACCATCGCGCCCTCCGCTGTGATCCAGTTGTAAACCATATCCGGCGTGACCGCGTAGCGGTGGAAATTGTCTGAATTCATCAGCGAAGACGCCATCGGCAGCAAGGGCAAAACATCCAACAATTGCACATCCGTATCCACGTATTCCCGGTAAAGACTGTAAAGCTCCGGAACTTTGATGAGCATGTTCAGGCTGACTGCCTTGCTAAAAATTGCCATGACAACATCCTGAGCACGCCGGTTGCGGTCAAAATCGCTGGTGGTTTTGCGTGAACGCGCGTACCAAAGCGCCTCCCCACCGTTCATATGCGTCTCACCGGGCTCAAACACACACCATCCGGAGGGGTCCATTTCGCAGGCGTCCTGCAGTTCTTCGGTCACATTCACGTCGATCCCACCGAGGCTGTTGACGACGTCTTTGAACCCATTGTAGTTGACCATCATGTAATTATCCGGGCGGATGCCGAAGTTGACCTCGAGAGTCTGAGCGAGGAGGTCAAAGCCCCCCAAAGCCCATGCAGTATTGATGCGGTTGGACCAGTAGCCGGGGATGGTAACGTAGAGGTCCCGCGGGAAGGAGATCAGGCTGACGCTTTTGTGCTTCGGGTTGATCGAAGCCAGAATAATTACATCCGTGCGGAAGTTGTTTTCACCGAAGTCGTCAACGCCGAGCATAAGGATGTTGAGCTGGTTTTCCGGCAGCTCGCCTGCCGGGATGACAGGCACAGGGGTCGGCGTCAGCACGGGCTGGGGAATGAGCTCGATAGTACCGTCCTCAAGGATGTTCGCGAAAGCGTTTGGCTGGTAGGGGGTGGGAGTTATCTGAAAATTACGAAAACTGACCAGATAAGGGGATGAATCCGAACTTGCCATCGCCGCGACGATTACGCCCGCAAAAATGACCCCCACGAAGGAGATGGTCATGACAAATAAAACCGCAAGAGTGATGGATTGGTGTTTTTTAAGACGCATAGTGATCAGCAATTCTCCGGCAAGGATGTAGCAAGATTATTGCCAGCGCTTTCCGCCCCGCTGAAAGCGGGGATTGCCAGGCGATGGATGGTAAAGGTGTCGGGCACAGAGTGGATCCACCAGTGACCGCCGAGACGCTGCGTCAGGTCGACAGCCTCTTTGAGAGCGCCGGTTTCTCCCCAGGGCTGCCTGCCGGATTCGGGAGCCGCCTCAAGCGAAGCGAGAAAACCGACCTGTTCTTCCGGCTTCAAGCCGGGCCCAGCATCACTGGCGCGCAATTCCACGAACATCACTGGCGCGCAATTCCACGAACCCGGGATATTCCTGGGAAGCCAGCGCCTCCAGCAGCACTTCGGAGCCAACTTTGCTGACGCTTAACGCGTTTCGCAGCAGCGAACGGCTGAGGTGGAGCAGTTGCGCCTTGCTACGGAGGTCTGGCTCCGCGCTCAGCTTGTTTTCTGCGCGGACGCGTATTTGCTTTTCAGTAAACTCGGATTTAAATTCATCCAACAAGGCTGTGAGGTCATCACTGAAGCTGGCTGTTGGTTTGCTGGTATCAGGCGGCAATTGCCCGGAATCCATTTGTTCGAGCATGCCGCGCGCCTGGTCCAACGCCTCGCGCAGCCCGGCAACCTGAGCGGCGTTTTGCGCCATTGATTGTTC
>JAGVUP010000189.1 GCA_019136215.1 Chloroflexota bacterium | reverse complement strand
GTGCAAAATCTGGCGGAAGGCGACAAGGTGCTGGTCCTGCTGGACTATCACGCGGCAGCCAGCAGGGAGCTGGAGGCTCTTGCTGCGCCGATTCTGGCTGATTTGCATGCCCGGGGCATTTCGCTGACCTTCCTGACTTCCCAGCCTTCCGGGCTCTATCTTGCGCCCGAGCTGCTGGCGCAGGCAGGGCTGCCCGAATCTACGCCTGTGGACTTCCTGCCCGGCAGCTATCTTCCGAAAGCATCCGCGGATGGCTGGAACAAATCGCCCCCTGGGTCCAATCGCTCGAATTTGCCGCTGTTAGCACCCAGATGGAAGCTCCGGTGCTCTTGCCCTATTTTGACTCAGGTCAGCTCGTGGGCTACGCCGCGGGCATTGCCGACGGCAGCCTTGGCGCGCAAGCCGCGTTTAGCTACCGTGCCTATCGAGTCGGGCTGCTGCTGATGCTCGTGATGCTGCTCTTGGGAATGATCTCAAAAGCCGAGGCGGATGCCATCCGGAGAGAAGAGGAGCGACTCGAATGATTCCTTCTGATCTGATCGCGCTGATTATCGGCATTGCCCTGACGGTGATGGTATTCAGTTATATCCTTGGCGACCGGCTGTTCTTTGGCATCGCCACCCATCTGCTGATTGGGGTCAGCGCTGGTTTCCTGGCGCTGGTGATGATCCAGAAAGTTCTCCTGCCCTATCTGCTGCTTCCCCTGACTGATCCTGCCGAACCAGGCTTTTACTTAGCCCTGGTGCCGCTGATAATGGCGTGCTTGTTGGTGTTGATGCTCTTCCGCAGGGGCACCCACCTTGGCGCGGTCCCGCTGGCATTCCTCGGCGGGGTGCTGGCTGCGCTGGCAATCGTCGGGGTCACGCGCGGCACGCTCGCTCCGCAGCTCCTGAGCATGATCGACCGCTTCGCGCCCGGGCAACTCTTGCATCAGGCGCAGCCGCAGTGGACCGTCATCCTTGAGGCTTTGATGATCCTGCTGGGAGTCATCTCAGTTTTGTTCGTTTTCCACCACCAGGGCAAGTCCGGACCAGGCGGGGTATCCCGGTCAGTCTACCTGGAAGGAATCGGAAGTATCGGTCAGATCTTCATCGGGATCACGTTCGGAGCCTTGTTTGTCGGGTTGTTCAGCTCCGCTTTGATCGCGCTCATCAGCAGTTTGTCGGAAATCATTCAATTCATCACCCTGTGGTTTTAGAGGTCAGCGTGCCGAAATTCTCTCTCAGCCTCGATATTGGAAAAAGCCGCACCCAGGCGAGCCTTTTTGCCCAGCGTGATGGCGCCTGGGCGGTGGAGAGTATTGCCAGCGTGCCGACCGCGATCGAGGGCGACAGCTCGCGGTTCCGCGAAAACATACAGGACCTCCTGAGCCAGGTTGAGAGGGAGGGGAATGTGCGCCTGCTGAACGACCGCGGTCAGCTCACGGACCTCTGCCGGCTGGAGGGCGCGCCGGATTTTGTCGGGTTGAGCCTTTCAGCGGGAAAGCCTGTCCGTACGGCATTGATCGGGCTTTCTGAGGATTACTCCATCGCGCCGTTGCGCCGCCTGGTTAGTTTATTCAACTGTGAGGTGGTGCTCGAAGTCAACCTCCAGGAAAACCTGAACGCGACAGCTCAGCTTGAACGCCTGCTGACGAGCGATGTGGAACTCTATGTGATCGGCGGAGGCGCAAACGGCGGAGCCAGCAAAACCCTCAAGGCAGCCATCGAAAACCTGCGCCTGGTCTATCACCTCATTCCCAAAACCATCCGACCACAAATCGTCTATTGCGGTAACCAGCGGCTGGCAGATTACGCCCAGAGCGAAATCGAAGCCGGGCTGGACATGCACCTTGCGAGCAATATCCAAACCACTCCCGGCTCCGAAGACCCTTCTTTGGTCTGGAAAGCCATGCTCGCGGCTTTTGAGCGCCTGCGCATCCAACAGATCCCGGGTTTGGCGGAAGTCGTCGGCGCACTGCACGCCAGCGTGATCCCGAGCGACTTTTCGGCTGCCAGGCTCGTACGCTTTCTGGAACGCAGCAGCGATAACGGCAAAGGCGTCCTGATGCTGCGCGTGGAGCCTGACAGCGTCAGTGTGATCGCGGCGTGGGATCAAAAAATCAATGGGGTTTGCCATCGCTTCGCCTTGAACGAAAACGCCTTGGAAGCCGCGCGCGGGTTCTCCACGCATGTAACTGACCCGAACAGCTTCGCGACCTACGCCCACAACCGCAGCCTTTTCCCGTTTTTTACTCCCGCCACCCTGGAAGACCTGAGCATCGAGCATGCCCTCACACGTCTGCGCGTCCGCGAGGCGCTGAACGCGCTTCAGTCGCTGGACGGGGACTTTGGCTACAACCCCAGCCTGGGTCTGACGCATGCTTTTGAACCGATCGTTCTCTCTGGGTCCGAGGCTTGCCTCGCCCTGCCTCATCAGGTGCTGATGACCGCTCTGGACGGCATTTTGCCGCACGGGATCACCACCGTTTTACAGGACGAGCGGGAACTTCTCACCGCCATGGGCAGCCTGGCGCCCAAGGATCCCCTCCTTCCGGTGCAGGTGATGGATGCGGAGGCGTTCACCAACCTGGCAACGGTCGTCACCGTGGACGCGCCTGCCGCTGAGGGGCAGAAAGTGCTCCAGATAGAAGTCAACGAAGGCCAGCAAGCGCCAAGGCTTTTCCATAAAGTACAAATGGGTGAACTCAAACGCATTGAGACCCTGCGCAGCGGCAAGACCGAACTTTACCTTGCTCCTGAAGATGAAAGTGACGTCGGAATGGGGCTGCGCGGGCTTGGCGGTTGGATTGGCGTGATGGCTTCGAAGGTGGGCGTGGTGATCGACGCGCGTGGCAGACCGCTGAGCTTGCCCGCGGACGAGGCGGCTCGCGCTGAAACCCTGCGCAACTGGCTCTGGGAACTGGGAGGATGACCGTGCGAAAAGTGATAATTCGATCCAATCAACCGGTCTACAAGCAGGTGCGTCTGCCGCTGCCGGGCAGCGTCCTGGTGCGCACGGGTCAGGAAGTGAACATCGGCGATACACTGGCGGAAGCCGTGCTGCCGGAGGAATTTCAGGTGTTCGACATCGTCAATCAGCTGAAAATCCCCCCGGATAAACTCGACCAGTATCTCAAACGTCTGAATGGCGAAGCAGTCAGCAAAGGCGATGTGATCGCCCAAAAACCTGGTTTTATTACCCGCATCTTTCGCGCTGCCAGGGACGGCAGGGTCGTCTCATTGCGGGAGGGGCGGGTGACCCTGGCGATGGGCGAGCGAAAACTTCAGGCGTGCGCGCCTGTCGCAGGCACGGTCGTTGAGATCATCCCGGGGTTTGGGGCGGTCATCGGGCTCACCGGTACGCTCATCCAGGGCGTTTGGAGCAACGGTTTGAATGCCAGCGGCAGCTTTACCCGGCTGAATTTTGATTTTAATGATCCCCAGCAGAGAGGACAATTTCCGGATGTGGAGGGCAAAATCATCTATACCGATGCGCTTATCAGCCCGGAACGTTTCCGGATGCTTCTGGCGAAGAAACCTGCGGGGATCGTACTCCCTTCCCTGGTACCCGCGCTGAGCGGATGCCATTAGCCTCGGGTTCCTGGCAGAGATGCAGGATCAGGAGGTTTTCTTGCTTTCTGATGGCGCGGGGAAGATGGCGGAATTGGTTTTGCCGGGTAATGGCGGGCAGGGAAGCACGCTTTTTGAGGAGGAAGCGGTTCTCCAGGTGGGCAGTATTGTGCGGATGCTGGGCGAACCTTATCTTGGTAATATCGGAAGGGTTGCGGAATTGCCGGAGATGGAAGAGCGTTTTGCCAGCGGATTGATTGCCAGGGCTGCCGTCGTGGAGAGACAGGATGGCGAAATCATCCGCGTTCCGGTCACAAATTTGCTCCTCTTGGACGCAGACCCTACGGAGTGATTTTCTGGAGGTACTGGGCGGAAGCCCAGCCAACAATACCATCTGGCGCGACGACTTTTGCCCAGATGATTCCTTGATTAGTTTCCTGATCGCCAGTCAGCCAT
>JAGVUP010000100.1 GCA_019136215.1 Chloroflexota bacterium | reverse complement strand
TTAATGAGTTAATAACAAAAGTCTTTTCAATCGCCTTGATTTTGTCTTGCAATTGTATTAATATCATGATAGAATAACGCCCATAAAATTAAGAGCAAATTCGATTAAAAATTCTCACTTTGATTTGAATACGCTCTTTTTTGTTACAAAAAATTAACAATTAAAAAATTGATCATAGATTAAACCCGTTATTATTTAATCATATGATTTTTTATTAAGATATAATTCATTAGTTTAGTAATAAATTGTAAAGTATTTACATAAAATAATAAATCTTGAGGAGAAAAATCTATATGAATGACTTTGCTTGTGTTCGTATTGATGACCGTTTGATTCATGGTCAGATCATCGTTAGTTGGGTTACCGCTTTGGGTATCACCGAGATAATTGTTGCTGACACAGATGCAGCAAATGATGAATTTCAAGGAATGCTACTGGAAATGGGTGTGCCTAAAGCTATGAAATTTGAGCTTTTGACACTGGAGGAAGCAGGTAACCTGATAAACAGTAATAGAGATTTTTCCAAAACCCTTTTGATTGTTCGTGATATTCATAGTCTTAAGACACTCATGGATCTTGGTGTAAGCTTCTCTACTGTTAATTACGGCAACTCGGGGCGAACTGATTCTAGAACAAGATATTATAAAAGTGTATGGCTTACTGAAGACGAAAGAAAACTTGTTGAAAGTGTAATGGATGCGGGCGTTACGCTGGAGGTGCGTGTCATTCCTAGTGAGAAAGCGATTGACATGAGAACTCTATTAAAGTGATAAACCGGTAGTTTTACCGGATTAAATATTAAAAATAGAAAGGAGTATTAAATTATGTTACTTGGTTCAATTTTAGTAGCTCTGTGGGTTACGTGGGGTCTGATTGATGAACAGACCATACAACTACAGACTACCCGGCCGATAATCACCGGAGCAGTTGTAGGATTAATCCTTGGTGATTTTAAGACCGGACTGATAGTTGGAGCTATGGTTGAGTTGATGTTCCTGGCAGTGGTTTTTGTGGGAACAGGAGTCCCACCTGACACAACCATGGCAGCAGCCATAGCAACGGCATTTGCTATTTTTGCTGGAGGTGGTACAGAAGTTGCCATCGCAGCAGCACTTCCTATCGCTGTAATTGGTGGGCTTGTTTCTACACTTCAATATAGCGTCATTAATGTTCTATTTGAAAGCTGGGCTGAAAAATTAGCTGACAAGGCGGATGTGAAGGGCATAACCAGAGTTAATAAGCTAGCTCTTCTAGGAAACTTTGTTCTTTATGGAATCCCTACATTTCTTGCAGTGTATTTTGGTTCTGAGTTTGTGATGCCTCTCGTTGAAAAAATTCCTCAGAATATTATCGCTGGTCTTGGTGTGGGTGGAGGAATGATTGGCGCAGTCGGTTTCGCAATGCTTATTCAATCGATCTCAAATAAAAAGGTATGGCCCTATTTCATCGTAGGTTATGTATGCTCGGCATTTCTTGGGATCAATATGCTTGGTGTGGGCGTTGTGGCTGTAGCAGCCGTTTTTCTCCATAATTACTTCACAGCTAATAAGACTTTAGCATAGCAAACGGAGTTAACAAAATGAAAAATACTGATCAAACTCTAACAAGAAAGGACCTGTGGAAGGTCTTTCGTGGTCAAATTTTTATGCGATCATGTTTGAACTTCGCCAGATTCCAAAACTTAGGTTTTATGGATGCTATGGCTCCAATAATTGAAAAATACTACGAGACTCCGGAAGAGAAGAAAACCATTATTGATCGACACATGCAATTGTTTCTTACCCAACCAATGGTTTCTGCAATTCCCGTAGGTGTTGCTGCTGCTTTAGAAGAACGTATAGCCACGAAGAATGACATTGATCCCGATATGGTCAATTCTGTAAAGACAGCCCTCATGGGACCCCTCGCTGCTCTTGGCGACAGCCTGATAAATGGCACTGCCCGTCCAATCTTGGCTGGAATTGCTTGTGGGCTTGCCCTGACTGGAAATCCATTTGGTCCTATACTCTTCCTTTTAGGAATGAGCCTGATCACTCTGGGTGTTCGGTACTTTGGTGTCTTCAAAGGTTATTCCGAAGGTGTTTCTATTGTGGCAAACATGAAAAAATCTGGGCTTATCGATAAGATAACAGAACTAGCCTCAGTTGCTGCCTTTGTAATCGTTGGAGGTTTTGTCCCAAATGTTGTGTCATTGACGACACCAATTCAATATGTAAGCGGAGATGGCAATACTACGATTGCCATTCAATCAACACTTGATGGACTGCTCCCGAAACTTCTTCCAGTTTTGCTCACACTTCTTATGTACTCCGTTTTGCGGAAATACAAAATATCCCCAGTGTTACTCATGCTTATTCTCTTGTTTGGAGGATTAATTGGTTATCTTCTCGGAATTTTTGGATAAAGTTCCAAGCTCCTTAGATAAGTGGAAGAATAATTATGATTAACGATTTTCATGTACACATGGGAAAGACTAGTAAAGGGGATGTCACAACAGCAGAAGATCTTGTGAAAAACATGGATATTTATGATATTGAACGATCAGGATTATCGCTATTAAATGGCACAAGTTGTAAAGAACTCAATGATGAGGTTCTTAGTGCTGTAAAAAAATTTCCTGACAGGATTATCGGATATGCATATATAAATCCAAGAGAAAAGAATGCAATTGATGAGGTTCATAGATGCCTTCAAAATGATGCATTTAGGGGAGTGAAATTTCATTCATGGAAGAGCGGGTATTTCCCTGATAATAATACTGCACTGGATAGAGTAATAGATGCAGTAAGCGAGTATGACCTTCCAATTCTAACTCACACTGGAACCCCGCCACTCGCGCTACCTCAACAGTGGGCATTAGTAGCGAAAAGACATCCGAATGTTAATTTTATTTTTGCCCATATTGGGTACATGGATTATGGATATGGATGTGTTCAGGCTGCGAAAGAACTAAAAAACGTGTATGTAGGAACCTCGGGACAGGTTGAAGTACCGGTCATTCAATCTGCTCTTGATGAATTGGGACCCGACAAAATCATATTCGGTACTGATTGGCCGTACAAGTTTGTTAAAAGCGAGATTGTTAAGTTCGAAGCTTATGACATAAGCGAAGAGGATCGATATAAAATCTTTTACAAAAACGCAAAAACACTCTGGAAGATTTAGTCGCGGGGACACTCCCTTTCGCCGAGCCAATTCTATTAAAAGTCCTTCTAAGAATAAAATAAGACCACCCCAAGAAGGGTGGTCTTATTTTATTCTTCTGCTTGTGAAGATTACTACAAAATTAATTGTTTATCAATAGTTAGATCCATAATAAAAATGAAGAGAGAATATATCTTCTTGTTTTGTATTTGAATCTAACTTTTCCGATTGACGTTCACATAAAATATGAATCTAATTTTGTTGGTATTTTTTGCGGGCTTATGCTGTTTAGTTGTCAAATTATTCAATTTGCAATTAATCAAGGTAGCTTAAATCGTTTTTTGAATTAGTCACTTCAGTTTCCCATGAGGTCCCCTTCAGCAGAATTGCTGAAGAATCTAGCATCTTTTTTGCTTCCACCTCATTGTCATTAGCGTAATACAGTTTAGCGAGAAAATATTGTGTCAAACCTTTTTTAGTCGTATCTTCTTGACTGCGTTCGAGTTCAACTAATCCGGGAATTCTTGAGACATCTTTACGGATGTAAACATCGAACATAAGCTCCGCTTGCTCTCGCATAGAGATGGTCTTTGAATCACTTCCTGTCATCTCAAGAGAATTACGGAGGAGTTTCAGGCTTTTTTCAGCTTCTTGAATGTTCCTCTGCTTTATAAAATAGTATAATCGTTTTTGATAATAGATAATTCGATCCCGCTTACTTAATATAGCAACATCAAGTTGTTTTATTATTTGTTCAATTTCAGTATAATTTCCTGAAGCCAGCAATCCATCAAATTTGAAAGCTAAAATTTCTTTTCTCGATAAAGATAATTTTACGAATTTGTCTTCTAGTAGTCTAAGATATTCTTTCACATTCCCATCAACATTAATTAGTTTGTAAAGCTTTATGTAAACTGTTCTTCGGTTATAAAGAATTAATGCAAAAAGAAGAGCGGCAGATAAAATGATATATATGGTAGATCTTAATTCTTCTGACATATTTTCCCAAGGACCAAATTTCTTTATTGGAAAATTTATTTCTTTATGATTGCTATTATAGTTTTGTTAAATAGCTTTCGCAAGCTCAAATGTTATCCTAATATTTATTGTGGATGTTTAATCTGTTGTTATCTTTGCTCTGCTTATGTTGGTGTTCGTTTTGATCCAGCAGGAAAAGTTTACAGAAAAGGTGTATATAAAACAGCCGATTATTTCAAATCAACCTTGAAAAACTCAACTAGTCAGCTTTTTTAGAAACTGTCTAAAATCGCTTGCAGCAGAAAATAAAAAGCTCTGGTATACTTCTTGCACAAAGCAAACTGACAGATTTCTCCTGTTTTGCGGAAGGCTTATTATGCTGATACTCCCAAATCAACAGACCACCACGTCCATGTCAGCGCATCTGGCTCAGACGATGACCTTGCTGGGCTTGACCCTGGGTGAGCTCCAGCAGAAAATCGAATCCGAGCTCGCCTCAAACCCTGCTTTGGAACTCATGGAAGAACGCACCTGCCCGATGTGCCGGCGCCCTCTTCCCCCAAGCGGACCTTGCCCCATTTGCAGTCAGCCCGCTTCCATGGAATCGCAGGATCCGATCGTTTTCATCTCTCCGCGGGAAGATTTTTATACCGGCACCGCATCCGCTACTGGTGAGGTGCCCGATGAGCCCTTTGTCTCCGAGTCGATCGACCTCCCCAGCTACGTCCTGCGTCAGGCGGCAGCCGATCTGCCAACCGAAGACCGCCTTGTCGCGGCGTACATCCTTACACATCTTGATGAAGACGGATTTCTGACCACAACCGCGCTCGAGGTTGCCCGCTACCACCACCGTCTGCCCTCCGAAATCACCGCGCTGATCGAAAAGCTCAAACGCTGCGACCCGGTCGGCGTCTGCTCCGCCAACCCAATCGAAGCCATGCTCGCGCAGGTGGACGTTCTTTCCGAGACAACGCGTGTGCCCGCGCTGACGCGAGAGGTCGTGGAAAAATACCTCCCTCAAATCAGCCAGCATCGCTACCCCGAGATCGCCCGCGCCCTGGGCGCAAGCTCACAGCAGATCCAAAAAATTGCCGCCTTTATTAGCGAGAATCTCAATCCATTTCCTGCACGCGCCCATTGGGGAGACGTGCGGAACCCCAACAGCAACGATTCGCAGGTCTTTCACCAGCCGGATATCCTCATTTACCATCTAAATGAAAACCCTTCCAACCCTCTCGTGGTCGAAATCATCCTGCCTATCCGCGGCACGCTGCGCGTGAACCCCCTGTTCAAATCTTCCATGAAGCAGATGGAGCAGGACAAAACCGAAGAGTGGCGCAGCGATATCGAGAAAGCCAACCTGCTGATCAAATGCATCCAACAGCGCTCCAACGCCCTTAAACTTCTGCTCGAGAAGCTGGTCGTCATCCAGAAAGATTACATCCTCCATGGCGACATGAAGATGAACCCGCTAACCCGAGCGGAAATCGCCGCCATGCTGGATATGCACGAATCGACGATCTCCCGCGCGGTTTCCAACAAAACAGTTCAACTTCCAAGCAAAAAGATCGTTCCTCTCTCAATTTTCTTTGACCGCAGTCTGGCGCACCGCACGCTTATCAAACAGATGATCGAAGCGGAAGACCACCCGCTGAGCGATTCGGAAATCCAAGCCATGCTCAAGGAAAAGGGTATCGAAATTGCCCGCCGGACGGTTGCCAAATACCGTTCGATGGAAGGTATCTTGCCGGGGAATCTCCGTCAGGCTAAAACCAGGTAGCATGGCAGCAGTCTCTACTGACCAATTCGGCGCGAAAGCGCCCGGCGATGCCCATCAGGATTTTCTCCTGCTGGATCGTTCTATGATTCTGGAACTGATTCCAGCCGCGGCGATCGTCTACCGCCGAACGGACGACAGGATTCTCAGCGCCAATGAAAAATTCTTCGATCTGACTGCCTATCAGCCCGAAGCCCTGAACGAACTCTCGCTTTTGTCGCTGATTCCCGGCAATCCGGACACGAACCCAACCGGAGACCAGAGCCGTCCCGTGCGCCTGCAAATCGCCAGCGGCGATCTGATCCTCGCCACCCTGCGGATACTTCCGCTCAGCCTCACCAATCAGGTGGTCGTGCTCACCTTTTCTCCGCCCAATTCCGAATTCGAGATCCGGCGCGACCTCCTGGAACAGGAATACCGCTTCGACAACTTCTCGCTCCTGACAACCCTCGGCTGCCAAAACAACGCCCAGGCGGTCTTCCAAACCGCTGAGCAAATCCTGCAGCGGATGCTCAACCCCAAACTCATCCTCTCCTACCGTTTGAAACCGCGCGATAAAAACAACCTCAAACGCAACGAATCTCCCAGCCATTTCGCCGTCGCTTTCCCGGAAGAAATAGCGCTGGACATGCTCGGGAACACGCCCTCCATGCAGCTTTGGAAGCTCACGCGCGAGCCCCAAAACCTTTTGCACGAAACCGCCCTGATGGAGGGATACCATTATTTGCTCACGCTGCCCCTCTCCAATAACGGAACCCCGCAGGGGCTGCTCGTTGCTGCTGGCGAGCCCCCCTACCCGGACGACGACACGCTGCGCTACCTGGCGCTGATGTCCGCCCACGCGGCTTCCGCGATCCAGGGGCTCAACAGCCTCGAAAGCGCCCAGCGGACGCTTACCAACATCCGCCACGTGGTCCAGATTCAACACGCCATCACAGACAATCTCGAGGAAGGCGTCATCATCCTCACCCCCGATTTGCGCATCGCTGAGATGAACCCCGCGGCGGAGTTCCTGCTCGGCTACGCCAGCAAGGAAGTCTTCCGTCAAAAAGCGGATATGGTGCTGATCGGCAACGAAACGCTCAGCACGCTCTACAAATCCGCCCAGGAAGGCATCAGTACGCTGGTCGGAAACAATTTCAGCCTCAACAACCGTTCTGGCGGGTCTTTCATGGCGCAGGTGCTCTGCATCCCCGTGGTCGAAAAGGAGAAAGTCCGCAGCATCGTCCTCATCCTGAGGGACGTCAGCCAGACCGAACAGATCCGCGCCCATTCCCAACAGCTTGAACAGAGAGCCTTCCTGGGTGAAGTTTCCGCGATTTTCGCGCATGAGGTAAAAAACCCAATCAACAGCATCTCTACCGGCTTGCAGTTGATGGGAATGATGATGAAACCGGAGGATCCTCATTTCGATCTGGTTTCGCGCCTCCAGAACGACTGCCTTCGGCTGACCCACTTGATGGATTCCACCCTTACCTTTTCCAAACCAGTGGAATACAATTTCGCTCCGCTCGACCTTGCCAGTCTGATCAATTCCATCCTGGATCGTTGGGCGCCGAGAATGGTTCGCCTGAATATCAGTTACAATCTTGAGCAGCAGCCTGCCAACCCCATGGTGCTGGCAGATGCCCGCGCAATTGAGCAGGTTTTTGTCAATCTGATCAGCAACGCCATCCAGGCGATGGAAAACGAAGGCGGCAGCCTGAACATTAAAATCCACCCGGTCGTTCCCGAGACCAATCCGCCTCAATACGAAGTGATCGTGGCAGATTCAGGTCCGGGCATACCCGAGGAGCTGGTAACACACATTTTCGAGCCATTCCTGACCACCAAATCGAGAGGGACTGGACTCGGACTGGCAATCTCACGCCGCATTATCACGGCGCATAAAGGAAACATTTTTGTCGAGAGCTTTCCCGGAGGGACGATGTTCCACGTCCTCCTGCTAAAAGCACTCTAAGGAGTTAAATGGCAGCAACAGTTTTAGTCGTTGATGATGAAGAAACCGCCCGAATGGTGGTTTCGGAATTTTTACGTTCGAAGGGGTATGAAGTTCTCGAAGCCGGCACGCTTGCTGACGCCCGCGCGGTTATCTCGAAGGGCGTCGCGGATATCATTATCCTCGACGTGCGCCTGCCTGACGGCTATGGACCCCACTTGCTCACCGAGACCTCCCGCCTGCCCATGCGTCCGCAGGTGATCATCATCACCGCTCACGGCGAGGTGTCGATCGCAGTGGAAGCGATGAAAAATGGCGCCCAGGACTTCATGGAAAAGCCTCTCGATCTGCTCGAATTGGAAAAATCGGTCAACCGCGCAGCGGAAGTCGTCTTGATGCGGCGCGAGCTTGCGCATTTGCGCAGCGACAAAGGCAACCTGGATGAGTTCATCGTCGGCAGCACGCCGCAGATGAAACACATCCTCGAGCTGGCAGGACGCGCCTCCGAATCCTCCGTGTCGGTTCTCATCACCGGACCCACCGGCACGGGCAAGGAAGTGCTGGCGAAATACATCCACCGCATTGGTCCCCGCTCGGGCAAGCCATTTATTGATATTAACTGCCCCGCCATTCAGCCTACTATGTTCGAATCCGAGCTTTTTGGGCACGAAGCCGGCTCCTTCACCGGCGCGACCAGCCGGCGGAACGGCTTGATGGAGATCGCGGACGGCGGCATCCTCTTCCTTGACGAAATTTCGTCCATGCCGGTTGACCTGCAGGCAAAATTCCTGCGCGCCCTCGAAGAACGCGCCTTCAGGCGCGTAGGCGGTACCAACCTAATCCGCGTGGATGTGCAGGTCATCGCCGCCTCGAACCGCGACCTCGAAGAAATGATCGCGCGGCACGAATTCAGGGAAGACCTCTACTACCGCCTCAAAGTCGTCGATCTCGACCTGCCCTCCTTGGCGGAACGCCGCCAGGACATCCCTGACCTTGTCGGCTACATGGTCCGCAAGTTCAACAAACGCCTCGGCGCGAACATTCTGGACGTCTCACCGGCAGCGATGCAAGCCTTGATCAGCTACGATTGGCCCGGCAATATTCGCGAGCTAAGCAACGCGATCGAACGCGCGGTTTTGTTCTGCGACGAACCCACGATCGACCTCAATCACCTGCCAAAAGACGTCACCAAATAAGCCTTTTTGAGCCTGCTTTTGACAGGTTTGGCATATTAATTGCAACATTACCTCCGATAAGTATTTTTCATCGGAGGTTTTTTATGCAAACAAGTGGAAATCAGGTACTTCTCATCGTCTCGATCGTGCTATTCGCGCTGGGTTTCCTCTGCCTGATTCTAAGCATTGTCATCCTCGTCAAGCAGTCGCTGGGGCGCGGCATTCAAGCCCTTGCTGAATCGACGACCAAACTGGCTGAAAAAGGGATAACGGAAGGAGTATCGGGCTTGGTTGGGAACGCATCCCTGCTCATCTCTTCTCTCAATGACCTTGCCAAGTCGAATACCGGCATCGGTATCTTCTTTGTCTTTCTGAGTTTGGTCCTCTTTGCCGGAGCTTACTACATGCTCAAACCCTTCATAGGAGCCCTGCCCTAAATTCCGAAAGGAGTGATGATGTCGATTGAGAGATTACTTGACCAGATACGGGCTCGCTTTGATCCGCAGACCGCCCGCGAAGTGGTCAGCGCTTTTCGCGCGGAACCGCTCGCGTGGCAATTTTTTGATAAATCGCCCGAATTGGAAACATGGCTGTCCTTTGCTTCCGATGACTTGTCCCGCTGGCAGCCTGGTATCCTCGCGCTATTCTCAGTCGACCCCAACCTGCCGGAACAGGACCTGACCGACCTCCAGTTCGAACTCCCCACCGCGATCAGCGAACGGGTCGAAAGCGTATGCAAAGTCGCCCGTTTGACGGGGCTTGAACCTGCCAGCCTGGCGGATGCCGCCCTGCTCGCCCTCCATCTGCGGGAATTCCGACGGGCAGAAGGATCATGGAAGCGCCTCGCGGAGGAACTGCTTTCGGGTAAAAGCCGACTCCCGCTCTGGAAAAGCGCTTTTGTTGTCCTGCCGCAGCTTGTACCGGATTTTGAAGACGCCATCGATAGCTTGGTCGCGTCTTTTGGAAGCGCCGAGGCGGAAACGCTCGGCAGCTTTATTGTTCATCAGGTTCGGGTCAGCCCGGCAGATGAAAACACCCGCTACCAGAGTTACCGACGCTGGCTGCGCAAAGCTTCTGTCAGCCTCCAGATTTCCACCTTGCGTGCGATGCGCAATTTTGAGGACGAGTCCCTCATTAAGCTCCTCGCCAACAGTTTCCTGGCGCAGTCTCAATCGGAAAGCGCCGAACCAGGCAGTGATGCCGCGGATGCCGACGTTGAAAGCTACCGCCAACAAGCGATCCTCAGCCAAATAGCGGGGCAGCCTTTACAGGCTTCGCGGGCAATTGACCAGGCTTTCAACGCCCTGAACCGCCAGCAAGCCGGAATTTTGCGCGACCTCGCCTTCGAGCTCGAAGCGACCAATCCCGAAGAAGCGCGAAAGACCTGGGAAGAAATCCTGCGCCTGCAGCCGGAAAACGCGGCTTATAAAAAAGAATACGCGGAGTTCCTGATCGCCAATGACGACCCTGATTACGGCTACGAGCTCCTCCAGGAGCTGCCGGATGACGCCACCAGAGCGCTCTACGCTTTGCGCTATCCGGTCGTCAGCGCCGCCGATCCCCAGGGCGCCCAATCGCTTGAAAAAGCACTCGAAAAGAAAACGCTCCAAACCGGCGCTTCCCGCTTCTCGGCTGAATCAGATAACCTCAAGGCTGCTCGCTATGCCTTTGAAACCAAAAAATATCAGACCGCCAGCAGTTTCATTCAGAAAGCGCTGGCTGAAAACCCGAATGACCTCGAAGCCATCAAGTTATCCGGTCTGATTGACCGCCGCATGGCGAATATTGACGAAGCTATTGAATCCAGCGCGCTGCTGGCGCTTTTTGAGCCTCAAAACCAGGCGAACAAGAAAGACCTGGCATCGCTCTACCTTCAATCCCAGCAGCCGGAAAACGCCCTCAAGATATATCAGGACCTGATCCGCGACACAAAAGAACCTTCTCGCGCGGACCTGCTGAACCTTGCGGAAGTTTCCATCAAAGCCGGGCAGGCGCAAAAAGCCATCCCAATCGCACAGGCTTTCCTCAAGCAGGACGCCTTCGACGGCGAAGCGCTCGTTTTGCTCTGCAACGCGTTGATCGCGACCGGCAGGAATAATGAAGCAGTTAACGCGCTTGAAACTGCCTCAGCGGTTGCCCCCGAAAAACCCGCCAGTTGGCTCTCGCTTGCCCGCATCTGGACCAGTCTCGGGCAGGAAGACAAAGCCATGCAAGCCCTGCGCAAGGCGAAGGCTGCCTTGCCGGACGATCCGTCCATCCTGAGCGCGCTTGGCGCGCTCTACCTTGCCAACGACCAGCCTACCGAAGCGATCAGCGTGCTGCGCCAGGCTATTGAGCTTGACCCTTCCAGCATGCCTGTACGCACCTCGCTGACGCAAGCTTATCTTTCCCACGGCTATATTGACGAAGCCTGGAAAACTATCGCCCCTTTTGAAGAAGATTACACTTCCGACCCGCATCTTGCGTCCGTCCTTGGGCAGACCCTGGCAGCGATGGGAGACTTGAACGGGGCGAAGCCGGTGCTCCGCTTTGCCTGGCAGTCCAGCCGTTCCGACAGCGCCCTCAAGGCTTACGCTGACCTGCTCATCAAAAGTTACGGAAAAGATGTTCAGCCCGGAGCTTCAGAGCTCAAAGAGATGTCCCAGTTGCTGTCGGTAATGGAGGAACGCCAACAAGAAAGGGACGGGCTCTTCGACATGCGCATGCTCCAGGCAGACCTGAAAGCGGCACTCGGCATGCACGAAGCGGCTTACCAGGATTACCTCCAATTGCTGGATTATCCCGAAGCGAACGCTCCGCGCGCCTATCACCACCTCCAGTTCCAAACCGGTAAAACCGCTCTCTCCCTGGGGATGACCGACATCAGCCTGGCGTCCCTGCAGGAAGCCGTCCTGACCGACCCGGATGACCTTCCAGCGCGCCACGTCCTCGCTAAAGCCTATATGGAAGCCAATCTTAAGGACGAGGGTTTTGCGACCGCGCGTTCCGCGATGCAGATCGCTCCAACCGAAATTGAAAATGTGCTGTGGTACAGCGACTTCATGAGCGAGCATGAAAATGCCCGCGAAGCGATCCAAATCCTGAAAGACACCATCCACCTGATGCCGGAAGAGAAAGCGCTCTACCTGACTCTTGCCCGTACTTACGTGAACCTCAATCAGATCGAAGACACCAAAGAGACACTCAACCGCATGCTTGCCCTCGAAGATATCGAAACCGAGGAATACGTCAACGTTGCCAACCTCTATTTGCATCTCAACGAAGCGGATGAAGCCTCCCGTATCATCAAAAAAGCCATCTCCGATAACCCTTCTCCGGATTTCGCGGAAAGCCGCGATCTGATCTATTCTGTCCTCAAGTTGGGCGACTCAGCGGCTGCCCTGCAATTGATCAGCGACCTCGAACCCGCCCTCCAGCCTAATCCGGCTTATCCGCTGCTCAAATCGGACGTGCTCGCCGCCAATCAACAGTTCCTGCCCGCACTTAGTGTCCTTGAAGACACGCTCAACAGGCTCGAGTTTGCGCCGGAAACGCTCGGAAGTCTTGCCAGCGATGTTTCCCAAGCAAACCAGGACTACCCTCCCCACAACCGCGCAGGGCTCTATTATCGGTCAGCTCAATTAGAGCGCATGATTGGCGATTTGCTTGCAGCAGAAAAACACAATTCTCTGGCGCTGCAAGCTGATCCGGACAGCAAATCCGCCTTTTTGCTCAAACTTGAGCTCGCTTTAGCCTCCAGCCAGTCGGATGTTCTGGCGAACGCCTTGGACTACCTCAACACGCAGGAAACCCGCGCGCAGATTGCCATTTCCACCGCGAGTCTGCTCGCGCTTGACGCAGTTCTGCATAATGATTTGCCCAAAGCGCGCTTGCTCTGGGAGCACTTCCTTGCGGAAAAAATCAATTCCCCCGCCTCAAAAGCGCTGGAGAGTTTGTTCGTCTGGCAGAAGGGCAGCGCGAAAGAAGCCGCCTCCCTCCTGGCGGAAGCTGTGGGATTGCTCGATGAGATGGAAGTGCGCCAAAAGGTGCAGTCCTTTGATATTGCCCGGCATTTCAAGTGGATCTGGCACGCGCTCCTGGTGGCAAAAGTCGCCTGGGAACAGGCGGACTGGAAGCTCGCGGACCGCGTTCTGCAATCCGCGCTTGCCACCGCGAAAATCAACCCCGCTGCCAACCGCTTTTTAGCGGAATACCTGACGGATAAGGTCCGGCAGACCCGCAACGCTCATATTCTGCGCCTGGTCAACCGTGCCCCGTCGGCTTACGACCCCGAAAAGTCCGATCATGAGCTGATTGAAGAGCAGATCTCCATTGCCGGAAGGGCAATCGCGCCGGCTGAACTCCTGCCTACCCTGAAAATCAATCAGTCGCTCAAAAATGGGCATTGGTCCGATGAAAACGACTTGCACAAACTGATTACCAACGGCAAACAAGCCGCTCAGGTACTCTCGGTCCTGGTCGATGAAAACGCGATTGCGGATGTCCTCACCGGATTCAGCAAAGACGCGGATGTCAACTTCCAGCAGGCGATTCAAAACCTCCATTCTGACCCGAAAACCGCGGCTGAGATCGCCGCAAAATTGCTCGAAAACCAGCCCGAGAACCCGGTTCTCTACGCCTTGCAGGCAATCGCCGAACGTAAGAACCCCGCCCGGGCAGCCGAATTGCTCGAGACCGCGCTGAGTTTCTGGCAGGATGAACCGGACTGGCACGCCATGGCAGCCGCCATGCTTCAGGACGATGGTCAGTACCCGGAAGCGGCGAAACACCTCGAGGAAGCCATACGAATCGCCCCGAAAGATGCCCAATACTGGCAGATGCTGGGAGATGTCAAGCTTCTCGAAAAGGACTACCACGCTGCCAAAGACTACTTTGGCAAAGCCACAGACCTCTTCCCCTCCAATCCGGAGGCGCTCCACTCCCTCGCCATCATCAACCAGCAGTTGGGTGAGCATCAGATCGCCATCCAGTGCTTTCGCAAAGCCAGCCAGTTGGATCCCGGAAACCTTCTTTATGAAGAGGGGATCGCTGAATCGCTCCTGGCGAAGCAGGAACTGCAAAAAGCCCTGCACCAGGCAGACGCGATCCTCAAGACAGACCCAAAGAACGAAACTGCCTGGCAGGTCAAGGTAAACGCCTTCCTCCGCGGCAACAAGCCCGAAGACGCCCGCCAGGCAATCCATTTCGCGCTGGCAGTCGTCGAGAACCCGGTTCCCTTCGAACTGCAAAAAATAGACCTCGACCACGCCCGCAGTCCGCAGCAGGCAGCGCTTGCCTCACAAAAGCTTGCTGAGACCTACCCTGAAGACACCGCGGTTCTCAATAATCTCGCCCAAAAGCAAATCAAAATCGGCGAGATTGAAAAAGCGGAGCAGACGCTTCAGCGCAGCCTGGCGCTCGACCAGACCAACCCGGAAACGCTCGTTTCCCTCGGCACGGTAGACCGGGTACGCGGAAATCTCGACCAGGCACTGGCGCATCTTGCCCAGGCGATCGAACTGCAGCCTGGACTGATTGAAGCCTATCTTGAGATGGGGCTCACCTACCAGGATCGCCGCGATATCAACAGCGCCATCCAAACCTACCATAAAGCCATCGCCATGGTCAACAACGACCCCCGCCCCTATCTGCAGGCGGCGGCTGCCTACAAGGAAAGCCGGGACTACCGCAACGCGGAGTTTATGCTTCGCCAGGCTTCCCAGCTTTCGCCCTCCGATCAAAACATCCGCCGTCAGCTTGCTGCCGTGGTGGCGCTTAATATTGTCAATACCCTCCAGGAGACTCCCAAAAGATGAGACCTTATAATGCCCGTAAAAGTGATGAAGTGCTGGTTGTCCGGCGTGGAAAATTTCTGACCCTGCTTCAAACCGCGCTCAGCAACCGTGAATTCCAGTTTGCCCGCCAGGCATCACTCATATGGCTGGCAAGCTATCCTGGCGATCTGCTGATCAGTTTCATCTACGCGTCCGTACTGGCAGAGCTTGGCGACACCGAAATGGCAGTAAGGAACCTCAGCAAACTCCTGTCGTATGATCCCGAATTCGTCGAAGCCGCCAGTCTGCTTGACCGCCTCACCGGTGAGAGCAGCCCCGATATCCATGCCAATTACCTCTATCTGCAGCGCGGAATCCCCAAGACGAAATCGCCAACCAAATGGCTGGACGGTCTGATTGCCGCCCGCAATGCCTGGGAAAGCGGCGATCTGACCGGGGCGGAGAAAGCCATCCTCGAATCCCTGGCGCACAATCCTCGTTCGCCCTTGCCCGCGGCTTTCCACATGCAAATCATCCATAAGACCGGCAACACGACCCTGCTCGAAACCCTCGCGGGCATTTACAGCAGCCGCTGGTCAGACTGCGTGCAGATCAAAGTGCTCTCAGCGATTGCCGACATCCAGCAGGGCAATGATTCTGCCGGCGTTGAAAAGATGCACTGGTCCGCGGCGCACGACGTCAGCGGTCAGGTGATCAACCGCTTGCTCGGTCCAAACCACAGCTTCAAGCCTCTCTGGCCTGAAGACCTCAAGGTCTATCTCGACCTGCCCGTGCCAGCCGCAGTGGCAGCCGATTTGGGATGGAATGTGCTCTCCAATGCTGATTTCGTCGCCTCCGAAACCGCCGGCAAGAACGCCGCTCCGCAAACCGCTGAAGAAATCATCGAAGACGACCCAACCCTCGCGCTGCAATTGCCCGAGTACCTCGTGGAGGAACTGGCGGAGTCGGGCGATGTGGACTACTCGGAGGTGCCCACGAGCTCCTTCTTCCTGCAGGATATCGCCACGCCTCCCCTGCCCGCCGGACACACCAATGAGGTCCCAGCCGTGGCGGAGGACAGCCCAAAGGTGCTTCATCACGAGCCGATTTCACCCGAATCAGAGGCGACCGTAAGAGCTATCGCGGATATCCAGACGGAATTCGAAAAAGTTGCCCGTAAAATGAACAAATCCGAGCTGCTGAATGCAGACGGGCGCTTCCCCAGCTATGTGATCCTGACCTCACGCGGAAACCTCCAAAAGAAATACGGCGCGAACACCGCTGATATTGTCATCGAATCCATGCGCAAGCTCTGCCTCAACATCGTAGACCTGCCGGGCTGGAACAGTCTCGTTTACGTCCCGGATGACGAAACCAGCGCGCGTGAATTGGGTCTGGAACCCATCCACGCCAGCGACGCCTGGAAAATCAAACTCTCGCTCACCGACCTGGATGCCAAGCTCGCCTCGCGCGGTGAAATGATCGGCGCCCTGCTGATTGTTGGCGGTCACGACATCGTACCCTTCCACATGCTGCCAAACCCGACAGATGATTCTGACGTCAACGTGCCCTCGGACAATCCCTATGCCACCCTCGATGAGAATTATTTCATCCAGCAGTGGCCTGTCGGGCGTATTCCGGATGAATCCGGGACTGACGCCGGCTACCTCCTGGAGCAAATCCGCTTCCTGACGAGGGAATATGAACTTAAAGTTAAATCCAGCAAGAGCGCCTCAAGCAGCCTCTTCGCGAGTCTGCTGCGCAGCCTGGCTCAGCACTTCCAGTCCTTCAATCTCCGTTTCCAGAAGCCCAATAACATTGGCTGTACCGCGGAGGTCTGGAAGCCCGCGTCCGCGGAAGTTTTCTCCGTGATCGACCGGGCTGAACGATTGCTGAGCTCGCCCCCAACCAGCAAGAGCAACCTGCTGAATGGGCAGACCCCGGATCCCAAATTTGCCTATTTTAACCTGCATGGGTTGAAAGATTCTCCCGAATGGTACGGTCAGCGCGACCTCGCCAAACCTTCATCCAGTCCGGAATATCCAATCGCGATGGAACCCGCAAACTTCACCGCCAAAACTTCTTCGCCGGAAATCGTGATGAGCGAGGCATGCTACGGCGCCAATATCCTCGATAAAAAAGTTGACGAAGCCATCTCGCTTAATTTCCTCGCCTGCGGGACGCGCGCTTTTGTCGGCTCCACCTGCATCGCCTACGGCTCCGTGAGCAAGAACCTCATCGCTGCTGATCTGCTCGCGTATCATTTCTGGACGCACGTCAAAGCGGAGGTCTCGGTGGGTTACGCGCTGATGCGCGCCAAGCTCGCCCTGGCAAAAAAGATGACCGAGGAACAAGGATATCTGGATGGCGAAGACCAGAAAACCATCCTTTCTTTCGTCCTCTACGGAGACCCTCTGACTTCGAGCGCGAATATTAAGGACGTAACCAAACCCGCTATCCGTCCCACCGCCAGACCGGAGCTCAAAACCATCAGCGACTCGTGCGAGGAATTGATTGTGGCAGCCAACGAAATGCCGACCGAGATTTTGGACAAAGTCCGCAAAGTCATCAGCAGTTATCTGCCCGGTTTGGACGATGCCACGGTCACCCTCAACCCGCAACTTACCAACTTTACGCTTGACCCAGCCATGATTCAGACGCACCGCCAGAATTTTGACGCTGTCAACCAAAGCCAGCGCTACGTGGTCACGCTCAAAAAGAGTTACGAATACCGCCAGAGGAATCACAAACAGTTCGCGCGTGTGACCTTCAACCAAAAAGGCGAGATGTTGAAACTGAGCATGTCGCGGTAAAGCCATTCAATAACCTTAAGGCGAGCCTGCCCCGAAACCGCTGAGTCTCTCGGTTCC
>JAGVUP010000219.1 GCA_019136215.1 Chloroflexota bacterium | reverse complement strand
CACCTGCCCCACGAACCAACCCAGTAGGCTCTCCTTGCCGGCTCTGAAGCTCTCTACTTCCGCCGTCGCCCCAGCCAGCACGCCTTCAATTTGCGCTCTCAGCGCGTCGCTGTCAGCGATCACCGCCAAGCCCTCAGCTTCCACGATCTCCGCCGGCGCGCGACCGCTCTCCTCGACCTTGCGCAGCAGGCTCCTGCCGGTGGCAGCGTTGATCTTGCCCTCCTCCACCATGCGAATGATCTGCGCCAGGGACGCGGGCGTCAACACCAGTTCAGAAGCGGTCTTTCCCAAGTCGTTCATCAGGCGCGAGAGGTCGTTCATCATCCAATTGGAAACGGTTTTTGCCTCTCCGCCAAAGCTGGCAGCGGCAGATTCAAAATACTCCGAAAGCCCGCGGTCGCTTGTCAGTATCTCGGCGTCGTACGCTGACAGTTCATACTCGCTCTCAAAGCGCGCTTTTCTTTCCAATGGAAGTTCCGGCAATTCCGCTTTGACGCGGGCAATTTCCTCCTGCGAAAGCACAACCGGCAACAGATCGGGTTCGCGGAAGTAGCGGTAATCCGCTTCAGTTTCTTTGGAACGCATCATGCTCAGCTTGCCCGTGTTGGCATCCCAGTCGAGGGTATAGCTGACGACCTTTCCGCCCGACTCCACCAGTTCGATCTGGCGTTTGCTTTCCTCGTTGATCGCCTGACGGACGGCATCGATGGAGTTGACGTTCTTGATCTCTGTCTTGGTGTTCAACACCTGGCTGCCGCGTTCGCGGATCGAGACGTTGGCGTCACAGCGCAGGTGCCCTCGTTCCATATCGGCTTCCGAAACGCCGATCCAGCGTAAGAGCTGTCGAAGCTGGCTCAGGTATTGCGCGGCTTCTTCGCCGGAACGCAGGTCCGGCTCGGTGACCATTTCGACCAGCGGCACACCGCAGCGGTTAAAGTCCACCAGGCGCAAGCCGTGATCGAGCTTGGTTTTGCCGGCATCTTCTTCGAGGTGCAGCTTATGGATATGCACGCGGCGCGTGCCGCCATCGGGCATCTGCAGGTCGAGATAGCCGCCCTTCCCGATGGGCTCATCAAATTGAGTGATCTGATAGCCCTTCGGCAGGTCGGGGTAGAAGTAATTTTTGCGGTCAAAATGCGAGACCGGATTGATCTCCGCGTGCATGGCGACAGCCAAAAGCGAGCCTTTATGGACGGCTTCGCTGTTCAAAACGGGCAGCACGCCGGGCATACCGGAGCAGACCGGGCAGATATTGGTGTTTGGGGCGGCTCCCCACGAGTCAGCCTTGCAGGAGCAGAATATCTTGGTTTGGGTGTTGAGCTGGATGTGGGTTTCGAGCCCGATGATCACTTCATAATCTTTCATTATTCCACCTCCTGGCGCAGCGCAGCCGGGCGAACGGAGCGCCAGGCTTCATCGCGGGTTGCCTGCTCAAAGGCAAATCCCGCCCGCAGGATCAGGTCTTCGCGGAAATCCGCGCCGATAAACTGAATCCCTATCGGCAGATTGTTGCCGTCCAGCCCTCCGGGGATCGTCATGGCAGGCAGTCCGGCATGGTTGGCGGAAACCGTCATCTGATCCGAATACTGCATGCGCACAGAGTTGCCAAAGAAGTCGTCGCGTTTGAAGGCGGTTGTGGCGGTAGTGGGGGTCAGGATCGCGTCCAGGCGAAACTCGCCCTGCGGGTCGAAGGCGCGTTCGAAGTCCTTCCGGATCATGGCGCGCACTTTGAGCGCCCGCTGGTAGTAGTTTTCAGCAAATCCAGCCGCGGAAAGATACATGCCCATCAGGATGCGCAGCTTCGGCTGAGAGCCGAAGCCTTCGGCGCGGGTGCGTCGAAGCAGTTCCTGGAGGTCCGCAACCTCATCCGGGGTGCGGTAGCCGTATTTGACGCCGTCAAAGCGGTGCAGGTTGGACGCAGCCTCAACCCGCGAGATCACAAAATAGGTGGGGATGCTGTATCTTGTGTTGGGCAGGGGCACATTTTCGACGATTTCAGCGCCGAGGTCCGCCAAAACATTTGCGGCGTGCTCCACTGCCTGGCTGATCTCACTTTGGATGGATTCCATCCCGAGCTCGCCTGTTTCGAAGTCCGGATAGAAAAGGTGGGCGTAATCCGGCGAGAGCCCAATCCGCAGCCCTTTCACGCCTTTTTTCAGAGCTTCGAGATAATCAGAGACGGGCATTGTGGAAGAGGTGCTGTCGTGCGGGTCCAAACCTGCCATCGCCTGCAGGGTGAGGGCTGTGTCGCTGACGTTGCGGGCGATCGGACCCGGGCAGTCCAGGGAAGATGAAAATGCCATCAACCCGTAGCGCGAGACGCGCCCATATGTCGGTTTCAGCCCGACCACGCCGCAAAACGCAGCAGGCTGGCGGATGGAACCGCCGGTGTCCGTGCCCAGCGAGAGCGCCACTTCTTCGGCGGCAACGCTGGCAGTGGAGCCGCCCGAAGAACCGCCTGGCACGCGGGAAGTATCCCAGGGGTTATTGGGCGCGGGTTTAAACGCGCTGGATTCACTGGAAGAGCCGAATGCGAACTCGTCCAGGTTGGTCTTGCCAAGAATCAAGGCGCCAGCGTCCATCAATTTCTGGACTGGCGTCGCGGTATAGGGCGGCTTGAAGTTCGAAAGGATGCGCGAGGCAGCCGTGGTTTCGATGCCCTTCAGCGTAAAAATATCCTTGATCGCGACAGGCACGCCCGCAAGCATGCCAGGATCTTCGCCGGCGGCGACCTTTCGGTCTACTTCTTCCGCTTGTTGGCGGGCAAGGTCCTCGGTCTGGCGGATGAAGGCGTGGATCTTTTGATCCTCAGCCGGCTCAAGCGGTTTTTCATCAAGGCTGCCTGGCTGACCGTCCAGGCGGCGGATCTGCGCGAGCGATGCTTCCAACACCTCGCTGGCGCGGATTTCACCCGCGCGGACGCGGGCGGCAATTTCGAGAGCGGAAAGCTGATTCAGGCTCATTTCGCTCCTTTCACGTCCGGGACGGCGAACATGCTGTCTTCAATTTCCGGCGCCTCAGCCAGAATCTCTTCCGGCGCGGGGAATGGCTGCCAGACATCCGCGCGCGGTCCTGCGCCCTGGCAGCGGATGCCGTGCAGGGTTGGCTGGAGGTCTTCTTCGAGCGGCACCTGCAGGAGGAGATGAACAGAACTTAGCTGGTGATTCATCTCAGTCAGAAGATAAGCGCTTTCCTCTTCGGTGAGTTCAAGCGCTGCCAGACCGACCAGCTTCTGAAAAAGTTCGGGGCTGATTTTGCGAATACTCATGAGCTTTCCTTTTGATATGCTGAGGCGTATTATACCGTAGGGAAGGGATGCTATAATCGTTTACGTTGTAACAATTAATGGATGAGCGTCTTTTTGACAGCTTGCCTTTGGTTCAGCTTGGCTCGGCTTGGTTCCGTTTCACTTTTCGATAGAATTTAGAAAAAGCCATTGATCGAGAGCATGTCATTGACTTTGCACTTGAGCAATTGTACCCAATTATCTGAGCCATGAGTTGAAGAAA
>JAGVUP010000103.1 GCA_019136215.1 Chloroflexota bacterium | reverse complement strand
GGAGTGATACCCTGCGGGCATATACCTCATCTGTACAACCCCATCCTTTCAGCACAGGAAGGTGCCTCTAACGAAGAGGACAATTTGGTCCTGCGGCGCGATTGGGGACGGCAATATCTGATATTTTGAACCTTTTTGACCGTCCTCAACCCGCTGAATGAAGGTTACGGTTATGGTGAATTGGAAGCGGATGGAGCGAGCCCCATCCGTACGGCGGGGGTATGTGCCCGCGGAGCAGGGCATTACTCCCGCCATTGCTCCATGCCGTGCGATACCGGAGAAGAATCGACCTAATGAACCGGAAACCTTCATTCAGTTTCTATCTATTTAGATGCGTTTGCCTTGGTGAGGCAATGCGGTTTCGCTCCAGCCTTGCCGGCGGATGATATAATGATTCAATTACATCTTGTTAATGAGGTAGTCATGGCTGAATTTATCACCATCGCGCAGATAGATGCAGCGGCGGACGCTGTCCGCGCGCGCATTCACACCCAGCCCCAAATCGCGCTCATTCTCGGTTCCGGTTTGGGTGAGCTGGCGGATTCTGTTGAAAACCCCACCGTCATCCCCACCCGCGAGATCCCGCATTGGCCCGTGTCCACTGTGCCCGGGCATAAAGGCAGGCTGATCATCGGGCAGCTCGAAGGCAAAGAGGTGCTCGTTTTGCAGGGGCGCACGCATTACTATGAAGGGCACGACATCTCGCGGATCGGGCTTCCCATTCGTGTGATGCAGCGGCTTGGGATCAAAACGCTGATCATCACCAACGCTTCCGGCGGGCTGAACGAGGCTTTTCACGTCGGCGATCTGATGCTGATCAAGGACCATCTCGCTCTTCTCCCGATGGCGGGTGAGAATCCGCTGCGGGGACCCAACCTGGATGAATTCGGTCCGCGTTTTCCCGATATGAGCGCTGTCTACAATCCCGAACTGATCCAACTCGCCGAAGAAATAGGCGCGTCCCTTGGGCTGAAGCTCCAGAAGGGTGTGTACGTCTGCCTTTCAGGTCCGTCCTTCGAGACCCCAGCGGACTGCCGTTTCCTGAAAATGGTCGGCGTTGACGCAGTAGGCATGTCCACCGTCCCAGAGGCGATCGTCGCGAAACACGGCGGGATGGCGATCCTGGGGATTGCCACGATCACCAACAAGATCGACCCCGACGGCACGAATAAAGCCTCGCATGAAGAGGTGCTTGAGGTTGGCGACAGGCTCGCGCCCGACCTGATGAGCCTGCTCAGGGGAGTTTTGCGAAGGTTGTAGAGCCTGACATCTTTATGGAATACGTGATCAGATTCCTGGCGGATTTTGAGGTCCCGATCTACCTGATCCTCGGGATCGTCGCCGTGATCTACCTGCGGCGGATCGTGCTTTCGCTCGAGGAGAAACGGACAGCGATCTTCGGGCTGGAACGCGCAGCCGCGCAGCGTAAGGTGACCGCCGCGGCGTCGATCCTGATACTGGTGGGTCTGTTGACCACCCTGGAATTTGTGGTCGCGACTTTTTTGGCAGGGGAGCTCTCGCAGGAGGCAACCTATGCCACGCCAACGATCGAAGTGCTCACAACCCCCACCACCACCCTGCCCGGACCAGCGCCGACCGACGCCACCCCAACGCCCACGCGCTATCCGCAGGCGCAAATCGAGGGGATCGAATCGCAGTGCGAGAATGACATCCTCGAGATCAAAAGCCCCGAGCATGATGGTGAGGTGATGGGCGTGGTTGAGATCGTTGGCTCGGTCAACACGCCTTCGCTGGGTTCTTACCGCTATGATTTTTCGACGATGGGCGAACCGAAATGGCAGACGATCGCTGCCGGCAGCGGTGTGCGAATCGATGAGAACCTCGGCAACTGGTACACCAGCGACCTGGCGCCCGGACCCTATATGCTGCGCCTGGTGGCGCTGGATAACGACGGCAACGAAACGTCAACTTGTGTTATCGTAGTAAACGTCAAGGCAGATGAATAGGAGGAAACGATGGCAAAACTAAAAATCCTGATGGCAACCCGCGCGCACATGGAAAAGATGATGGCGATGGATCACCGCGTCAACTCGGTTTATTCCTACCGCCTGCAGACCAACCGGGACAGCCAGGGATGGAGCCTGAGCTTTCAGCGGGTGAAGCTGCCGCGCGAGGTGACGATCAAATACCCGCGCGATGAGGGCTCGCTGCTGCGATCCTGGGCAGACGCGGACCTGATCTACGCCGGTATGCTGGATGATCTGCTGGTGGGGTATGCCACGCTTGAAGCCAAAACCCTGCCCAAAACCGCCCGCATCTGCGATCTGGTGGTCACGCCTGAAGTGCGCTTGAATGGTGTTGGCACTACGATGATTGCCGCTTGCGAAGACTGGGCGGCGAAAAAACGCCTGGACCGCATCCTGATCGAGATTCCCATGCGCAACTTCCCGGCAATCAGCCTGGCGCTGAAATGCGGCTATGAGCAGTGCGGCTTCCTGGACCAATATTTCCCCAATTCGGACCCGGCTTTGTTCTTCGAAAAGAAGCTTGGAGTGTAAAAAGCGGTGATCCTTCCTTTCGCGCTCGACCTGACCAGCATTCTCGAGACGGTCTACCAGATACTCGCTGCCGGCGTGGCGATCACGGCGGTGGCGCTGGTGATGTACGCCACGGGCTTCAACATCCGCGACCCGCTCATTCAAACTTACGTACTGCTGCTGGTCTGCGTCATCCTGATCTACACGGGCGAAGCCATGGCGAGTGTTTCGAACACGCCGGCTTACGTGGAATTCTTACTGCAGATGAAGTGGGTCGGCTTGGTGATGCTGCCGGCGGTCTATTTGCATTTTTCAGACGCCCTCCTGACGATGACAGGGCATCCGAGCCGAGGCAGGCGCCGCTTGGCGGTTCAGGTGATCTATGCGCTTTCGTTTGTGATGGCGGTTTTGATTTTCTTCGGCATCACGGTGGGCGGGCTTTCCCCGGAAGACGCTCCCGGACCGTGCCTCGAACGCAACATGGTCACGCTCGGCTTCGGCTTCTTTTACACGATCGTGATGCTGATGGTCAGTTATAACTTGCTGCGCGTCATTCTCCGCAGCGCCACCCGTACCAGTCAGCGGCGCTTGTTCTATCTCTCCGCGGGGGCAGCGGCGCCAGCCCTGACAGGCATTCTTTTCCTTTTCCACGGAAACCTGACGCTGGCAAGCCACCCCGACATTTTCTGGCTGCTTTCGATTGTTGGGTCATTCATTACGGGTTTTTTCCTGATTGTGATGGCTTACGTGATCTCATTCTTTGGGCTCAACTGGACTGACCGCGCCATCAAAAGCCGTCTGCTGCGCTGGATGCTGCGGGGTCCTCTGGTGGCGGCGATCGTATTGGGTATGACGACCATCGTGCGGCGTTTCGGCGAGTCTCAGGGGATTCCCAATTTCTTCCTGGTTCCGGTCGTGATGGTGGCGGTGATCCTCGTGCTCGAATATGCGATCACGCTGGCTTCACCCTACCTTGAGAAAGTCTTTTTCTGGGGGGAAGATCGCGCTGATTTTGAGGTGATCCAGTCCCTGCAGGATCGCATGCTGACGGGGAAAGATCTGGATCAATTCCTTGAGTTGGTCAGCGCTTCCATCTGCGACAGGCTCCAGGTGAAGGCGGGCTTTATCGCGGTGCTGGAAGGCGGGAAAATTGACCGGGTGATCCAGACCGGCGATAAGAGGGGATTTGCTTCGCTGAACCTGGATGACAGCTTCTTGCAGGAGATCGACAGTTCCGATGGCGGCGAAATGGAAATCCACTCACTGGGTGATTTGAAGGTCATGCGGCTTGAGGATGTCAACGGCGGCGGCAGCAAAACCTTGCTTGGAGTGTGCGGTTTTCTGGATTATGATCCGGACCTGGTGGGGGAGGAAGACCTCGAGGCTGTCCGTCTGCTGAGGGACCGTGCCGCGATCGCTCTGCGCGATCGCGCTTATCAGCAGCAAGTCTTGCAGTCGATCACGCGCCTGCAGCATGAGGTGGACTATATCCAGGACCTGCGTGCCAGCGCCAGCTACGACAGAAAGCGTATCTATAACCCCGCATCGCGCAGTGTGCCGGACGAAATGACTGATTGGGTCAAGGACGCGCTCACGCACTATTGGGGCGGACCCAAACTGACTAACAACCCGCTGATGAATTTTAAGGTTGTGGAAAGCGCCAGCGAAGCCAACGAGGGCAGCCGTGTGAACGCCCTGCGCGCCATCATCAAAGAGGCGATCGAGAAGATCCGCCCGGAAGGCGAACGGAAGTTCACCAGCGATTGGTTGCTCTACAACATCCTCGACCTGAAATTCCTGCAAGGCAAAAAGGTACGGGAAGTTGCGCACAGGCTGGCTGTTTCGGAGGCAGACCTCTACCGCAAGCAGAAAGTCGCGCTCGAAAGCGTTGCCCAAGTGATCGCAGAGATGGAATTGGATGGGGCTGAGCCTTCTGCGGAGCCGCAAGACGAAGATAACCCCACCGAAACTCCTCCCCAAGCCTGATTCTGGCACGATTGGTGCAATGTTTTCTACTGAAAATATTTTCAGCATCGCATGCTGCGTGAATGGAGTGACCCGTGAGCCAAACCGCGAAACCGAGCCGCGTGAGCGACTCTTCCAAAACAAAACAAGCCAATGAGGCGGCAGCCCAGGAGGCTGAAGCCCAGGCGCGGGCGAAAAAAGAACGGCTGGTCAGGCTGGGCTGGGATTTTGCCGGTCTGGTTTTGTTGGTATTGGGGGCGCTCCTGCTGCTGGCGGTGCTCGGGATCACGCATGGCAGGGTCGTGGATGCCGGGGCAGCCCTCTTGAGGCGCTGGTTTGGCGTTGGGCGTTTCCTGGTTGCGGTCGCCATCTTTGCCGCGGGTTGGCTGCTCCTGCTCTGGCGCAAAAATCAAGCCAGGCAGGTGAACATCATCCGCGTGATCCTTTTGGAAATTGCCTTTTTCCTTCTGCTGGGCGCGTTTTCAGCTTTGTTTAACGACACGGTCAGCAGCGTTAACGCGGGGACAAGCGCCGGCGGGATCAGCGGCTTCGGCGTCGCTTTCCCGCTTTCACGGCTGATCACGCGCGTTCCCGCCGGCATCCTGCTGCTGGTTCTCGCGCTGTTCGCGCTGCTTTTTGGGTTCAACCTGGTTGGCAGGCTGGACCGATGGGCGAAAGTGCGGCTCGGGGAGCCTTCCCCAGCGGCGGAAGAACTTCCGCGGATCATGGAGGCGCACCCCCTGCCCTACGAGCCGAAGGCGCAGCCCGCCCCGCTGGAACGCAAACCCGCGCGTAAACCTTCAGGGCAGGCGGAACTCCCGCTGGAGTACCGGAAGCAATACCAGGAGATCGAAGAGGAGGATATCCTCAAGCCCATTAAGTATCATCGACCGGATGGCTTGCCTCCTTTGACCCTGCTCGAAAACGAAAAGGTGGTTGCCACGAACCAGGCGACCATCAACATGAACGCCGGCTTGCTTGAGAAAACCCTGACCGAGTTTGGTGTGCCCGCGAAGGTGGTCGGCTACCGGGTGGGACCCACCGTGACCCAATTCGCGGTGGAACCCGGGTACATCGAAAAACCCGGGCAGGACGACAAACAAAAAGTCCGCATTTCCAAAATCTCCGCCCTCTCCAAAGACCTGGCGCTGGCGCTGAAGGCGGAACGCCTGCGCATTGTCGCGCCCGTCCCAGGTAAGTCTTACGTGGGCGTGGAAGTGCCCAATACCGAACACATGCTCGTGCGCCTGCGCCCGCTGCTGGAGTCGGAGGAGTTCGGTCGAATCAATTCGCCGCTGGCGATCCCGCTTGGCAGAGGCGTTTCGGGCGAGCCGGTCGTTTCTGACCTCGCCACCATGCCCCACCTGCTGATCGCCGGCACGACCAACTCGGGCAAGTCCATCTGCATCGCGGCGATCACCATGTCGCTTGTGCTGAACAATCACCCTGATGACCTCAAACTGGTCATGATCGATCCGAAACGCGTGGAGCTGAAGCGCTTCAGCGGGTTGCCGCACCTCTACGGCGAGGTTGAGACCGAAGTCGAACGCATCATGGGCGTTTTGCGCTGGGCTACGACCGAAATGGATAACCGCTACCGCCTTCTGGAGAAGGTCCGCGCGAGGAACCTGGATTCTTACAATGCCAGAGCGGTAAAGGCAGGCAAACCGAAGCTGCCGCGCATCGTCGTTATGATCGATGAACTGGCGGATTTGATGCTCAACTCCGCTGAACAAACCCAGGACCAGATCGTCCGGCTGGCGCAAAAAGCCCGCGCCATCGGTATTCACCTCGTTGTCGCGACCCAACGCCCGAGTGTGGACGTGGTCACGGGCGTAATCAAGGCGAACTTCCCGACGCGCATCGCTTTCACCGTGGCATCGCAAATCGATTCGAGGGTCATTCTCGACCAGCCCGGTGCGGAAACGCTGCTCGGCAAGGGCGACATGCTCTTCGTGCATCCCGAGACAGGTTTGCAGCGCTCTCAGGGCGTGATGATCACCGATGCTGAGATCCGCGCCGTGATCAAGTGGTGGTCGGAACATGCCGACCCAAGCCGTAAGCAGCAGCTTGAACTGCCTGCGCTGGAACCCTCCAAGCCTTCCGCGCAGCCGGCGGAAGCAGCTCCTGCGGTTGAGGAAGAAGCTCCCTGGGAAGAGATCATTCAGAATGATCAACCGGAAGACAGCGACGAAACCCTCATCAACCAGGCGATCGACCTGGTGCGGCGCAGCCGGCGCGCCAGCGCGTCTTACCTGCAGCGGCAAATGCGCCTGGGCTATCCGCGCGCTGCCTGGCTGATCGACCAGCTCGAAGCCCGCGGCGTGCTCGGTCCGGCTCAAAGCGGCGGCAAAGACCGCGAAATCCTGATCGACCCGCCCGAACCGGAAGAGGAAGAAGAATAAATGCCCAAACCCAAATTTGATTTTGAGGCTTTTCTGCGCCGCGCCTTCAGGCAGCCCTTAGACGCAGTGGCAGGCTTTCTGATGAAGCTGGGAATCGACCCGGACAGCGTCACGCTTTTTGGGCTGGCGGGCACGATTGCGGCGGCATGCCTGGTTGCCAGCGGGAGGCTTTTGGCAGGCGGGGCAGTGATGGCGGTGATGGCGCCGCTGGACGCTGTGGACGGTGCGCTTGCCCGGAAAAAGGGCGTGGCTGGCAAGTTCGGCGCCTTCCTCGACTCGGTGGTCGATCGTTACGATGAGATGTTTCTCCTGGCGGGCGTTCTTTACCACTTTCAGAGTCAGGCAAACACGCTGGGTGTGATGCTCACGTATGCCGCTTTATGCGGGTCGGTTTTGGTTTCCTACACGCGCGCCCGCGCGGAAGGGCTTGGATTTTCTGGAAAAACTGGCATTTTCAGCCGGATAGAACGCACTATTGTGCTGATACTCGGATTGTTGGTCAATCAACTGCTCGTATCCGTTGGTATAATTGCAATCCTGGCAAATGTAACCGCGTTTCAACGCATATTCTTCGTTCGAAAGCAGGCAAAGCAAGAGTAAATCTCAGCGGTTGCGGAAAGGAATTTTTCATGCCACAAGGTTTTAATATTGGTCCTCTTACGATTCGTTATTACGCGATCATCATAATTGCCGGCGCCATTCTTGGCGGATGGCTGGCTTCGCGGATGGCAAAAAAGGCAGGTCGGGATCCCGAAGTTATTCTTGATATTCTCCCCTGGCTGTTGATTGGCGGCATCATTGGCGCGCGCCTCTGGCACGTTTTCACCCCGTCAGCCTCCAACCAGGCGATGGGCATCACTACCGAGAACTATTTCCGTAATCCGATCGAGATCCTCAAAATTTGGAACGGCGGGCTGGGCATTCCCGGCGGTGTGATCGGCGGCGCGCTTGCCCTCATTATCTACTGTAGAGCGAAAAAACTCCACTTCCTCGAATGGGCAGACTACATTGCCCCCGGTCTTCTGATCGGTCAGGCGGTCGGCAGGTGGGGTAACTTCGTTAACCAGGAGGTGTACGGCGGTCCTTCCAAGCTCCCATGGGCGATCACAATCGATCCGCCTTACCGCATGCCGGGTTTTGAACAGGTCGCGAAGTACCACCCGCTTTTCTTGTATGAGAGCCTTTTGAATCTGATTGCGGCGGGTTTGTTGATTTTGATCAACCGCAAGTGGCGCAGCAAGCTCTTTACGGGCGACCTCTTCCTGCTCTATCTGGTGCTCTACCCAACCATCCGCTTCTTCCTCGAATTCCTGCGCCTGGATCCTTCGCCGGTGAATGGCATCAACATCAACCAGACGTCCATGCTGGTGGTGCTGGTGGTTGCCGTGCTGCTTTTGGTCTTGCGCCATACCGTTTGGGCGGAAGGTTTGAAAACGAGGGAAGAAAACCTGGACGCTGAAAGAGCAGAAGAAATAGCTTTGATGGAAGCGGAAAAAGCCGCTGAGGAAATGGAAGCAGCCAGCGAAACTGCGGAAGAAACAGAGAAAAGCCTTGAAGAAGCCGCGGAAGCGGCAGACGAAGCAGCCGACGAAGCGACGGAAGAAATAGAAGAAGCGGTTGATGAAGCAAGCGACGCATTAGAGAATGAGGAGATCGCGCCTGCCGAGGAAGTCGAGCCGGATGAGGAGCCGAAACTCGATGACGACATTTCCTCTTACCCGAACGAATAGTTGACAGTATTATCGAAAAAGCAGAACGGATGAGCCGCGCTCATCCGTTTTTGTATTCCCCTGAAACGAGGAAGCTCTGCTTAGGGCAATAGCGATACAGTTCAATGTCCCCCTCTATTGATTTAAAACCACGTGGGAGATATAAACCAGTGGTAAAATTCTAATTTCAATTCCATCAAAGGCGGTCATACGCCGAATTTGACCGTGAAGGAGAAGAATATGAACATCAATGAACAAGTCAAGTACTTAATGCAGGGCGCTGATTTTGGCGACGCGTCTATTGCCGACAATATGGCGGCAGAGTTGCGCGAACGCCTGATCGAATCCGAAAAAACCGGCAAACCTCTGCGTGTTTATTGCGGTTATGACCCCACCTCCACGGATCTCCATCTTGGGCATACCGTTACCATGCGCAAGCTGCGCCAGTTCCAAGAGCTTGGGCACCAGGTGCTCTTTGTGATCGGCACCTATACCTCGATGATCGGCGATCCTTCCGATAAGGATAAACTCCGCCCGCATCTGAGCGAAGAGAAGGTGATGGAAAACGCCCAAACCTATGCCGAGCAGGCTTTCCGCATCCTTGATCCGGAGCGCACGCAGGTGCTGTATAACGATCAGTGGCTGCGAAATCTTACGATGACCGATTTCATCGGTCTGGCTTCGAATTTTACAGTGCAGCAATTCCTGACGCGCGATAACTTCCACAAACGCTGGGATAAAAACGAACCGATCTATCTGCACGAATTTTTCTACGCGATCATGCAGGGATATGATGCCTATCACCTCGACGCTGATGTTCAGGTGGGCGGTTCGGATCAGCTCTTCAATATCATGACCGCGTCGCGCAAGATCATGAGCTCGCTGGACAAAAAGCCAAACATTGGCATTATCCTCGGAATTCTGCCCGGAACGGACGGCGAGGTGCGGATGAGCAAATCGCTCGGCAATCACATCCCGCTGAACACCAACGCCGCGGATATGTACGGCAAGGTAATGAGTATTCCGGATAAGGCAATGCCGGTCTACGCGGAACTCGCGACAGAATGGACCCCTGAACAGCTCGCGCACTTCAAAGCCGGGCTGGCGGACAGCAGTCTGCATCCGCGCGATGCCAAGATGCAGCTCGCGCTCGGCATCACCACCGTTTTCTACGGCGCCGAAGAGGCTGCGGACGCGCAAAAACAGTTTGTGCTGACTTTCCAGAAAGGCGACATCCCGGAAGAGATGCCTGAATATCATCCCGGCGCGGATGAGACTTTGATCGACATCATGGTTGGGCAGAAAATGGCTGCTTCCCGCAGCGAAGCCCGCCGCCTGATCGATCAGATGGGCGTGAAGGTGGATGGCGTAACCGTGAGCGACCCTAACAGCACGCTCAAGCCGGAATGCGTATTGCAGGTTGGCAGGCGCAAGTTCCTGCGGATCCGCTAAGCTTAATCCGGAGCAAATAAACTCAAGAGACTGCTCCCGATCTTTTGCGCGAGGTCGGGAGCGTTTGATTCTACTGCCACCGCGACTGCCAGCGGTGTGGCGATCCAGTCTTCGGTAGTCCCGCCGATGTACCAGGTCAGGATGCTGCCGTCGCGGGTTTGGGCGTGACCGCTTTGGAACCAAAAAGCATCGTCACTCCCGATCAAGCTCTTCCGCAGACGCTGGGCGGCGATCGAATTGATCACCTGCACCGGCAAAACACCCTCTTTGAAGGGTATCCAGGTGCCGTCTTCCGCCTGCCAGGTGTTGCGCAGGCGCGGAGAAGGCAGCATGCCGTCATTGGTGATACTTGCCGCGATAAGCGCCATTTGCAGCGGGGTTGCCTGGATTTCAAGCACGCTCATCGGCTTGGTCTCCAGGAGAGCCGGATCCGTTTTATTGGTTGGTGCGCTTGTGCGCAGAGAGAAAACCGGCGCGTCGAACATCCCGAATTCTTCCAACTGGGTCACGAAGACCTCCGGATCCAGGTTTTGGATGAGATTCAAGGCGGCTTCTTCACAGCCGGATTGGTAACCGTTCAAGTCACCTCCGTATGCCTGGCTGGCTGCCTTGCAGAAGGCGTCCTGTCCGCCTTCCGCCTCGGGCAGGGAGCCTTTGGCAGATTGCGGATGGTTGTAGTAGGTGGCGAGCCCCAAACTGTTCACCAAAGTTCCCAGCGGGTAGGTTGCCTGGGTCGTGCGGTTCACCATGGGGGCATCTTTGTCGTCGCGCAGTTGCTCCCAGTTTTCGGTGAGCGTGTTGGCGTCAAAGTAGGGGTGCGAAGCCAGGGCGTAGATCTCGCCGGTAGCGGCGTTCAGGAGCACCACCGCGCCTTTCGCGTCCCCCAGCAGGGCGTCGGCGCTGTTTTGGAGGGCGGTGTTGATGGTCAGTTTGATGTCCACGCCGGCAGGTGGCTGGTTGTAGAGCAGTTGGTGCTTCCAGAGCGTGTCGTAGCTCGTTCCGGAATAGCCCCGCAGCCAGTCATACTGGCTCAATTCCAGCCCATCCTGTCCGTAAAGCCCGCTGGTGTATCCGATCGTGTTGCTCAGGGCTGGCATCAGCACTTCCCGTTCGTAACTGCCGGCTTCGCCGGTGGTGATAGCCAGCTCATCGCCGGATTGGCTGAGAATTTTCCCGCGCGGAGAATAGAGGTCATAAACCACCCAACGCGGGTTTTCGGGTTTTGCCAGCAGAGTTTCGCGCTGGAAGATCGCGATCCAACTGCCCGCGGCGATCACCAGAAGAAACAGTACGATAAAAATGGCTGCTACCCATCGGTAGGGTTTGCGTACCACCTCGGGCAGCGGTTCCGGAGCGAGCTCACTGCTGATCTTGAGCAAAATCATCACCGCGACCAGATTGGTAACGAGGGATGAACCGCCATAGGAAAAGAACGGGAAGGTCATGCCGGTCAGGGGCAGCAAGCCCAGATTGCCACTGGCAATGATGAAAGTTTGCAGTCCGAAATACGCGGCGATCCCAAAAGCCAGGTAGCGTCCAAAAGTGGTCTTCGCGGATTGGGCGATGCTGATGCCGCGGACGACCAGGAACATCATCATAAGGACCACCGCGGCGGTGCCCAGCAAGCCGGTTTCCTCAGAAACAGCCGGGATGATAAAGTCGGAAACCGCGACGGGGATGAAGAGCGGACTGCCCAAGCCGGGCCCTGTTCCAGCCAAGCCGCCGGCTGCGATCGCGATCTGCGCTTGGATGAGCTGGTAGGCGTTTCCGGTTGACTGCGCCCAGGGGTTGAGCCAGATGTCGATCCGCTCACGGACAACATCGAACACAAAGTAGCCAACTATTCCGGCAAGTACCGCTGCTAATGGGATGATCCACAGGAACCTGCGCCGCTGAGTGGTCACGGTCAGCATCAGGATGTACAGGCAGACGAACAAACTGGCGGTGCCGATATCGCGCTGCACAACGAGCAGTAAACCCGCTGTGGCGGTCACAAAAAGCGTCGGGAGCAGCGATCCCAGCAGGGTGATGTTAGGTTTGATCTGGTCGGCGAAGAAAGCTGCCAGGTAAACGATCATAAGAAGTTTAAGAGGTTCGGAAGGCTGGATGTAAAAGCCGAGCGCCTTCAGCCACAACTGCGGTCCTGAACCGGTTGGGTTGACTCCAATGAAAAAGGTGAGCCCGATCAGCAGCAAACCGATCAGCAGCCAAACGTACTTGTAGCGTTTTAATAAGTGACTTAATCGTTTGGTCTTGAGCCCCAACCAAAAGAAGACGCAGCCTGCCAAAAACCATCCCAACTGCTTCTGTCCCAGGCTCGGTGAGAGGCGCCAAACTGTCTGCAGACCCCAGCCGACCAGAGCCGCGAAGATGGGGAAAACCCACGGGTCGCGGTTCGGCAGTCTCTCTCTGACGGCTTTATGGAGCAAGAGAACAGCGCCAAGCCAGACGAGGAAGGGCACAAAGGTCATCCAGTCCGGCTTCAGATATTCCAGGTGCAGGCGCGTGCCGTCTGCCAGCGAGAGGGCGGCAGCCTGGAAGAACAGGAAAATTATCGCCAGTATAAGCAGCCTGGGCTGTTTGGAATGTGGTTGGGCAGTGGTCTTGGCAGCCAAAATTATCCGAGGTACTTATCAACGAGCAAGTGGAGCCTGGATTTAGTTTCCGGGTCGATTTTCGCAGGGTTGGTCATGGTGGCGTTGTTGAGAGCATTGCCGCATTCGCAAGCCGCGTAATCTTCCTCAGCGAGCAGGTCAACCATGCGCACCAGGGTGTTTTGAGCGATCGAAAGGTTGTGGGAGAGGGTGTTGATGACCATTTCCACGGTGACAGGTTCCTCGGAGATATGCCAGCAGTCATAATCGGTCACGTGCGCCATAGTGGCGTAGCAGATCTCTGCTTCACGGGCTAAGAAAGCTTCGGGCGAAGCCGTCATCCCAACCAACGACATTCCCCAACTGCGGAAAGTGTTTGACTCTCCCCGAGTGGAGAAACGCGGTCCCTCGATGGTGATGTAGGTGCCGCCGGCGTGGATGGTCGCTTCTTGTTCCTGCAGCGCCTTGAGCAGCAGCGCGCTCAGGCTGGGGCAGAATGGCTCCGCGGTGCTGATATGGGCGACGATCCCTTCGCCAAAGAAACTGCGTTTTCGGTCTTTCGTGAAGTCAAAAATCTGGTCGGGGACGATGATATGCCCGGGAGCGTAATCCTCCCGCAGGGACCCGACGGCGCTGACGCTGATGATTTTATCGATGCCGAGTTCTTTGAAAGCGTAGATATTCGCCCGATAGTTCACTTCGGAGGGTGAAAGGACATGTCCGATGCCGTGCCTGGCCAAAAAAGCCAGCTTTTTGCCTTTTACTTCTCCGATCACGATTGGTGAAGATGGCTTGCCAAAGGGAGTGTCCACTTCAATGGTCTCTACATTCTGCAGCCCATTGAAGCCGTACAGCCCAGATCCTCCTATGATCCCAAATGCAAACTCTCTAGTCATCTTGGCCTCTCTTATTGTTCTATTGGTTTGATGGAGATGGTAAAGATTGCGTCGCCGCAATAAATTTCGTCGTTATCTTTGACCACGATGGGTTCCTCAACCCGTATTCCGTCCAAAAAAGACCCGTTTGTCGATTTAAGATCCTCGAACCACCACTGGTTAAGAGCGTAGTATAAGCGCGCGTGTTTGGAAGAAACAGTGGAATCTCTGAGCACAAAATCACATTCCTGGCTGCGTCCGATCAGGATTTCGACGCTGGCGAAAGTCTGGGTTTTGGGTTCACCGTCCGTTTCTGAAATCAGCGTCAGGCTGGGGATGGCGAGGTTTCCCCGCTTTGCCTGCTTCGAGACCACACTTCGCCAAAGCATCCACACCGCGAGCCCCAAAAAGGCGTACAGGAACACCAGAAAAAGCACGCGCAGAACCAAGCCAACCGTTGCAGACATTTCAATTCTCCTTCGCCATCACAGTGGTTGGATTCGAACCCCTCGCGGGCACATTCTGGTTGTAAATGAGGAGGGTCTTTCCGATGCGGACGACATCCCCGGGTTTCAGGGTGGCGGTCTTGACCGGCTGATTGTTGATAAAAGTGCCGCCAGTGGAACTGAGGTCAAAGAGCAGATAGTACCCCTGCTTCGCTCGGAGCAGAAGGTGGTCGCGGGAGACAAGCGGATCATCGATCTGGATGTCACTGGTGCTGCGGCGCCCGATCTTGATGATGGCTTTGGTCAGATAAAGCTGTTCCTTGCCGTTGATAATAAAATACGCGTTTTCCGGGGTGACGGCTTCAACAGGGGTCTCGGGAACCGTGGTCTGCAGCGCGGTTTTTGAGGTCTCGACGGAAGGATGTGTCAGGGACGTGGATATCTCGATCGCGTCCACAGTCAGCCTGGGATTTTGCGCCAGTTGGATGCGGAGCGGCACGCGGAATTGGTAGCCCTGCTCCAGCCAGCCAGCTTCCACTTCACTGGCGACCTGGTTCAGGGTGGGGGTGATTTCCTGCCAGGCATCCCATTTTTCCGGGGATATGGATAGCGTGATCAGATCGGGGACGTATTTGTTTCCGCTGTCTGTTTGGGATTGGAGCTTTTCGTCGATGATTTGCACCAATCGGCTGCTCAGCGACGTCGCCGCGCCGGGATAGAGCAGCCTGTCCAGGGTGCCCTCGAGCAGGGCTTGGATCTTCCCTTCTATCAAAGCTAAAAAATCTTGCATGGCAGCCACGCTGAAATTATACCAATGAAACCTTTGCTTTTGGATTTAGGGGAATTAAGGGGCAGTCAAACAAACAGCAAATTACACCGCGTAAATCGGATTGCTGAAAATCCATCCCCGGTGCCGCCCGCGGTAATCGATGTAGACCTCCGCGCGGTAGATGCCGGGTTCTTTGGTCAGGTAGGTGAGCACCTCCCGGTCGCGGACCTCGAGCGCCAATTTTCCATCCTTCAACAGGCGGATGTGAGAGCGTATCGGCGCCCTCACCTGCAGCGTGAGCCCGGATTTCGCGCTGACGCTGTCCCCCATCCAGAAGGTCCCGTCGTAGTTATCGCAGGTGAATCGAAATCCGCGGGTTGAATGCGCTATGTCATTGGCGCAGAAGCAATGCCCGGCAGAGAGGGCTTCATAGACCATGCGCCGGTCGGAGTTAATCTCGCCGCTGAGGGGTTGGGGAGTGATGATGTGAGTCGTAATTGAACGGAAAGCGATTTCGTACGGATAAACCTGCGCCTTGAAAGGTCCCGCATGGAAGGTGTGGGCGTGAGCGTCAGATCCTGCCACAGCGACCACGGGGTGTTTGCGGGTGAGCAGCAGTTCATCCCAAAGCATGAGCGTTTGCTCTGTGGGACCGAGCATCATAAATCCCGGGAAAAAAGCATGCAATCCCGCTTTTAAGAGGCTTTGGGAGCGGGTCTTAAACTCACTCATTTGGTTCCATAATTCAATGCCGGTGAAACCTTTCACGTTCCAGTCCGTCCACGCGAAGGAGCGTTCGTGAAGCCACGGCAGAGGATCATCCAAGGGGTGCGCCAGAAAAGTCAGCGCGCCGGCGGAGCGTGCCTGGTCGATCAACTGTTGGCGATTGGGGGCATAGCGGGTGAGCCCGACCTTATGCCCGAAGATGAGCAGGTGGTTGCCGCCGACGGAGGCGGTGCGGTCGTGGACCTCTTCGCCGGCAAGCAAAAGCAGGCGGCGCTTGCCTTTCTGCGTGTAGCCTTCGACATCATTGACAAGCACGTTATGATCCGACACGATCAACACGTCCACTCCTGCCTTGAGACCAGCGGCGGCGAGGTCCGCGTGCACGCCGGTTCCGTCAGAATAAACCGTGTGTAGATGAAGGGCAACGATCAACTCATGCATGACATCTTTCTGGTAAAACGTCGTTTTACACTGCACTCGATTGTATCTCAAAAAGACGACCGAACGCTGCGAATGTTCCGTCTTATACGATGAGATGGAAACCATGACGCGGTGCACACAAAGCAGGGTATTCGTCCCGCCGTACAACCCCATCCGTTCAGCGCAGGCTGGTCCCTCATCCGTATGAAGAGGGCAATCTGGTCCCTGCGGCACGATTGGGGACAGGGGATCGACGAATGGATGCCCCTGTTGATCCGTCCCCAATCCGCCGAATGGATGATTCGATTCCGGTGAATTGGAAGCGAGGAAAGTGACCAAAGGATAAGGTTTTCAACGCTTCCAACCTCGCCCTTCCGGCTTCAACCCGCAAAATAATGAAAAAAGAATTCCGTTACCAGGATGAAGGATGCGCTTCAAGAGAAAAAAACGGAAACACAGGAGCGGTATACATATGAAGCCAGCTATGGGACTATTACGACAAATACGCGGCTATGTGCGGTATGATTTATCCAGTGCGACAATGGCAAAGCGGTGGAGTTCCACGATTGAAAGAGTTGTTCTATCAGGGATATTCTGGTTTTGTTGCAAAGAGCGCAGACTTGGAGAAATAGCTTTGAAATGTAATCTAAGTTCCTTTAGAAGCCTAACTTCGGGACATTTTGGCCCGAAGTTAACAAGAAACGAAAAAGACTAATATGGTAAGAAAAGACTATCAATTTAATGAAGATACCTATTGTGGTTACATCATCAAAGGTAATCTCGCCGGAGCAATTCGCTATGTAAAGCAGTTCCTGGACCAGAACGCGCTTTATCAGCGATACATGACCGTCTTTGATAAAGAACAATATCTGGACTATGCGACTGATGAACCGCTCAACGACATTCTGTGCGCTTATCAGCAGTATTATAGGGACGTGTTCTATCTGCGTCTCGATAGAGCCGTGGCTGAAGATAAGCTGCGGACAAAGCTGGCGGCGCTCCTTCATATTACTGACGGGAATATCAGCCTTGACGATATAGAACAGGAGACCGTTGCCGGAGAATTTCAGCGCAGAGGGTTTTATTTTCTCGGCGGCAAAACCGGTGGATACTATGGGCCTTATGTCTGGAAAACAACGGAGAGCAGGACTTATGATGTTGAACTGCCGGAAGGGACACAACCTTATACCGTGAAGCTACTGGACGGCTTTATTTTGAAAAGTTGGCTGGACTATCTCTCTTTCGGCAGGGTCAGCACGGGCGGCTGGACAGACACCGATGGGATCATCAACTGCGTAAAACCCTCCTATGACGTTGACAGGGAGAATTTCAGGGTGTCTCTGCTCAAACACGAGGCACAGCACGCGAGGGATTTGGTTCTCTGCCCCGACATGCCTTCTGTGCTGCTGGAGTACCGTGCAAAACTGGTAGAGCTGATCTATTCCACGGAAAGGAACCTTTTGGAGCAGTTTGTTCGTGAAGCAGATTCTTCCGATGACAGCAATGGACATTCAGCCGCAGCCCACAGGATCGTTTCGGAGTATTGTAAAATGCTTGATAAGAGTGCCGATGAGCTTGGCGCTCTTTCAGTTGAACAGGTGCAATCCTCTGCAAAGAGCCTTTTTGAGAAAAGCGCCTGCATACTTGGCTGACTCTCTGCTGGTATGAGAGGAAAAGGAAAAAACTATACTGTGCGTAATTGCTGTAGGTAATTGCTGGTAGCGCTTGCAATTCCGCGCAATTCTGTTAGAATATAGACGTTCGTAAAAGAATACTTTTCTTCATGAAAAGTGGGCAGGTGTCCACTTTTTTGTTTAGTGTAATTTTGGAGTGGAAAGAGAAATGAAAAGCGAATTTGCCTTAGCCTTCAATGAGATCCTGGAAGACAAGGGCTTGCCCCGTGATGTCGTCATGGCTGCAATCAACTCTGCGATGGTGTCTGCTTACCGGAAGTCT
>JAGVUP010000194.1 GCA_019136215.1 Chloroflexota bacterium | reverse complement strand
GCGATGGCAGAAAACCAGGTTGTCAATGCAGCTCCGGAGAACCTACCTGAACCGCCGAAAGAGGAGAAGGTGACCCGCCGCAAGCGCATGTTTTCGGCGCGGGATCTGCGTGCGACAACCATCGGTTGGGAGATCGGCATCCCGATTGTTGGCGGACCACTGATTGGCTATCTGCTGGACCTGCGCTTTGGCACCAGTCCCCGCTGGACGCTGATCCTCCTCGGAGTGGGCGTGATCAGCGCGGTCGCAGCAATGATCCGCTACGTGAACTATGAGTTTTACGTAATGAATAAGGAAGTTAACGAAAAAAGAGCGGCAGAACTCGAAAGAATGAAGCAGCTCATCAAAGAACAGGAACGCAGACGCAAGCAGCGATATGGGAAATAAGGGTATCAATATATTCTGGGTCATCTTCTGGGGCTTGGCAGCCGCCGGATGGGCTGTGATGTCCTTCCAGTGGCTGCGAAAAGAAGTCGAGGCGATCCAACCCACTGCGGGTGAAAAAGCAGGCTGGATGAGGGGATTACTTCTGCGGCGGGTCGTGATGTTTATTCTTTTCGGGCTGATGCTTTTCCTGGCGCTGCGCACAGAACCCCTGGCAGTGATTGGGATGGTGATCGCGGTGACGCTTGTGATTTGGGCGCAGGTAATTGCCTATCACAAGCGCCAGAATTCTCACGCGGTCCAAAAGGAGAAGTAAATTGGATGTAATTGATCACAAAATCGTCTTCACGCTCTTCGGGATTATCCCCATTCGTGATACTGTGGTCTACACCTGGATCACAATGGGTATCATCATCGTTGTGGCGCTGATCCTCAAAATGCTCAAGCCGCATCTGCTGGAATACCTGCTCGAGATGGTGATCAGCATCCTGGATGACGTCATGGACGTGGACGATTTGCACCCATACATCCCCTTATTGGGCAGTTTGATGATATTCACGCTCTTTGCCAACCTGATCTCCGTCGTCCCGGGGATGAAGTCGCCCACCGCGGACATCAACACCACGATCGGGCTGGCTTTGATCGTGGTGCTTTCGGTACATGGCTACGGGATGATCAAAAAGGGCGTCTGGAAGTACCTGAAAGAATTCGCCAGCCCGATCTTCATGTTCCCGATTGAATTAATCGGGCAGGTCAGCCGCACCCTCTCGCTCTCAATGCGCCTTTTCGGCAACATTCTGAGCGGGGACTTGATCGTGGCGATCGTGTTTTCGATCGTGCCGTACTTCCTGCCGATTGCCATGACCGCGATCTCGATGATCTCCGGCTTGCTGCAGGCATTTGTCCTGACGACGCTGGCGGCGTTGTTTATCTCCTCCGCGGTTGAGATCAATGAAGAAGATCAGAGAATTAAAGCAGAAAAAGCTGAGAAGAAAAGATTGCTTAAGCTAAGTAAAAAGATTGAGAAAGGAATCAACTAATGGAGAATTTGACACCGGAGGTTTTGATCATCATTGTCACGACAATTGTATGCGGATTGGCAATCGTGATTGGAACCATGATCCCCACCTGGGTGGAGGGCAAGGCAGCAGAAAAAGCCATCGAAGGCATGGCAAGGCAGCCAGACGCTTCGCCTCAATTGCGAACCGCGATGCTGATCTCGCTGGCGCTGCTCGAAACAGCCTCAATTTACGTCCTGCTGGTCGTGCTGGTGCTGCTGTTTGCCAACCCACTCATCGCGCATTTTTATGGGGGCTAAACCATGCTCGATCTTGACCTTAGCACCATCATCTGGGAAATTCTCAATTTTCTCGTTCTGACGGTGATCCTATACTTTCTGGTTTTTAAGCCGATGACGAAAAGGGCGGAAGAACGGGCGATCGAGAAAGCCGCTCTCCGCGCGGAGCTGCAGCGCGACCAGATGGATGCCCGGCAGCGTCTTGAGGAACTGGATGAGCGCCTGATCAACCTTGATGAGGAGATCGAAAAGATTACTGATCAGGCGTATGTGAATAGTCAGATCCAGCAGAAAGACTTGCTTGAAGCAACCCGCGAAGAGGCGGAGTCGATCATGATGGAGGCAGTCAGCGAAGCTCGCAAAGAGCAGGAAGTGGACATCAAGCGTCTGCAAAATAACCTGGTGGATACGGTCATCTCCATCAGCAACGCCACTCTGCGCCAAGTGACTCCCGCCCAGGTGCACGACACACTGATCGAGGAAATGACCCGCCACATCTGGAATATGGGGCGCACCGATATGCGCATGGTTCAGAATATCCGCGAATCTCTCGAGGAAAGGATCCCAACGGTAGACCTCGAAGTCCCGCGGGAACTCACGCCCGAACAGCAGTTGAAACTACTCAACACCTTCAACGCTCTGACGGATAAGGAAGTGGAGCTCGAAGTGGCTGTGCGACCGGAACTCGTAAGCGGCATCCGCGCCAGGGTCGGGGACATCGTATTGGATAACACCATCAGCGCCCACCTGGACTCTCTGCGCGATGAAATCGGGCAAAAATTAGAAACCCTCGCGAAACCTGACAATGAATGATTTAGACCTCAAGACCAACCAGCGTTTAGCTGAACTGACCGAGCGATTGCGTCGGAATGACCCGCTTTCGCTTGGACGCGAAAGCTTCCTGAGGGAGGTAAAAGCGCGCGTGGCGGATAAACTGCCCGGACGTCCGGAAGCCCTCAAACCGGAGTACGTGATCGGTGAGCTTCAATCTGCCAGCCAGCAGCAAATCCACCAGGTTTTCTTCCACAGCGTGGGTACGGTGCAGCACGTGGGCAACGGCATTGCCACACTCAGCGGTTTGCCGAGGGTTTTTCTGGAAGAATTGGTTACCTTCCCGAATGGGGTACAGGGAATGGTCCTGAACCTGGATCGAAAGCATGTTGACGTGATCCTCCTGGGGGAGGACACCGGCATTCGCGGCGGTGATGTGGCGATCGCGACAGGCAAACGCCTCAGCATTCCGGTGGGCATGTCTTTCCTCGGCAGGGTTGTGGACCCTCTCGGAAGACCGTTGGACGAGAACCGACCGGTGATGCCCTCCGAGTATCGCCCCGTGGAACGTATTGCCCCGGGAGTGATCGACCGCGCGCCTGTGGACACCCCGCTGCATACTGGAACAAAAATTATCGACGCGCTCCTGCCCCTGGGGCGCGGTCAGCGCGAGCTGATCGTGGGCGACCGCCAGATCGGCAAGACCACCCTGGCTTTGGATGCCATCCTCAGTCAAAAGGGCACTGACGTCCGCTGTGTGTACGTCTCGATCGGTCAGAAGAAGACTTCCGTCCTCAACGCGGTGGAAACACTCAAAGCCGGCGGCGTGATGAACCAGACTACCGTGATGGTCTCCAGCCCCGACGACCCGCCTGCCCTGCGCTACCTGGCGCCCTACGCGGGCGTGACGCTGGCAGAATTCCTGCTGGATAAAGGCATGGACGTGTTGATCGTCTACGATGACCTCTCCAAACATGCCGATACATACCGCGAGATGAGTCTCCTGCTGCGCCGCCCGCCCGGACGAGAAGCCTATCCGGGCGATATTTTCTACCTCCACTCGCGTCTGTTGGAGAGGGCTTGCCGGCTGAACGAGGAACGGGG
>JAGVUP010000055.1 GCA_019136215.1 Chloroflexota bacterium | reverse complement strand
GAAAGCGGAGCTGGCTGAAGGCGACCCCATCATTGCCTGGGTGATCGGCAACATGGAGTACAGCGAACCTGTCCGGATCCTCGATAAAGCTGGCAACCCGGTGACTGTCGCTCCGTTTGAGCACGTAGTAATCCTCATCGGATACGATGAAGTCAGCATTGCTTACATGAACAACGGCAAGTTTTTCTCCGTGCCTATAGAGGTGTTTCTCACCTCATGGGGAGTGCTTGGAAATATGGCTGTCATCCATGATTAAAAAAATCCGCGGAATTTCGCGGATTTTTTCTTAGTTCAAGGTAGTTTACAGATTAGCGGAACGGAACCAGCGGTAGTTCATGACACGCAATTCCTCTGCCGAAGGCATCGGATAGTAGCGCATTTCCTTTTTGTTGCCAACATAAAATCCGTTTTTGATGGAGCGATACTCCAGGTTTGGGTTGTGCGAACGGTCAACTATTTTTGTGGTGTTGTATTTAGTCTTAACGTCCGTCAGGCACTGGCGCAGGTGATCCTGGTTTTCGTAGGGGAGGCTGACCATGATGCCCATCTCGGGATCATCTGCCAGTTCGCCAAGCTCCAGCTCCGTAAAAACGATCGCGGGAACGCTAACCAAAGAAACCGGACTGCGCACGAGCTGATCGAGAAATTCAATCGGTCCGAGGCGGCTGACCACGAGCGGTGCGACGGGAGCGATTTCCTGGTAAAGGTGCAACTGACCAGTCAGATCGGGAATGTCCTCTGATGGGGCAAGATCCAGCGTGTGACCATCCGGAGTGGTGAGGAAGAGGTGCTGGAGGGCGCTCAGTTTGATATGCTCCAGGGCACGATATACGGAGATGTAAACCGAAGCTTTCAGGCTGCCGTCATCGTGGGGAACACAGCGTTTGTACGCCTCATCGATCTTAAAATGCGAATGACGATAGTCAGGGTCAACTTCAAAAAATATCGCTTGCCCGCGCGATTTCTTTGCGGAGCCAAGGGCATAATAAGTACCGAAGTCTTCGGGAGACAACATAGAAGCAATCAGTGCTTCAGGAAACAAAGATAGATATAAATGAATAGCCATAAAACGCTCCAATTCCGATTCTTATTTTGCCAAACGATTGGAAAGATGAACCCCTTGTTATCAGAGTGCCCATTTATTTCCATGATAATTCTAACCCATAATTGCCCGATTTTAAACAGGAAATTATTTTCGTTTAAAGAGACAGATTTCTTCTACTCCGCCCCTGGATAATAATTCTTCACAAGAGCTTAACAGTAACCAGTCTCAATGAACCACTTGCTGACAGGCACGAATTATCAATTGAATTTCTTTGCGACTTTCGCGAAGGCGGACACCATACGGTCGTATAGTCCGGAAAGCTCGCCGCTGATCACTCCCTCATGCGCGGCTGCGCGTAAACCTTCCGCGTCTTCAAAAAATGGCATCGTCATGCTGGCGCGCCCGAGCTCGCGCAGGGTGTGGGCATCGCTGCCCGCCATCAGCGTTTTTCCATGCTCAACCGCGAAGCGATACGCCGCCTGGTTGTATTCCTGACGCAGGCAGCGGGCATTATAAACTTCCACCCCATCCAAAAAAGGCAGGAGCGCGTCAAGCGTTTTAGGAGTCCACCAACTGCGGCGCGGGTCGAATGGATGGGCGATACTGATGAAAGCGCCCTGCCCGCGCAATCGGCGCGCGACCTCAAGCGCCGGCAAACCCTGGGGTATCTCTTCGTTCATGAAGTAACCCAGCAGCTCCCCTTCGGGAGTGGCAATTTCTTCGGAAACAATCACACGTTCGGGGACCATTTTTTGCGCCTTGAGCGCGCCTTTTATGGAGCCATGGTCTGTGATGGCGATTTTATCGATCCCACGTTCATCGCAGGTCTTCATCAGCGCGGTAAGACTCACCAGGCTGTCGGGTGAATAAACGGTGTGGCAGTGAAATTCCGCCCGTATCAGGGATTGTGTCATTCGAGGTAAATCCTTGGCAGACGGTCCGCCAAGCCGCAAACGACTTCGTAATTAATGGTGCCCCAACGCTCCGCGACCTCATCCACGCTCAGGGTTTCGCCGCCCTGCGTGCCGATAATAACGATCTCATCACCGACTTTGGCTTCGGGAACGCTGTCGAGCTGCAGCATGCACTGGTCCATACAGACTCTGCCAACCACATCCACCCGTTTGCCGCCAACCAGCACCTGCTGATATTTGGCACGGCGGAAGCCATCGCCATATCCGGTCGGCATGACGCCAATCCGCTCTTCTTTTTGGGTAACGTAAGTGGAGCCGTAGCTGATCCCATGCCCAGCGGGGAAACTGCGTAGAGAAATCAACCGCGCTTTCCAGGTCAAGGCGGGTTTGAAACCATCCGGCAGCGCCTCACCGGTGGGAGACATGCCGAACAGCAGAGAACAGCAGATCACCCGGGCGGACGATGTCGTAGTTAGCTTCTGGGAAGTTGAGCACCGCAGCCGAGTTTGCAGCGTGGACGTTTCCGGGTTTGAGCCCCTTGCTCTCGAGGTCGGTAAGGAGGTTGTCGAAAATGGCAAGTTGTCGGGGGGTTGAGTCAGAATTAGGCTCATCCGCCTTAGCAAGATGGGTAAAAATGCCATCGACTTTGATTCCAGTGTCTTTGAGCTTACCGAGGAACGACGCAACGTATTCCGGTTTCATCCCAAGGCGGCCCATGCCAGTTTCGACTTTTAAGTGGGCATGCAAGGTCCCGCCGTGGATGTTGACATAATCAAGGTAATTTTGCGCCAGCTCAGGGTCAAATAGAGCAACCGTGATGTTGTGTTCGATAGCATCCGGCACCTTGGCAGCAGGAGTGAAACCCAGCACCAGTAACTTGCAGGAAATGCCAGCTCTGCGAAGGGAGAGCGCTTCTTCGATGCGCGCCACGCCGATCCACGTTGCGCCGCCGGCAACAGCCGCCTGGGCGGCAGGACGAGCGCCATGACCATAGCCATTGGCTTTGATTACAGCCATCACCTCTGCACCAGTGATTTCACGGATCAGGGCGGTATTATTCTTGATAGCTTTAAGGTCAATCTCAAGCCAGGTTGAGTAGGTATTAATATCCACGGGATGAAAGTATATCACTTCCCGTAGAATTTATGCGGGTAAAGGTGCAAGGTGTCTGCTTCTTGGTCATTTACTACCAAAAGAGATAATCCGACAGATGTTAGCCTTGGGAGAGTCGGCGCAGCTTGGTTGAGAGCAGCGTTAGAATTTCAAAGTACTCACCCGTGACAGTCCCTTTCTCCAGCGGAGTAAGCGTATAAGGAATTAGACAGAATCGATGAGCGTATTATCATAAATTCCAAAGGAAATCATGCCACTTTTCGTGTCGCCTTTCTAATAATGTATCCAAGAGAAGTTATATACAATCACCCTGTAACTTAAATCCAGCAGAGCTATTGGGAGGTAAAACTAACTACACGGGTCGATCTCTAAGATTACTCAGTGACATGAAACATGAGGCTCCAAGTATGAAGCATCCATGCTCCGTTCAGTGTGGTTAATTTCAAGGTAATAAGCGAGAGGATTCTGTTTTTTAGAACCCGATAGAAGGTTCCTTGGCGGGGATTTAGGATATTTGTTTGTAAGGCGCTGACAATGTCCTCATGTCTGTCCTTAAAAAAGCTTACTTTTTATTCTCTATGGTCAGGTTCTTCTTTTGCCCCGTAACACCGGTATTGCCTGAATTAACAAAACAGGCAGGCTTAGCAGCCTGCCTGAACTTTTGATTGGTCTTGGATTAAATCTCGATTTCCTGGGCGGCATCCGGGAGCTTATATCCCATCTGGCGCAGGGATTTCTTGAGATCGATCAAGGATTTACGACCGAAACCTTCGACTTCGAGCAGCGCCTTCTCACCGCCCTCGAGCTTGGCGAGCACATCACCAACTGTGACAAGTTCAGCGCGGTTGAGCGCGGCAACAGCCTTAGCGCCCAGATTGAGCTCGGAAATTAAGCGGCTTGGGGAAGTCTTTGCCTGCGAAGCAGCTTTTTGCTCCGCGACATAATCCTGGCGAACCTGGAGACGTTTATAGAAGCGATCCACCTGCCCTTCGCGGTCGAGGATACGCGCCTGCTGACCGGTATAGAAGGGGTGGCAATTCGAACAAACTTCAGTACGGATCTCGGGAACCGTTGAGCCTGTGGTCCATTCGGCACCGCAAGAAGCGCAGGAAACCTTTGCGTTAGGATAGTATTTGGGTTGAATCTTAGTTCTCATGCTTATTTGCTGCCTTTCGTAGGCTCCTCACGCTGCTCCACCACATGGACGCGCTTGCGTCCGCCGGCAAGAGTTTCGTATTTCACATAGCCTTCTTTTGTTGCGAAGAGAGTATAATCGCGACCTTGTCCTACATTCCAGCCGGGATGCACTTTGGTGCCGTGCTGACGAACAAGAATGTTGCCGCTGATGACATATTCTCCACCGAATTTTTTAATACCCAGGCGCTGCCCCTGGCTGTCACGACCATTGCGGGATGACCCGCCACCTTTTTTATGGGCCATTTCTCTACTCCATCACGATTGATTGAACCAGTAATCTGGTGTATTGTTGGCGATGACCTGCCTTTCGGCGGTAATCGATCTTTGGCTTATATTTGAACACCAGGATCTTCTTGCCACGATAGTGCTCTTCAACAGTCGCATCCAATTTGGCGCCCTTGATATAGGGGGCACCAACTGTGACCGCATCGCCATCCACTACCATAAGCACTTTATCAAGGGTAACTGCTTCGCCGACTTTGGCGGTCAGAAGATCGACACTGAGCGTCTTACCTTCTTCGGCGCGGTATTGCTTACCGCCCGCTTCAAAAATAGCATATTTCATAATCTCTCCAATCTTTACTTCACCGCTTGCTGAGCGTGCTACCACCCAGGGACGGGAAAGTTGGTTTACATAATTAACCCCAGCCAACTTTCGCTGGGGCAACGATCGGTCATTATAAAGCAACATTCCGGTACTGTCAAATTTTTCGAGGCTGAAATTTGAGGCTGAAATTTGTGGCTGAAATTTTTAACTTTGCGTCTTGAAACAGAAACAAGCCAAAACTCGGGCTTGACCAGTTGAGGATATTCATGTAGAATTCCTTCCTTGACGCCCATTAACACGATGCCCCTATTGTCTAGTGGTTAGGACGCAGCCCTTTCAAGGCTAAAACCCGGGTTCGAATCCCGGTAGGGGCACCACAAACAAGAGAACTGGTCAGAAACCGGTTCTCTTTTTAATTGACACGCGGACCACCAGTTAATCCCACGACACCTTGTTATATCGGTCAATTTTTCCAGAAAAGAATCGCAGAGGATTGCACCAATTATTTCAAAAGAGCGCTCTCAGCAAACAAACGCCGGAGCACTTCCGCCCGGGCTTCGGGGGTCATGAGCGTCGGAGTTGACCAGTTGAAGAACTGCGCAGTGATCAGCTCAACACCCAGATAATTCCCGTTATAGAAGATGTGGCGGTCGAGAAAAGTCTTGTTGGAGTCCTCAAACCAACCCAACTGATCAAAAAAGAGATTTCCCAGTCCATAGTGAATAAAACTATCCCCATAAAACTCAAGCGTGTGAGGCTGATGCGCCTGACTTCCGCTGACAATTGTCGCGCCCGCATCCGCCACCCGGCGCGAATCCGCAATCATTTCTTCCGTTGGATTCCAGCGGTAAATTTCCTGATGTTGGAACGTAAAAATCACGAGATAGCCCTCGTCCCTGAGCGTCTGGATCGTGTTGACCATCTCATCCAGGTCGCAGTGCAAGGCGCCGGGATTGGTCTCGCTGGCGGTCGCGTAGCCGGGGGCTTTGGCATTGCAGCCCATGAAAGCAATTTTGTTGCCGTTATGGGTGATCTTCAGCGGCTGTTTGGCTTCGTGGATATCTTTTCCACCTCCATAATAAGACCAGCCTTCGCTCTCGTACATCTCCAGGGTGTGGTGCATCGCCTCTGGTCCAAAGTCGCTGAAGTGGTCTCCCGTGAGCTCCACCACGTCCGTACCGATCTCACGTAAGAGGTCAATGTATTTGTCCGCAGAGCAGAACACCAGGTCCTCTTCCTGTATCCACTGCGGAGCAGGGCAATTCGGATCAAAGGGTACTTCATTGCTGACATGAGCGATGTCCGCCTCGCGCATCAGCGCCCCAACCGACACGGCTGGTGAGAGGACGCCGTACATTTCCATCTCTTTGCCGGTCCCGCGCGTCATCGCAGTCACGCCCGTGAGCACAACGGTCGTCAGCAGGTCATCCTGGCGATTGCTGACCGGGGCAGCCCTCACAGCCTCATCCGCGATATGATATTCCGCTTCATTAACTGCCCGGGGACCTTCATCCCATCCAATATTTACGATCAACGGATAAGTTTCGGTTGCAAAGCCCTTATGAACAGGTGAATTTCCATCAATGCTGATCACTTTCCAGCGAGGTTCGAGCTTTTCGAACGGAACAACTGCCCATGAATCCTTGTGGGTTTCACAATAATTTAACAAATTTTCTTCCGCCAATGGATGAATCTCTCCGACCGGGATGCCAAAACGCGCTTTGAGGCTGTCAAATACCGCCGGCGGCATTACCAGCACTCTTGCCGGAAAGGCAGCGTTCGTTTTCCAGAAAGCGGTCAGCTCTTCCATTGATACGTCATCCGTCACCGTCGTGAAGGGCGCCGCCAGCGCGTATACCCAGGAACTGACTATCTTTTGGGAATCGATCGTCAGACTGAGCAACGCTTCTTCCTTGTTCGAAACGCGCACTACACCGGGCATTTCTCCTAATAATATTTGTAGCTCTTCGGGTAAGCGCGGGTCCAACCAGACCATAGGCACGATCGCCGCGGGAGTTGGTTCGGGAGTCGGCGGAAGCTTAGTAGTAATCGGTTCCGGGGTCGGAGATTCAGCAGGCAAAACCGGCTCCGCTGGCATGGCTGGTTGCGTCAGGGATCCGCAAGCGCCAAGCAGTATGCTTAGAATAATGATGATTGAAATCATTAAAGATTGTTTTATTCTTCTCATTTACCAGTTCCTATTTCAAACCCAGTTCCATTTTACTTCAATTTATTTCCCTTTTGTGGAACACCATCTGCAGACCATATTTCTAACGATGGCACATTTATCTATGATAGATACCGATACAAATCATCCGTTCTGGTATTTTTAATTCTTGCTATTCTGCAGGCTTGAGCGTGATAAACTTAGCGTATGCTGGCTCATGTGTACTCTTGCGCAGTCATCGGTCTTGAGGGCGTCATTATTGATGTGGAAGTCGATTACGGACCTGGTCAGCCGCACATGGCGATTGTCGGTCTGCCGGACGAAGCCGTTAAGGAAAGCCGTGAGCGTGTTTATTCCGCCATCAAAAATGCCGACCTCGCCTATCCCCGCCAACCGCTGACGGTCAATCTCGCTCCTGCTTCCGTGCGCAAGGAAGGTCCATTTTTTGACCTGCCAATTGCGATCGGCGTGCTGATCACCGGGGAGCAGGTCAGCCCTGAAAGCATCGATGGCGCCCTGATCATCGGCGAACTTTCGCTCGACGGCTCTGTCAGGCACATCCGCGGCGTCCTCGCCGTGGCAGCCCAGGCAAGGAAGGACGGCTACCAACGCCTTTTCGTGCCGGCTTGCGATGCCGCCGAAGCCTCGCTGATCCCGGATATTGAGGTTTATCCCGTCAACACACTCAGGGAACTGGTTGACCACCTCACCGGCGAGATCCTCATCACACCCACCACCGGCATGGAATACACGCCTGACTCTGTCGTTCAGTCGGAGACAGATTTCAGCGAGATAAAAGGACAGGAGCATATAAAACGCGCGCTCGAAGTCGCAGCTTCCGGCGGGCACAACCTGCTGATGTCCGGACCTCCCGGCGCCGGAAAAACGCTCCTCGCGCGAGCGATCACCTCCATTCTTCCGCGGTTGAGCCTCGACGAAGCCCTCGAAGTCACCGGCATCTACTCCATCTGCGACATGCTCCCCGCGGGTACGCCCCTCATCCAATCGCGCCCGTTCCGCGCCCCCCACCATACCATCAGCCACGCCGGTCTGGTCGGCGGAGGCAATATCCCGCACCCAGGCGAGATTTCCCTGGCGCACCGCGGCGTGCTGTTCCTCGATGAACTGCCCGAATTCGGACAGCGCAGCCTCGAGATGCTGCGCCAACCGATCGAAGACAAGATCGTGACCATCAGCCGGGCAAATGGCTCATACACTTTCCCTGCAAATTTCATGCTGATCGGAGCGATGAACCCCTGCCCCTGCGGCTACTACGGCGATAAATACCGCGCCTGCACCTGCGCGCAATCCGTGATCACGAACTACCAAAAACGCATCTCCGGGCCGCTGCTGGACCGGATCGACATCCACCTCCAGGTTCCGCGCGTGGACTACCAAAAGCTCAGCAGCCAGCGTACCGGAGAACCTTCCAGCCAGATCAGGGCGCGCGTGGAGGCTGCCAGGCAGCGCCAACTTGAGCGATTCAGCGGCACCAAGCTCGCCTCCAACGCTGATATGACCCCAAAAGAGATCCGCAGCTATTGTCAGCTTTCTTCGGAGGGAGAGGCGCTGATGAAAACCGCCATGCGCCAGCTCCACCTGACCGCCAGAGGCTATCACCGCGTTTTGAAACTCGCCAGGACGATCGCGGACCTCGCTGGCATGCCGGATATCAAACCCGAACATCTTGCTGAGGCGCTCCAATACCGCCAGTCAAACGAAGAATGAGCTGACGATATCAGTCCAAAAGAAAACTTCATCTATCTCAACAAGGTATCTAATATAAAAAAAGCCTCCCCAGATTCGGAGAGACTTCTTTCGCTGAAAAACAGAAGATTAACCGTGCTTGGCTTCGAATTCCTTCAAGAATTCCACCAAAGCGTCCACGCCTTCCTTCGGCATGGCGTTGTAGATCGAAGCCCGCAAGCCGCCGACGGATTTGTGCCCCTTGAGGTTATCAAAACCGGCTGCCTTGGTCGCCGCAACGACCTCAGCATCCAGTTCGGCGCTTTCAGTCACGAAGGGAACGTTCATCAGCGAGCGGTCTTCCTTGACGACGGTGCCGTGGAACATCTTGCTCTGATCGAGGAAGTCATACAGCGGTTTCGCTTTTTCGATATTAATCTGGTTCATCGCTTCCAAACCGCCGATTTTCTTCAAGTGTTTGAAGACCTTACCGCAGACGTAGATCGCCCAACAGTTGGGGGTGTTGTAGAGCGAGTTATTCGCGTCATGGATATCGTAGCGCAGGTAGGTCGGGATCTTCTCATCCAAATCAGTGCGGATGAGATCTTCGCGGATGATGACAATCGCGAGACCGGCAGGACCGACATTCTTCTGAACGCCGCCGTAAATCAGACCGTAGTCGCTGACGTTCACAGGCTTGGAAAGGAACATGGAACTCTGATCTGACACTAAGGGTTTGCCCTTTGTGTTAGGGAGTTTCTGATAGGTGGTGCCGTGAATGGTCTCATTCTCGCAGATGTAAACATAGTCCGCGTCCTCTGAGATCGGCAAATCTGAAACGTCAGGAATGTAGCTGAAATTTTTGTCCTTACTGGAAGCAACCAGGTTGATCTTGCCGTATTTTTTGGCTTCGGCATACGCTTTGTTGGACCAGTTACCGGTGACAATGTAGTCCGCGACGCCATTTTTCATCAGGTTGAGCGGAATCATGGCGAACTGCAGCGTGGCACCGCCCTGGATGAACAAAACTTTGTAATTATCAGGGATGTTCATCAGCTCGCGCAGGTCAGCTTCGGCTTCTTCAATGATGCCCTGGAAGACCTTGCTGCGGTGACTCATCTCCATCACGTTCATCCCGGAACCGCGATAGTTCATGAACTCGTCCCGGATCTCCTCCAGAACGGGAACAGGCAATGTGCTTGGTCCTGCTGAGAAATTGTAAACACGGTCGTACTTCATATTGAAACGCTCTCCTTTTTTGCTAAATTGTTTTTCATTTGTTTCCCTGTTGACACAGGCTAAAAACCAGCCGTTCAGATGGGCTCCATTGACTATCCAAATCTTAACCTCCAAATGAGTAAAGGTCAAGACCTTAGCGATTTTAAAACAACTAAATGGTAAGGAGCCCTCCAGGAAGGGATTGTTTACGACGATTGCAATACAATCGATTTGAGAACCGGAAGCAAAGAATTGCCTGAGGTTTTATAATGACCGCATGGCGAAAAAAGTTACCGGAAGGGAAAAGACCTGGCACTTGCTCGAGACCATCGGCAGAGGTGATGCTGGTGAGGTCTTGCGCGTGCGCGCAGAACTCAGCGCGGAAGAAGGTGTGATGAAACGTCCGGTCCAAAACGTCTCAGGCGGCACAATCGTCCGCCAGGCAACGCAAATCGAAACTGAAGGCAAAGTGCTCGCATTGCTGAACGGTTTGAACCTTGTTCGCCACGGTCGGAAAATCCGAACTCCCCTCCTGATAGACAGAAGCCCGGAAGGCACTTCATCTTCCGCCAATATGTTCATCATCAGCGAGGAAGTCACCGGCACCTCCATCTCGGAACTGCTGCGCCGTAAGCTCCAGGAAGAAGCCCCGCTTTCCCAGGCACTTGTGCTAAAGGTGCTCGCAGCCGCCTTTCAACTGCTTCAAAAGGTACACGAAAAAGGCGTCATCTGGAATGATGTCAAGATGGACCACATCTTCTGGGACGCCCAAACCAACACCTTGTCCTTCATTGACTGGGGCAACAGCCTCTACCTGGACCCCAATAAACCGGATGATAAAACCAACCCCATGCTCGATTATCAGCAGCTCATCGAGGAAGGTAGAGCGCTAATGGAGCAGACCGCCCCGGAACTTCTCGCGGATATTAATTGGCCCTCAGGCGCGGGCGACCTGGATGAGCTGGATATGCGTCATCTGCAAATGCGCATGGAGTACATGGAAACCCACTTTTCCATGCGAATCTTTGAGTACAACTTGCTTTTGAGGCGCTTCATTCAGAGTCTTAATTCGCTGGATGGATTGGAACAAACGCTCGCGCTAATGCGCACGCTTCAGAAGCTCGGCGTCGAGTTCAACCCCGCAGATGTGCTCTCAGCCTGTCAGCGCTATCTGCTCGACCTCCTTGAGAAAGGGGAAAGCAAAACCGCCCTGGAGGTCTACCATCTGCTCGAAATGGAACTAAGCCAGGACCTGACCCCAAACTGGGAAATCGCCGGTTACCTGCTCGGGCAGCACCACAAGACCAAGCCCAACACTCTCGCTGACCTGCTGCGCGCGGTCTTTGAAAGCGACTGGACTAAAGCCGCGTGGATTTACCGCGAACATTTTTTGGGGGAACAAGACGCTCCTGACAGCGATAGAACCATTAATTCCCTGCGCACAATGAAGTTGGATTTAAAGCCTTACGCTTTGATTTCCACGGATTTAGCCGCCCTGGAACAGCAAAGCGGGCATTGGTTGGAAGCCGCCATCCAAAAGAATCTCGACCCCGACTCTATAAATACGCTGCGTTTATTATCGAACCGGATGGAGCAAGTCCGCTCATCATGGGAAACCCTACAGCCAGGGGAGAAGCTGGGTGACCAGTTTCTGAGCTTGAGGCAGGTGATGGATCATCTCTCCGCGCTGCGCCTGCACCCTGCCAGCGATCTGCAGACTTCCCTCCTTGCGGCAATGTCAATAATCCGCGGTATTTACCGCGCCTGGGCGGACTGCGACCTCAACAGCGCACGCAAGCAAATCCGGGAGCTATTCCTGCTCGAACCAAGCCTTAGTTATCTGCCCGACCTCGAAGCTAAGATGAGCAAAATGACTGACTGGCTTAATGCCCTGGATGAAGGTCCCGCTGACAACCAAGCAGTCAATCGCTTCTCAGAAGAATTGCTCCGATCGCTGCCACCAATCCACGAAAGGCTCGGTGAGCCAGCCTGGCTGAGCTCCATGCTCCAAGCCCTCCGCGGCATGCAAACCGCACGGTCGCTCGAAACCTTGCGCGAGGAAGCTCGCGTGAATCGATGGGCTTTACCCTGGCTCAACCTGCAGTCGCTCCGGCTGGAGATTCCCGAATCGCACCGACAGTCCCTTGAGTTGGACGCCGCCCAAAAAGCCTGCCTTGAGGAGTTTCACCACGCCCTCAGAGCCTCGTCGCAGCCCGCGGATGCGCTTAAAAAGATCCGCCAGCGTTTACCAGCCTTCCACCAAGTCTACGCAGACCTGGCAACCGCTTTTGCCATGCTCTTTTCCCAACTGCGCAACGAAGCACCCCTGCCGGAGTTGAACCACTTCCCGAGGGAAGACCAGCCTCAGGTCGCCGAGGTAAACGAAGTTCTCAGAATCGTGCGCGAGTGGAAGGAGCATACCCGTTCCGTCAGCCCGGTAGCCTTTGCCTTCCCCGCTGAGTTGCTGCGCCAATGGGACATTCTGGCTGAGACCGAGCGTCAGGATGCAATTTGGAGAAAACAGATCTTGCCCAGATTAACGGAAATCAAACAAAAACGCTGGGCAGAGTTTCCCGCCGAGACTTCTGCTGGCAGTTCCAATGAGCTTCTGGCAGTCTCGCAGGCGGCGCTGGCGAAACTGCAGTTGATCTGGAAACGAATCCCCGAGCAGGGGCTTTACCGCGAGTTGATTGAGGAAATGATTTACCAGATAGACAGCGCCCAATCAAGCTTCTTTAAGTTTTGGCGGTCTTTGCAGCAGAGCGGCAGCGTGGTCACCCGCTGGCTGAGTGGGAATTACCAGGCGATTTTTAGCGAAATCAACCAACAACTGCTTCAAATTGCCCGCGGGCTGCGCAGTGTGGAGCTGGCGCATAGCATCGTCAACCAGCCTGAGATGGCGCGCACGCGCATGGCGCAAAATAACGCCGGCGACCTGATGTATACCCTGGTGAAGCTGGATGACCATATCATGCCGCAGTCGCGCAAACCGTCCGTTTTCCGACGCTGGCAGCAGCAGTTTTTAGAGTTGATCCAGCAAGGCGACCGACAGCACATCATTGAAAGCATCCAAACCGTCGAATCCATCCACCCGCTCTTGCCTTGGTTTGATGAGCTTGTTCAACGCGACGCGGACTATTTTGACTTACCCAAAAACCATCAATGGTAGAATAGCCCATTATGCGTGAAGCGAATCTCGATTCCCGGAACAGCTTGTACCTTGCCGAACCGCTCGATACCTGGCTGACAGCAGCCCAGCAGGATTTTGCCATTCCCGAAGCTGGCGGTTCAAGCGCGCGAGTCTTCCTGCTCAAGAATGCCGCGGGCAAAACAAGTTTTGGACCTGACCCGGCTTTCAAGGTCATGCGGCACGACAAAATCAGCTACGCGAAGCCGCTCTTTCTCGAAGAGTTCCGCATCCTTGCCGGTCTGCGGGGGCAGACCGGGCTGACTCCCATGCTCCAGGCAGGTTATCTGAAGCCCGCTCCGGACACCGTCTGGCCTCCCGAAGTCGCGCCGCTTTCCAAAATACTTGAAAAACAAGGTGAAGGCGCGTCCATCCGCGGAACGCTCGCCCTTTTTGAACCAGACGAAATTCAGGACCTGATCGATCAATACGAAGAACGCATTCTGGACGGCTGGCTGCCATTCCTTATTTTGGAACGCCGCTGGGAAGACAACCTCTATCTGCTCTGCGATGCCGGTTACACGCGCGGGAATTTTGTGCGCAACCTCAGCATGAGGCAGGTTCTGGATATCTCCATCCAGATTTGCGGTATGCTCGAACAGGCGCACGCCAAAGGGGCGATCTACCTCGACCATAAGCTTCTTCACTATTATTGGAATGAATACCGCCAAAAGGTGATCATGCTGGATTGGAACATTGGGCATTGGCTGCCCGAAACCTTCTCGCCCGAAGTGCAGCAAGCCGATCTTGTGCAGTTCAGCTCGCGCGCCCTGCACCACATTTTCACGGGCAGACAGGCTCCGGGTTCGGTGGCGGTAGGTCCCAACCGACCAGAAGACATTGCGAACTCCCCCACGCGTTACAAGGCATCGTATTCCTTTGACATTCAAAACAGGCTGAACGCGGAAGAACTTGGCTTTCTTGAAAGCGCTTTGGATGGATCCTTTCAAACTCCCACAGAGATGAAAGATAAGCTCCAATACCTGATTAACAAAAGGCAGTAGCGTAAAGCGAAGCATTAACCTGAAAGGACATCAATGATTAACAACCTCATTGAAAAGGCACTCAGCTTGCTCTCGAACTTATCTCCGAGTGACAGTGCGCTGGCGGAAGTGGAGAGCGAACTCTCCACTTTATTGGAAGCCCACGCAACAAATCGCCTGGCAGACGAAATCAATATTGACCAGTTGGAAGAAGCCAACCGTCTTTTGCGTGAAATCCGGCGCGAGAAGTCCCGCCGTCTCGCTGGTCAGCCCGCGGAAACACCTCCCGCGAGCCAGCCTGACCCTCAATCCGCGCCCGCTCAATCGATTTTTGATACTCCAGCCCCCGTCTCTGATATTCCCTCTCTGACCCGCACCAACCTCGCGGCGGAACTCAACTCCGGCATTGACAACGACCCGCTCCGGCGATTCTTCCAGTCCGCGCATGACCCGGAAGCCGAACGGATGATGGACGAGGCGGAAGAGGCGTTCTATAAAGGCAATTATCAGGTTGCTATTCCTCTTTACGAAAAAGTCATCCGGATGGAGCCGGGCTGGAAGCGCGCTCAGGAGCACCACAGCGAAGCCGAGGAATATCTGCGTTCGGGGAACATCCCCTCGGTTGCCCTGCCGCCGGAAGCGGGTAAAGCATACGGAAAGGCGCAGAGCGCGGCGCGCGTGTTCCGCTATAAAGTGGCGCTGGATTACCTTGACGAAGCTTTCGATCATCTTCAGGATGCCGGCATCAAACGCTGGCGTGAGGGCGAGGAACTGCGCCACGACCTCGAAAACCAGATGCAGGCTTACGATGTTTACAAAGAAGGCTTGAATCTGCTCTCCCAGGGGGAACTCGTTGACGCTTTGTCCAAGATCCAGACCGCCGCCAGCGCGGTTGCGATCCCCGAATATGTGGACAAGGCGAATGAAGTCCGCCAGGATATCGCCTTGCTCAACGACGTGAGCGATACGGTCAGCCTCAGTGGCAGAATCCCGCCTGCCAAGCTGACAGACGCGCGCACCAAATTGGAACGCATTCGCATGAAATACGGAGAGGTGAACCAGCTCAGCCGTCTGCGCCATCGTCTGGACCTCCTGATACCAGCAACCATCCAGAACCTGATCGAGAACACTCAGCGACTCCGCTTGGAAGCCTCCGAGGCGCCGACCGCCTCCCTCGCCCGCCAGAAAGTGGATGCAGCCCGCGAGAACCTCGACCTGCTGCGGCAGCTCGACGCCTACGATTCCCAGAGCCTCTCGCTGGAGGACGAAATCAGCGCTCTCGAGACTGAAATCCACGCAAATGAGGATGCCATGAAGCGCGCTGAAGAAGCGCTGAAGACGGGCAACAAGTTCTTTGCCCTCGACGCGCTGAGAATCAGCGCGAAACCCCGTAAACGCTTCCCCCAGGATCCCAAAATCCTGGAAATCAAGCGCGGCTTTCTGCCGACTTACATCATCGGCGGTCTGGCGCTTCTGGTAGGGCTCGCCTTGATAGGTTTGCTGCTCTCCGTCGCAGTCAAAGGAATTTCCAGCGCCGTCCACGAGCGCAATTTAGCGCGCACGCCAACCGTGACCCACACTCCTACCATCACGCCCACGCCCACCATCACACCGACGCCAACGCCGGACTACTCCCCGACCCCAACTTACACGGTTACGCCGACGCCCATCCTGCAGGTGCAGACGCTGCGGGAAGTCTGGGCGCGCAGTGACTGTTATGACAATTTCCGCGCCACTGGAAGCATCCCGGCAGGAATGACCCTGACCCTGCTGCCTATGGCAGAGCGCCGTTTCGACACCTTCAACCGCGAATGCGTGTTGGTAGAATACCGGAGCGGAGATTATGCCATCCTCGGGTACGTGCTAATGGCGGATATCACTGTTGTCACGCCCTAAACCATCGATGGGCACTCCCAATCTGCTATCCGCTAAAGCAGCAGGGAGCGTTTATAATCTCTGGTTGCAGTGGAGATTTGATGGACGCGCTTGAAGAAAAATTTCAACAGAGTTTAGATTGGATTTATAGCTGGGTGGACTTCAGCATGAAGCGGCACGTTGATGACACGCATCGCTTTTTCAAGTTGGACCGCATGCATAAGCTCATGGAGCTGCTCAATAATCCGCACGAAAGTTTTCCCTGCGTGCATGTCGCCGGCACCAAAGGCAAAGGCTCCACGGCGTCTTTCATCGCCTCAGCCTTACAAGCAGCCGGCTATAAGGTCGGTCTCTACACCTCCCCGCATTTGTTCGAATTTCAGGAACGCATCGTCATCAACGGCCAATGGATCAGCAAAGAGGACCTGGTATCCCTCACCGATGAAATGCGTCCGCTGACGGAAATCGTCAGGGACGCCACCACCTTTGAATTGACTACCGCTTTGGCGTTTCTATACTTTCAGAAGCAGAAAGCAGACATAGCGGTGCTGGAGGTTGGGTTGGGCGGCAGGCTGGACGCGACCAACGTGGTTGATCCGCTTGTTTCGGTCATCACGCCGGTTTCTTACGACCACATGGCTGTCCTGGGGGACACTCTGACCGAGATCGCCTATGAAAAAGGCGGAATTATCAAGCCCGGCAAACCAGTCGTGATTTCTCCGCAGACCGAAGAAGCGATGAATGAGCTTGTGCGTCTGGCAAAAGAACGCAACTCCCCGCTCATAAGCGTTGAGAAAGCCTTCGACTATCACGAAAGCAAGCACAGCCTCGGCATGCAGACCATTCAGGTGCAGCAGAAAGAAGACGCCTTCACTGCCAAACTGCCGGGTCTGGCAGCCAAACCTCTCACGCTGAACCTGCCACTGCTTGGGCGCCACCAAATGGAAAACGCGGTGACCGCGCTAGCCGCCCTGGACGAGGTGCGCCGGGCTGGCTTCCGGGTCAGCCGACAGGCAGTTCAGCGCGGCTTCAAGCGCGTGGTCTGGCATGCCCGTTTTGAGATACTTAGACGCAAGCCGCCCGTAATCTCTGATTCCGCGCACAATGGCGATTCAATGAAACGCCTGGTGGAAACGCTCGATGAATACTTCCCCGGCAAGCCCTTTATCCTGATTTTTGGAGCCTCTGCTGATAAAGAGCTGGACACCATGTTAAAGATCATTCTTCCTAGAGTCGACGCGGTTATGGTGACGCAGTCGATTCATCCAAGAGCTGCCAATGCTGAGGAACTCAAAGAACGTCTTGCGCCTTACGGCAAGCCCGTAAGCGCTTTTCATCGCATGGAAGAAGCCCTGCCGGCTGCCCTTGAACTGGCAGGCAGCCAAAAAGGAATCATCGTAACCGGCAGCGTCTTCGTTGCGGCTGCCGCGAACGTTATCTGGACCCAACAACACCTCCACCCGGAAAGAATAGAGGAATAAAATGCCCAAGGATTCTTTTACGCAAGATCAAAACTTCCCCAGATCCTTCCCTCCCCCCGACTTGAGTGGACTTGACTCTATCAACTTCGTCAAAAACCGCAGGACGGATAAGCAGGGTCGTATTCAAGCTGAAGTCATCTTTCGCAACGAAGGCGTGTTTCTGCCCGAAGCTCTGATCGCGGTGCAGATCCGCAAAAATACCCCCCTGCTGGACATGGTGAATCACCTTGCCGAAAACCTCGAGACGGTCATTCTCGCGTACACAGATGATGACGACCTCGACAGACCGGATCATTTCTATCCGATCGGCTTGGAATGCGCGATCGGCAACCCGGTCTATGGCGACGCTGAGAATGTCCTTTTCCTCTTCCAGGCACGCAGACGCGTCCGCCTGATGAAGCTCTGGATCGGACCGGATGATGAGGTGATCGCCGACGCGGAAGTGGTCAAAGAAAAAAGCAGCCAGGCGAAGTCCACCCAGGCGCTTCAGCGCCTCGCGATAAAAGCGATGGAATCATGGCATGATCTCAGCGGCACATCCGCGCCCGAAATGCTCAACCTCATGCGCGAAATCAAACAACCTGGTGTTTTGGCGGACGCGATTGCCACTGCCGTTGATTTCAAGGACGAACAGCGAATCGGTCTCCTCCAGGAAACCGATGGACTCGAGCGCCTGCGCGCGGCATACACAGATCTCCTGCAGGAAAACCAGTTGCTGAAACTTGAAAATTCGATTCAAGACCAGGTGCAAAATGAACTGGACCGCACCCAGCGGGAAGCCTTCCTCCGGGAAAAGATCGCCAAATTCCAGCAGGAATTGGACGATGGGCACTCAGCCGATCCGGAGATCCGCGGACTGAGAGAGAAACTTGCCGCCCTGGAACTGCCTCAGGAAGTGCGCGAAGTCGCCGACCGCGAACTGCGCCGTCTGGAATCCATGCCGCCCTTCTCTCCTGAAACCGGTATGCTCTCCAGTTACATCCGCTGGATCATTGACCTGCCCTGGACGGAAGGTACGACGGATAATCTTGACCTCAAACGCGCGCGCGAAGTCTTGGACCGCAATCACTACGGACTGAAGCGCGCGAAGGACCGTGTGCTCGAGTTTTTGGCTGTGCGCAGCCTCAAGCCCAAGCGTGACCGCCAGCCGATTCTCTGTTTCGTGGGTCCTCCCGGAACCGGCAAGACCTCGATGGGCAAATCCATCGCGGAAGTTATGGACCGCAAGTTCATCCGCCTCTCACTCGGCGGGGTTCATGATGAGGCTGAAATCCGCGGGCACCGCAGGACCTATATCGGCGCCTTGCCCGGGCGCATCTTGCAGACAATGGCTAAAGCCAAAGTCGTCAATCCCCTTTTCATGCTGGATGAAATCGATAAACTCAACGCAGATTTTCAGGGAGACCCCGCCGCGGCTCTGCTGGAGGTGCTCGACCCCGAGCAAAATTTCAGCTTCGCGGACCACTATCTGGAAGTTCCCTATGACCTTTCGAAAGTCTTTTTCATCACCACCGCCAACACCATCACGAGCATCCCCCCAGCCTTGCTCGACCGCATGGAAGTCATCGAATTTCCGGGCTACATCGAAGAGGAAAAATTGACCATCGCCCGCCAGTTCCTCATCCCCGAACAGCTTCTCGAGAACGGCTTGGACGAGGAGCAGATTTCCATCTCAGATGAAGCGCTGAAGCTCATCATCAGGAGTTACACCTACGAAGCCGGTGTCCGCAACTTTGAAAGGGAGATCGGCAGCGTGCTGCGCAAGCTGGCAACCCGCAAAGCCGAAGGAGAGGAATTCGAACACCAGGTGGACGCCGAGCTCGTGCAGAAACTCCTCGGTCCCATCGAATTTTTCCCGATGACCGCCGAAGCCAAAGACGAGGTCGGAATGGCGACCGCCATCGCCTGGACTGAGAACGGCGGTGAGATCATGCCGATCGAGGTATTGGTCGTCAACGGCAAAGGAAACCTGCAGATAACCGGTCAGATCGGCGAGATCATGCAGGAATCCGCCCAGGCAGCCTTGAGCTATCTTAAGTCCAAACAAACCGCTTTCAACATTCCCGAAGACTTCTTTGAGGACGTGGATATCCATGTCCACGTACCGGAGGGCTCCATCCCCAAGGATGGTCCCAGCGCCGGCATCACCCTGGCGACCGCCCTCACTTCCGCGGTCCTCTGCATGCCCGTTCTGCATGACGTCGCGATGACCGGTGAGATCACCCTGCGCGGAAGGGTGCTGCCGATCGGCGGCGTGCGCGAGAAGGTGCTGGCAGCCAACCGAGCTGGCATCAAGACCATCCTGCTGCCCGCGCGCAATGAAAAAGACCTGGTGGACGTCCCAAAACAAGCGCTGGATCAGATGAACATCGTCTTTGTGCAGCACATGGATGAGGTTTTGGCACAAGCTTTTGAAGGCGAACTGACATTTAAGCGGTCACCAAGACCGGGAAGTTCCGGGAAAAAGAAAGGCACATCCCGCGGTGGAGATGTGCCAGCCGATAACGGAAAATAAAGAGACTACTTTTCGTCTTCCGGAGAGGGATTCAGACTATTGATCCCATTTTGAACTTGCTGGAGGACTTTTTTCAGCTCCCGTTCAAGCCCGCTAAGCGTATCGACCACGTAGCGGTCTGCTTCCTGTTGGGTCTGCAGGGAATCCCGGCGGGCTTGCTCGGTGATTTGCTCCACCTTTGCCTGGGCTGCCAGATAAACTTCTGACTTCTCGACCATCTTTTCGCTCTTCTCACGTGCGAGCGCAACAGTGCGATTGGCTTCTTCCTGCGCCTGAGCCAGAATGCGGTCTTTCTGAGCGATCACCTGCTGGGCTTTTTTGATTTCGTCCGGGATGGAAATGCGCATCTGGTCAATGATATCCATAAAGGAATTCTCATCCACCACAACGTTGCGCGAAAGTGGAATGGGCTTGCTGTTGTTGAACAGCTCTTCGAGACGATCGACAAGATGTAAGATATCCATTTTTAATCTCCGTGAACGTGTTGATCCCTTTAAGTTTATCACTAAAAGGGAAGAA
>JAGVUP010000130.1 GCA_019136215.1 Chloroflexota bacterium | reverse complement strand
GTCCAAATAGAAGGTGCTGCCTTCCCCCAACACGCTCTTCACGCTCACATTTCCTCCATGTTTGTCAGCGACAGATTTCACGATCGCCAGCCCCAAGCCCTGCCCGCGATTTTCATAGGTCAGGTCATCATCCACATGGAAAAACCGCGTGAATAAACGCGGCTGATCCAACGGCGCGATGCCCTTGCCGTTATCCTTGACAGCGATATGCATCCAACTTGAATCCCGGTCGGCGCTGATCAACACGGTCTCACCCCGCGGACTAAACTTGATGGCGTTTTCGACCAGGTTGTAAAGAGCCTGCTGCACCATGATCTGGTCGGCGGAGATGTAGGGAGTCTTCAGACCGCCGTAGTCCACATTCAGACTGATTTTCTTCTGCTGCGCCTGGATGCCCAGAAGCTTGATCGTCTCATCGATCGTGTCCTGAATGCTGAAGGTGGTGTAGACCAAAATCTCATCGCCGTCCAGCCTCTCGATGTTCAAGACCTTATCCACTAACCGCATCATCGTATCGATGCCCGCGTCTATTTTTTCCACATACTTGCGCTGTTCCCCGCTGAGTCTGCCGATATTCGACAGTAATTTGGTATGCCCCTTCATCAACCAGAGCGGCGCGCGCAGGTCGTGGCTGATGTTGCTGACAAATTCATTCTTCTGATTGTTGATTTGTTGCAGCCAGCTCGTATCCCGCAGGTAAACGACTTCACCCTGCCGTTCCTGGTCCCCTTCAAGAGGAAATCGCAGCACCTCATAGGACTTGTTTCCATCCAATTGTAAGGATAAGAGCTTCGCCTTTTTCACTTGCTCCATTCGCGGCGGCATTGCTGAACTGAATTTGCCCATCCTTGTTGACAACCAATATTGGATCAGGAAAGGCATTAATCGCCAGGCTTAACCAGCCTTTTTCGCTTTGAACCTTGGAAATTTGCTCTTTCGTGCTCAAGGCGGCTGAGGCTCGGTATGCCAGTTGCTGATAGAAGCGGATGTCTTCCTGGTCAAACCAATGGTTTTGCTCAAACCCGACCCAGAGCACTCCCTGCGAATTGCCGTTACCGCGCAATTGCAGGGCGGCGATCGATTGAGGATGCGGCGTGCCGGACGTCAAGCCAAAATACTGGTCCACCTTCAAATCACTGAGAATCAATTGGTCCTGATCCCCGATTTTTTCGATGACAAGCGTGTCCAGGTAAGCATAAAGGCGCGTGTTCTCACCCTGCCCGAGCCGCAGCCGCATTTGACCGCGCCGGCTTTCGGGCGTCTTTTCCAGCAAAATCAGTCGCGCGGATGAAGCGTCTCGGGTCAACGCAGCCCGCAAGATCGAGGAAAGCACCAGGTCGTAGCCCTCGCGGGAATAGTGCGAAGGATCAACCGAAAGCAGCCTTGCATGCGCGTCATTGCGCGTCTGCAGGTTCGAGCGCAGCCGCTCCAGCGCGGTGAAAAGCGCTTTTTCATTGCCCGAAAGCGCGGCTGGCGGGATTTGTTCTTCGTAATCCCCGTTGGTCAGCTCCTGGATGCGGCTCATTACCTTGTCGAAAGGATTGGACGAAGGAATTTCCCGGATGAAATCCATCGGATGCCAGTCGGAGTTCAGCCAGTAAACAAATGCCCAGATTATCAGTGCGCTGATCAGGACTTCCAGCGCGTGACTCACGGTCAGAACCAGAACCTGCTCCAAAATGGCGGTAACACTGCGCTGACCGTAGATCAGGGCGTGAGTGAATTGCGTCAGCGTGAGGACAGCGACGCCAAAAAGGAAGGACCAGACCACCTGCATCGCAGGCTGCTGCTTCCAGTCGCTGTGCCATTGGGACTTTTGTTTCGTCAGCGTCCAGGCAAAAGCCAGCCCGAGGGAGGCGTAGAAAAAGATCCCCATCGGGTCCTGCCCCAGCCTCAGGCAGGCTACCAAGCCCGTTCCGATGCCTAGGATCACCGCCGGCAGCGGACCAGTCAGCCCTACCGCCAAAAAAACAGGCAGCGCGCTCAGCGCCATCACGACCGGTTCGGTCGTCTTCCCATTCAGGGTCAGCAGTTGCCCGTCAAAGGGTCGGAAATTCAGAAAACTCAGCGGGAAGACCAGCAGCGCCAGGAAAACGAACCACTTCAGTTCCCGCAGCGTGTAGCGTATTTGCCATTTCTGCAGTTTCCAAACCGCCAGACTCAAGCTCAGCGTCAGCGCCGCAGGCAGGATCCAGGCTGCCTCCGGCATTTGGGTTGCCGGAAGATGGTAAGGGAGTGGAAAGTGATCAGACGCAGGCACAAACATACAGAATAAATTATAGCATGCCTCCGATTCCAACGCGCTTTTTTACTCTAACTTCTCCTCCTTATTCCTCCCTGCTACCATTGTATAGAATGGAAGGTTTTGCTATAATTTTACCCGTAAGAATGCGCTGATGATAGTGCTGTAAACGTCAAATCAATCTTGTACTGTACCAATAAAATACCTGATCAATCCTGAAAGGAGGACCCGGTAAACAGAAAACCCACATTTCGCCCCGAAGCTAATTGCTGCTGAGCGCTGTTCAGCGAGTGAACTCTCACGAGTCACCGACAATTGACTTCCGGTTAAGGTTTGAATGCCAATAAAAAAGCTTCATCCATATTCCGGTAGAAACAAAAAGAAAGGAATATCATGGAAAAGCGAAGCATTTTAGTTATTGTTTGTGTTGTACTGGTCAGTATGGTGTTGGGCATGGTCAGCGTTTCCGCCCCCAAACAAGTCCGCGCCGATGAGCCCCCTCCAGTGTCACCTGGTCCCAATGCAAAGATCCCACTTGAATATGGCGATCCGTTTGACGAAGCTATTTTCAATGAAGATCCAGGTACGGGTGAGCAGATATATCTGACTGACAAACCGGAACTGAACAACGAAATCATGTCAGGTACACAAATCATTTCCTATGGGGCATTAGGGTTCACTATTAATAGAGGTAGTTTTATTTATTACTTTTCTGGCTGTAGAGCGAACGATGATCCTCAAGAAGGGATCAATACTTATCAGACTGTAAACCTTCCACATGGTTCCCGCATTACGTATATCGATTTTTCTGGATACGATGATAGTGCTAATTCTTCAGTGCGATTGGTTTTTCGGTCTATCCGCTTTGATAACTCAGGTGGAGATTATCTGGCTGACCTGGAATCTGGGTCAAGCTTTAGTAATGGAAATTTTGCGATTAGTACAACCTTGGATCATGTGGTTAGCAACTATTTTAATAATTATCTTTTGAGGATAAGTTATCCTCCATACGTGGATCCAGAATTGGTTTGCGCGACACAGGTAACAATTCACTATATTCCGCCCTCTCCTTTCGCGGTAGCTCTCCCTCTGATTGAGAGGTAAAAAACCCATCCAATTCTTAACCACCAAGCCAGGATCAAAACTGGCTTGGTGGTTAATGGCAGGATGAGGATGGTAATGCCCTGCATAATTATTGACTTCCTCAACCTTGCCTGACATTCCAATCCAATCGTATGGAGGGGTCATGTGCCCATAGGGTATCGCTCCTTCCGATTTCCCGTGCCTTCCAAAGTTAAGAGCCTGTGGAAATTGAAGCGTCGAAAACCCTGTTCGTTACCTGCCTTCCCCGCTTCCAATTCGCCGGAATGAACATGATAACGCTCCTCGATGGCGGATTGGGGACGGTCAAATAGAATCAATATTTTAGACCTTGTCGTCCCCAATCGCGCCCGCTGCAATATTACATTCAGCAGTTATCGTAAAAAGCAGAAAATCGGCGGGAGTAATGCCCTGCTCCGCGGGTACATACCCCCGTCGTACGGATGGGGCATGTGCCCGCAGGGTATCGCTCCATCCGCTTCTATCAGCGGGTTGAGGACAGTCATAATGTTGCAGAACGATGGTTCGGATTTTCCTCCGCTACGCCTACAATAGATTCGCGCCCAACAATAAAATGCGTCCAATATGATCGGCGAATTTTTGAAAAGCGCAATTTAAACCGTTTGGCGCGTTTGGCGCTCCCTCCTTTGGAAACCTTTCCCCGATTCCAATCCGTCCTATTTCAAAAATAATCTTTTAAGCTTACCCGCGCTGCTTCAACAGCCCCATTACATATTCCACGACCTCATAAACCGTCATCTTGTCCGAATCGATCACCACCGCGTCCTCCGCGGCTTTGAGCGGCGCGAGCGCCCTGCCCGAATCGATCTCATCCCGGTGCCGCAGAGACTCAATGACGTCCTGCAGGCAAACGTCTTTTCCATGGCTGAGGTCCTCGATGTAGCGGCGCTGCGCCCGGACTTCCACGGAGGCATCCAGGTAGATCTTCAGTTCCGCGTCGGGCAGCACCACCGTGCCGATATCCCGCCCGATCATCACAATCCGCCCCTTCTCCGCGATCTTGCGCTGCTGCAGGGTCATCGCCCGGCGCACCCCCGCGTACACCGAAACTTCCGAAACCACCGCGTTCACTTCCGGCGTGCGGATATCCCAGGTGTGGTCCCCGCCGTTAATGATCACATCGAACTGCCGTCCGTCTTTGCTGCTCGCGGGACGGATGTTGATTTCGATCCGTTCCGCCAGCCTTTCGACAGCCTCTTTGTCAGCAATGTCAATCCCTTCCTTCAAAGCCTGGAATGCCACCGCGCGGTACATGATGCCCGTGTCGAGGCACATGTAACCGATCTTGTTCGCGACCAGCGTCCCGATCGTGGATTTCCCCGATGCCGCGGGTCCGTCGATGGCAATATTTCTCGGCAATTTGTGAAGGTCTGGTTGGCACATACTCAATTTGCTCCTATGAAAAGGTCAGATCGCGTCCATAAGACGCCCTGTTGTGAAACGAGAGGCAGCGGTTCTCCGAGCAGCAATTCCCAAAAATCGCCCGGTTTGAGAGCCCGCCTGTCAAGCGATCGATACAAAACCACATTTCGTCCGCGGTAGGCATCCACCGCAGAAAATTCCGCCTCATTTACGGAAAGCGCCAAATCGGCTTGCGGGGAAACTGCCGTGCCCTTCCAGCCCGCCTGCTTCCGGAAAAACCAGGCAAATCCGCTATCCAAATCCCCAAGGTCATAGGTGATCTCGGTTTTATCCGCTCTGCCATTCCGGTCGATCTCATCCACTACCGACCTGACGTCATCATTCGGCAGGACGATGGGTCCTGCCAGAATGCTCAGCGTGGCGCTTTCCTGGTTGGAGTGAATCCCGCGCAGATTGATCGCCAGGCTGACAACGAGCAGAAAGACCAGCAGGCTGCCTTGTAAGGCTTCTTCACTGACCACTCGCGACCATCCCAACCCCGCCAGAAGGATCGAGATCACGAACAGCAGAAACCCCGCCGCAAGCGCGAAAATGGACACGCGATACTCTGCTGATCCCGCGGTCAGATTGACCAACCTCCCCGCCGCCATAAAGATATAAACCAGGATGACTATCTGGAACAACCGAACGCCCCAGATAATTTCCTTTTTTCCGCTTGGTTTGCGGAAGACATCCGCGATTCCACCGACTCCAGCCAACCATGCAAACACCGCCGCGAATGCCAGCAAGCCCAGATCCTGCCTTCCGAGCAGCAGCGTCAGCAGCAGGCAGCCGCCCCATCCAGCCAGGAATGGCAGGTTGCGAAGCGGTTGGTTTTGCCGCAAATTTTCAATCAGCCTCCAAACAGCGAAGCCAAGCGGCAAAAGGCTATAGGCGATCGCAATCATCATCGGCTGGTACACCGGGAATTCATAGCGCGCGGTGAACAGACGCGCGAAGTCCACGATTCCCGCGCCGATCCCGCCCAAAGCGTTTGGGCAGAGCAGAAATCCGCTGCCTATCAATAACAAACTGCTGAGCAAACCCACCAAAAAACGCAACGCGTGTGCCTTCGTCAGGCAGCGCTGCCACGGGCACCGGTCTTTGCTTTTTCCCCGCCAGATTGCGAGCGCCGCTGCCGCGATCAGCGCTGCAGCCCAAAAACCATACCCGCCCAAAAATGCCAGCGCGAAAGAGCTCCCCGCCAGCAAGGGTTTCTTTTGCTTCAACCCCACAAGTGTCCATCCCAAGCCCGCCAGAACGAAAACCGGCGTCAGGATCTGCCGTGAGAAATTGAAGAGGAGCGGGTCAAACGCCAAACCAAAAGCCAGAATCAAGGCGGTTTTCCCGCCCAGCTTTTCGCGCCAGTACCAGGGCAGCAGAATCAGCGAGCTGCCGACAAGAACAGGAACAAGTCGGGCAAAAAACGGGCTCGGTTCAAAGAGGCGGAAGAGTACAGCGCTCAATCCGGCATAGCTGAGGTTACCCGTCAGTCCGGGGGCGATCCCTCCTGCCATCTGCCAGGAGCTCTGCGCAAGCCGCGCCTCTACCAGGGTGAACCGCATCTCTCCCAGTTGCAGCAATCTCAGACCCAGTCCAAGCAGGAACGCGGTCAGAAATCCGATAAAAAGGAACTTTGTTTCTCGCAAAGGATCGTTTTGACGTACTTCCATCTCAGGGCTTGACCTCATAGATATCGACTGTCTGGCTGTCAAATACCTTCACCAGGTGCGCGTCAAACTTGCTCTGATCCATCTGGTAGGTGTTGCGTTCGGTATTGCCAACCACGATATAGCGGATATTATACATGTCGATGATAGCTTGCGCGCGTTCCCATTTGCCGGTGCTGTAAAGCTCCCGAATATCCGCCTGCCGATTGCCGATTTCCTCGTAACCTCCCCGCCATTGGGCTTCATGCCCCACCCAACCCAAAACGGTCGGCATGCCCGAGAAGGTCGAGATGCTGTTATAGGTGGTGTAACTGCCGCCCGTCTCCGAGATCGCTTCCGCCATCACGCCGACCGGCGCTTTTGCGAGCCACTCCGCCGCCATCATTTCATCGCCGGCACTGAGGTAAAAATCGCGTTTTCCATCGAGCGAGAAACCTCTGTGCGGACTGAACCCGTTCGTTTTGTTCCAGCCTTCAATCAGCGGGTAAGCCATCCCGACCAAAACGCCGAAGGCTGCCGCCAGCCCGATCACCTTGCGCCAGTCCTCTTTCACTGCCAGCGCGATCATCCATGCCAAGGTTATCATGCCAGGCAAAAGCATCACGTAATCCAACGCGGAGCTTCCGAAGCTGCCCAGCGGCATTTCACCCCAATCACTCAAAACCACCAAACCGGCTGCCAGGCTCGCCGCGAGCAGCGCGAAAAGCCACCATTTGTTCTGCTTCGCGCTCTGCCTCACGGGTGTAAAGAGCCAAACCAGCCCATAAGCGCCCGCCAGCGACCAAAGGATCCAGGCTTGATAGTAGAACTTGAAAATTGTGTTCATCCGCCAGCCAAACTGGTCGCGCAGGTAAACGAACTCGGGCACAAGGGTCAAAATCACGCCCACCAGCACCATCAGGAGGACGAAAACCGTCGGCTTTGCCCGCGGTTTTTCCACTTCTGTCTCGCCTTCAATCCCGGCGGGATCTGTTTTATCAGTTCGCACCTTCTCGATCAGCAGGCTGAAAGCAAACCAAACCATCAGAAACAAGGTCAGCCAGGTTCCCGGCGCGGTCAAACGCCGCAGCAGGCTTTCTTTCAATAATTCGCCCATGCTGACCGCCCCCTGAAGCCCCAACAAAGCGTTTTTCGCAACTTCAATGCGCGTGCTCGCCAGCCCCAAAGCCCCTCCAAAGGCGAACAAACCCACCAGTGCAGCAGCCGCGATCCGCAATCCATAAAGCAGCGAGGTCTTCGATATCCGCCTTAACCTGCTGACTAAAAAGCCCAGGATGGGGATCAGCAGCGGACCAAACATGATCCAGAAATATTTTCCCTTAGTGAAGAAAGCCAGGCTCGGGATGACCCCGCCAGCTTGCGAAGAGAAACTGAGGTAAAACGGCAGATATGCGCCAATGCTCAAAACGCCGCCAATTCCCCCGAAACCTACCAATTCCCAAAAACGCTTCCCCGTCCAACCCGCCGTTCTCGCGCGGTAAAGCATAAATGCGGCTCCCATCAGCAGCAGGTAAAAGGGAAAGTCCCAGGTATTCATGAACCCGATCCCGCCCAGGGTCGCGACACCGAGCGCGATGCTCATTCCGGAAGCGGGCAAGGTCACCCTGCCAAAGCGGATCTCCCCCTCCCAACCGCCCAAATAGGCATTCAGCGCCTGGGCTACCGCCAGCAGCGCCAGGGGCATGGAAAGCATATGCGGATGAATATCCGCCAGCAAGAAGGTAAATGCCGGGAACTCATCGATCACTTCCATGGCTCTTCCGTCCAGAGTCCTATCCTGCACGACGCGGCTTGCCTGCCACCACGACCATCCTCCGCGCTGAGGTTTGATGGTCAACGCGGCAGGTTCACGCGTCAACTCTGGGATATCCAGATCCTCCCAGACGCGCGCAAGCAGCAGCCCCCTGGCATGGATCATGTCCAGCCCGCCGAACCAGTTCCCCATCGCCAGCATCATCAGAGGCGCCAGCAGCGCCAAAACCGCTTTCCGCCTCGTCAAAAAAATGGCAGTCTGGTCGCATTTCGCGTTTTCTTGGCGCAGACTCAAGAGGTCCCAAAGCACGCCGTAAGCCCCCGCGGCAGTCATCCCAAACCAAAACGCCGCAACGAGGTTATACCCAACCGCGGAACTGACACCCGTAACGCGGATGAGCATTGCCGCCATCAGATAGCCGAAGTAATAGTAGGAAATACTGTAGCCCGAGAGCCAGGGATCCATCGGAGGAAAGCCCGGGGATTTCAAAATGGCGTTGATAAAAGCCATCTCCATGAACTTTTCGGTATTGATGATCTCCGGGTTTGCAGCCCTGACCAGCGCCATCAGGATAAAAGCAGCCAGGAAGAGGACTTCGCCGATCAAAAACAGCTTTTTATTCTTCGTTATCCAAGCGCGGAAGTCTGCCTTGTCAGTTTTATGCAAGACCGCCAGGTTGATCCCAGCCAGGATGAAGAGCGCGGTGACTTGCGACGCCAGGTCGTTTTGCATCAGACGCAGAGTCGTCAGCCACCAAAAAATCGCTCCCCAGAGCAGCATTCCCAAGGGGCGCAGCAAAAAGACGCCCTTCGAAGGCAGCTTTTTCATCCCCGCGTATGCCAGCGGCAGGCTTAGCGCCGCAAGCAACAGACTGAACAAGTACCAGCTCATCACTCCGATCATGCTCACCTGACCCGATAGATCACCGTATCCCCTTCACGGTAAACTTCGTCCCACAACTCTCCATTATAAGCGGGGAATTTCATCAAGGCTTCAGCGGAGTAAAAAGCGCGCTCCTGCTGCCCGACAATGATATATTCCACCCGGTATTTTTCCAGGTACGCTTCCACAAACGCTTTATCCAGGCTCATATAAAACGCGTTCACTTCATCCACACGCGCTTGAACCTTATCCGAGCCAGCTACCGCCCGCTGTTGGCGCTGGTGGTAATTCCATCCGACCACACCCGGCAGACCGGTGTAGATGGTGTAGCGGTTGCCCCAGTAGTATTCGTAAGCCTGCGCCTCCAGGATGACAGGCGAACCTTGCACTTCATCCTGCAGCCATTGGATGGCGCGGTAATCCTGCCCCAGGTCCATATCCACGCCGTTCACCTGGTAGCGTGAACTTTCCATGTACTTCATTCCGTCCAGGGTATGCGGAGCGTCGGGGTCCATCCGGTCGGTCACCTTGTCGCGCGTGGCAAAAATCGGGAACATCAATGCGGCGGTCAAAAGCAGGATCAGCGGCACCTGGAAAAGCGCCTGGATACCGCCCTGCCATTGGTTCATATCCCGCCAGGTCAGCGCCAAACCGACCCCCGCCGCCAGCGCCAAAAACATCCACGCCTGCAGGTAGAGCTTGAACACGACGTTCATCCTGCCGATATCCCCTACCAGGTGCACCAATTCCACCACGATGGTCAGCAAGAGCCCCGTCCCAACCATAAAGAAGAGCAGTTTCTTGCCGTCCGGCACCCCGGGCGCCAAAAGCAGCGCCAGCGCCCATAGGCAGAGCGGCAGAGCAATCAGCGCGATTTTGACCTTCAATATTAGCAGCCCAACCAGCGCCGCCCCGACAAAAAGCAATGCGGCGATGATCCAGCCCTTCGCTCCCTGATATGGTTTCAGGCTCGATACCCGCGTGGCAGCCATCCACTGGCGGCTTTCCCAAACAAACCAGCAAAAGATCAAAAACAGCAAAAATCCCCAGTGCGTAAAATACGAAGCCAGGGGGGTACGATCGCCTTGCCAGAAGCCGATTTGCCCGTAACCCGGGTAAAACCAGCGTGTGAACGGTTTATAGATCACACTGGAGATGAGATAGAGCGCGGCAACGCTCAGCAGGATTTGCGCGAGCTTCGTCAGCGCTGGCGGGAACCAGCGATTGCGAATCGCCGGAATATACCGCCACCCGACATAAGCAAGAATAACCATATTGAGCACCATGAAGGTATAAAAGTCCCAGGTGTTGATCGGTTTCAAGGCGCCGATGACCAGCCCGCCGATTAGGAATCCAAACACCGCGCCAATCAGGTTCTTTCCCGGCTGCCCGTGCCACTGACCGCGGTTCAAAAGCAGCGAGATTCCCCAACCCATCGCCGCGATCACCACAGGCATCGCGATCAAATGGGCGTGAAAGTCCGCATAGAGGAAAGTAAAGTAAGGGAATTCCGTGATGGATTCCCCAGGAATGGTTCGGCTCGGGTTCCAATACCAACTGCCGGCGCTGATCGGAAGGAGCTCACCGCGGAAAAGCTTGCCGATCCCAATCAGCAGCCACTGCGCGCGCTGAACCAGGTTCCCCTCCGCGAGCGCCTGTCCGCCCGAACCAAGCGAACTGATCGCATCGGAAAAGAGCTTGACCTCTCCCAGATTGCCAAGGAATCCAAGCGTCAACATTGCCGCGAGACCCGCCCAAAAAGCGAGGTCGAAGACTTTCGCTTCCTGTTTCTCCTCGCCTATGATCGCTTTGGTGATGTTCCAAGCCAGGCTGAACGCCCCCACCGAGAACATGCCGTACCACAGCGCCAAAAGGATGTTGTAAGCTGTTGCCGGGATGACACCGAGCAGTTTCATTGGCATGCCAACCAGAACCTGCCCGTAATAGTAGTAGTTGATATACCCGCCCGCGTACCAGGGGTCGTAAGCCGGAAACACGGCGCTTTTGATGACCGCGTTCAGGTAAGAGAAATCCATGGGCTTCTCCCCGCCCCGCCAGGGGTGCCAGAGGTCAGGGTTCAGCCAGCGGACCCAAAGGAAGAACGCGAACATCAGGAGGAAGACGCCTTCCTCAACCAGCAACTGCTTCCAAATGGTTCTCAAATCGCGCGCAAAGCCTTGCCGCGTCAGCCATACGCAGAGCAGCCCAGCCAGCGCCATTCCGCCCAACACTCCCCAGAGTAGTCCGCGCGTAACAGGCATGCCGGCAGATCCCAGGGCGAAGGCTAAAAAGGCAAACAGCAGCAGCCCAATGATTCTGGAAAAACCATAGCCCTTATCCTTCAAGCCGGGCAGAGTAATTCGCAGAAATGGAAAGACCAGCCAGCCCAGAAGCAGAGTGAAACCATAAAAAGCGATCACAGCCAGGGCAGGCTGTCGGTTGAGCAGGCTTTGCCGGTTGAATATCTCCGACCAGGTGCCGTTCGCCTGCTGCAATTCCAGATTCTCTTCCGAAAGCATCAGCGTGGGTTTGCCGGATTTATACTGAGAGGCTTGCCGGGGAGTCAGGAAAATCGCCTGGCTGATATCCACACTGTCGAGGAAAGCTGCCAGATTTTGCGGGTCAAAGTCCGCGGTTTTGCGAAAAATCATCACCTTCGGATGGTCATAGACCGAAAAGGCTTCTTCCGCGAATTGATCGTTAAACTCCCAATTCCCAAAAGTAGGATAAGAGGTAAACACGGCTGTCAATTCAAAGCCGAGTTTTCCCTCAAACATGCCGGGTTCCGCCAGGTTGTAGCAGGTAACACTGTCCAATTCTTCCGGACAGCCCACCAGCGCACGGTAATACGCCGTGCTGAGCGGATACCTTTCAGGCACGCGCGGGATCGTACCCCACTGCCGGTTGGAACTCATAAAAATGTAATCGCCCTGGCTCAGCATTTGGAAGAAGCGGTCGCGTTTTGCCTGATCATCCTGAGCGTACATGTCCAGGTTCAGGTCGTTCCGGAAGATGCCCATGACTGAATCGTAGGGGATGTAACCGCTCATCATCACCGGCAAACCGTCATCCCAAACCGTCTCGTGCACCACGCCAAAAGAGTTGACCGCGATCTGACCTGACCCTGAAATCAATTCCAAAGTCAGTTCAACATCCTGAATCCGGCTCAGATTCAGGCTCTGCGGCAGGTCAAACACCACCTCGCTGCCCAATCCTTTGCCTGGGTCAAGAAAAGTACCGCTGATCTCGGCGCTGACGGTCTGGCGGGGATCCTCAGCGGTTGTGGCGAGCGTCAGCCGCAAAACTTTCTCCGCCGGATTCTGCGAGGCATCCACCAGTCGCGGCAGCCTCACTTGTGTGACCTCACCCGCTTTGGTAACCATCACACGAATCTCGAACGGGTTTCCTTCCGTGATCCGCTGGCTGACACGCGGCAGGTACTGCTTGTTGAGCGTGCCGCTCTGCCCGGCGTAAGTAATAAACGGAACACCGGTGAGATAAGGCTGACAGTTGTCGGTCCTGAAACCAAGCTCAAGGATATAAGCCTGACCCTTTTCCAGGCGAATGCCAGTTTCCAGGTGAAATTCCAGACTATTCACCTGGCTGCCCGCCTGCGGCTGGCTGCTCAAGACGCCGGTCAGCATGGATTTGCCGTTTTTCGCCTCGCGGATGTCGAGCGTGTAGAGGATCGGATCAATCGACTGTGTCAGGTCCTGCGCCTCCGGGAAGGTGACTGTTTGGATCACGCCGTCGCGGTCTGCGGTAAACAGGCTCAGGTAACTCTCGCCGGCTTGCAATGTGACCTGGTTGCTGTACTGCCCCTGCTGGGTAAAATCGCCGTTTTCAGTCTCGAGGATCAGGTTAATGGGACCCTCCAGATGCTCATAGATCCACCGTGAAGCGATGATACGCGTCACCGGTCGGGTGTAAATCCGGCTGAACGCGAAGGCATAGGCAAGCGTCCCCACCAAGACCAGAATCGTCAGGACTACACCCCCCGCCCTTATCTTCTTCATGGGGAGAATGAGCTTTTTCCATTTGAAACCTTTGTGCGCGGACGCCAGCTTCCAAAGTCCCCAGGCGGCAATGATTGCCAGCAACGGATAGATCGGCATCAGGTAGCGCATGGATTTTACCCACGCCAGCCCCTGCCATGCGGCATAGATCAGCGTCCAGGCGAGAATTGGCAGATTCTCCCACTGTTTCTTTCGGATTGTGGTGATGCCCATCGCCAGCGTGCTCCCCAGCGCCGCCAGCCCAAAAGGCAGCCCCAAACCCCAAAGCAGCAGGTTCTTAAAGGAAAACAAGATCGGTCGGCGCGCCCACTGCAGTGCCGGCGGAAAATCCACCTCGCCCGTGCTCATTGCCTTCAGCGAGCGCATGCTCTCCCACCAGCCTTTATTGATCGAAAAATTGAAAAAGCCCGGACCGTCAAAGGCATATGGCTGGAACACGCGAAAGACCACAATGCTCACAATCGCCGCCAGACCGATTTTACCGATAATCATCCGAAGGGAGGGTTCGTTTCCTTCATCTTCCTGCCTGAAATACCGCACCCCCTCCACCAGCGGCAGCAGCAGCGCCAGCGAGACGGCGTTGATTTTAGAGGCAGTCGCCATCCCAAGCGCCGCGCCAAAAGCCAGGTATGGCCAGATTTCTTTCCAAATCCGTATGACTTTGCCGCTCTCTTCCTCTGCTGAGAGGGGCTTCCTCATGAGGATTTCCGCCGCGATCAGCACGGTCAGCATGGCAAAAGTGTTGGTAAAGGAGTCGACCGTCATATAATGCGCGAGTTGGATGGGCAGCACCGCGAAGGCGTAAAGCGCCGCGGCAATCAGCCCGATCCAGCGGTTAAAGAGCTTTTTCGCAGTCAGGAAGATCAGCAGGATCGTGAGTGTGTCCATCGCCGCCGACATCGTCCGCCCGAGCAGCGTGTTCAGGTCATAACCCGTCTGCCCGGTCCACTCCCCCGCGTAGCGCAGCATGAAGAGCGGCAAGGTGCCGTATACAAAAAAACTAAAATCTTTGTTGGCTGGGTTGAGCGGCGAAGCTGTGGTATCAAAATATTCACGCGCCGTCCAAACTGGCTCAATCATGTTGACGACCATCGAAAGATAGCGTTCATCCGGATGCAGATGCCGGGATTCGTCCCAGTTATTGTTCAAACTGCGGAAGCTCCATCCAGCTCCAAGAATCGCCAGCAGAATGAAAATCACAAGGATGGATTTCCAGTCAATGCGTCTTTTTTGAACCTTCTGTTCGTTTTCTACGTTCATGTAATCACTGACCTACAATGAAAAGGATAAAATTTTTGTCCGGATTGGCGCTTTGGAAGATGCTGATAACTGCTTCCGGGTAGACCGACTGCAGCTTGGCGATGCTTTCTTTATCCATCGGGTTGAGGATAAAGAGCTTCGGCAGCGTCACACTGCTGGTGCTGGCGATCTCCGAGGAGGGCAGGCTCAGGTTCTGTCCGGGCTGCCCCATGCTGATCGTCACTGCCCGGGAATCGACCCAATACGGATAACTGATCAGGTAGCTGATACCTTCTTTCCCGTTGGAGAAGAAGCGCTGGATGACCTCCGCGATTTCGCTCGCATTCCAGGCGGACTGCTTATAGCGTTCGGCGTACTGCCTGAAGATGAGGTCGTAATTCCAAACCGCCGCGCTTCCTAGAAGAAAAGCAATCAAGCCCGCTACCAACGCTGGCGACTGCCGCCGGAATGCGCCTTTCAGGAGCTTAAATAGTTCAAGCGCCCCATAAGCAGCAATCAGGAAAACAGGGATAGCCGCTCCAACCGCTCGTGTTGGGGAGGGGTTCTCCGCAGGGAAAGCCAACGCGAGCGCGCTTGGGAGTAATAAAACAGGATAGAGCGCGAGCATTGAGAGCAGTCTCCAATCCCTGCCAGTCCGCCAGCGTCCTGCCGCGCGGAGCAGTCCGAACAAGAAGAATAAAGCGGTTAGCCCATCCACGACGGCGCGGTTGGGGAGGCTGTCCACCCAACTGCCGTGGCTGCTCCAATTCGCGATCCCAAGCGCCTGCGCGAAATTCGTAAGGAAGATGATCAGCGGATTGCCCGGATAAGCTTGTTCGGATTGCCCAATCCGCGCGAGGATGGGCGCAAAGTAAGCAGCCGGCTCTAAACTCACCGCCCGGATCAGCGGCATCGCTGTCAGTGCTGTGAGAAAGAGTCCTATTCCCAGCAGTGCCCAAATCCGTCCGGCTGGTATCGGTTTTACGCTGCCCCTCCAGCAGAGAATCACCACCGCCGCGGCAAGCGGAAATATAAGAAATATCTTATTGCTCATCAGCCCCAGTCCAAAAGCCACCGAGGAGAGCAGGAAAAACCGCCCATCCTGCCCGTCCAGAGCCTTTATCAATCCATACAGCGCCGCAGCCATCAGCGGGAAGACCAAAGCTCCGCCGATTGCCGCCCTCTCCTGCAATGACAGCCAAAAGCTCATTCCTGCCAGACCAGCAGCCGCGAGCCCAACCCAGCGGTTGGCAGTCGTCTTGCCCAATCCATACAGGAACGCCAAGCCGATCAAACCCGCCAGAGCGTTCGCCAGGCGCAGGTTTCTCATTGTCAGCGGCTTCCCTGATAAGAGATTCACAAGGTACGCCCAGTAATAGTTCAGGGGTTCGGGCACAGCGTTGCGCGAAAACAGTACATGGTTGGCGCCCTGCTTGATCTCGCTTACGGAATAGTAGCTTTCCACCTGCGCGCTGATGACTTCCGGCGGGACTCCGGCTAAGTCCTTCATCCTGAAAAACGAGCCGCAGACCACCACGAGCGCCGCCAAACCCAAAAACAAGCGGTCTTTGCGCCATTTTTCCCGAATTTTCTGCTTGAGAATCAGTTTTCCATCGGTTTCGCTGTCACTCCAAAACGCGTAGATTCCGCAGGCAATTGAAACCAGCCAGCTCAAGGTCGCCAGCCAGCCAAACCGATTTTCGGTAAACAACAGGAAGCAAACCGCCGCCATAACCAGGCTTGCGGAAAACCAGATGGGTTTCCAAGCGAAACGCACCTCTCCGATGGCTGCTGGCGCGGTCCTCTCCGGCTCTGCTTCTTCGCCTGATCTTCCAAACCACAAACATGCTGCCCCGCCCCCAAGCACCAAAAGTCCAGCCAGCGGCAGCCTCTGGCTCTCCATCCCCAAAAGCACCTGTCCGCACGCTAACAGAAGCGTGCCAATCCAAAAAATCGGCTTTACCCCGATCGTATCCTCGCAGGTTTGCGTTTGCGCGTCCTCCGCTTCCGCTTTTCTTACCCGAAACTGGTCGTGAATCCATGCCCTCACGACCTCCAATACGGTCGGGTCGCAATCATCAGGCAAATTTTCCAGTGGGTCCATGCTGATATTCTATTCCATTCCAAGGAAAGGCGGTTGAAGTCCTGCGCCGCGTTCAGCGTTCTTTCACGGCAACGTAAAAGGTGCAGCAGCCATTTTCATCCAGCGGTGCGTCCACCAAGCGGCGGATGCGGTCGAAATGAATGAACGGATTCTTGCGAGACTTGAACAGCACCCATCTGCCGAAGAGTTTCTTCCACAAGAGGTTCGGCAGGTTTGCGGCGTGTCCCCTTTCCAACTGATGCAGAGCGGACTTAGGGAAGTAATTCCAATGCCGCACGTCTCCAAAACCGGCTATGCGCAGTCTCTCAACCCACACCGCCGGCGCGTCGAGGTTTACATGACGCGAAACCCAATTGAAAAAGCGCGAGTAAGGCTGCGCCAAAAATCCCAACCCGACCCTGCGTAAGACGCTCATCCCCCACAGCTCCGTTCGAAAGCGCTCATTCGGGACCGCGAAGATAAAATGCCCGCCCGGTTCCAGACAGCGCCCGATCTCATTGAGCACATCCTGCACTCCGGGAATGTGTTCCAGTACGGAGTTGCTGATGGCGGTCGGGAACTGCCCATCCGCGAAGGGCAGCTCCTGCCCGTTCGCCAGCGCCAGCGAGCGGTACACATTCCAACTTCGCGCCTCCTTCATCGGCGCCAGCCAGGGATCGACCCCATCCACAATTTTCCCTTCCAACATCGCCCAGGCAAAATGCCCGTCGCCCGCGCCGATATCCAGGATCGGCTCGATCAGCAATTCCTGCGGGTACTGGCTCTGCTCAACAGCCCGCAGCATGCCGCGGAAATAAGGCAGATAAAAAAGCTGCCTCTCACAAATCGCGTCCAATTGTTCTTTTCGTGTTTGACTCATTATCTAAACTACAGACCTGAAAATTTCCAGGTATCTTTCCGCTACATTTTCCTGTTTGAACGGTTCCAGGTAAGCCTCGGGGATTATACCCACATCCGTCTCATCGTCCAATAAAGCGATGATTGCCTCCGCCAAGGCTCCGGCATTCCTCACTGGCACGATCCGTCCCCTGCCGGTCTGCAGCACAGGCTGCCGCACGCCCGGCAGGTCCGAAGCCACCACCGGCGTGCCCTGGCTGAGGGCTTCGATTTGCACGATCCCAAAGGATTCTGTCGCGTTCAGGCTTGAACAAACCAGCAGGTCGCAAGCCGCGAAAAAGCGCATGAAGTCTCCATCCGTCAGAAATCCGAGCGAGGTCCATTTCTCCCCGAAGGGTCGCACCATTGCCTCGACCTTCGCCAGATACGCTTCCTCGCCGATAACGCCTTTCCAACTGCCGGCATGCACCACCCTCGCGCTCGGGAATCTATCCCAAACCGCGGGCAACGCCTGAGCCAGGTAATCATAGCCTTTTTCGCTGGCAACCCTGCCCGCCAGACCAATCACCTTGTCGCCTTCCGCCAATCCAAACCGCTCACGAAAAGCAAGCCTTTCTCCTCTGGTTGACGGGCACATCACAACCGGCGTCGGCACTTCCACGACCTTGTCCAGGTAAGGCTGCAGGGTCCTGGAGTGTTGGGCGTAATCGAGCGTGTTCTGAATGATAACAGCGGCATTATTCAGCGCGCTTTTCCCGAGCAGAGTCGTGCCCCAGCCCGCCAGCCTGTCGAACCAGCCGCCGCTCATCACCAGGTCGCAGTGATAAGTGACCACGAGCGGTTTGTTGAAGCGCTTTGCCAGACGGGCAATCACAAAAGACTCAAACTGCGGCAGGTGCACGTTCACCGCGTCCGCCCAGGCGACCAACTTCTTCGCCTGCTTCCAAAGCCCTGGCATGATCACGCCCTTCGAGAGCCGCATTCCAACGTCCACCCGATGGATTCTGACCCCATCCAGGACTTCCTCGCTGGCAAGTTTATCGTCATAGCGGGAGGTGAGCACGCGTACCTCGTGCCCCCGCGCTGCCAGTCCCCGCGCGACGCGCAGGGCATAGACCGAGAGACCGGAACTGTAAGGGTGAAAGTAAGTGGCACTGATTAATATTTTCATGAGACCTGGCTGCCTCCTGCCTGGTTTCTTGCGCTGCGCACCAGGCTGCCCAGGTTTTCTCCCATAACGTAAATCCCAACCATCCCGACAAAAATCGGAATGATGACCTGCACGGCATGCACCACCAGCGCCATCGCGAGCGCGTCCGCCTTGCCTACTCCCACGAGTGAATATGCCGCCACCGCCCCAGCCTCAAACACGCCCAATCCTGCCGGCGCTGCCGGCAGTGCGTTCACAAATGCGCTGGCGGGCGTGATGAGCAGGGGCCACCACCACTGCGCGGTCGCCAATATCGCGTGCTGCAGGATGCCAAATTCCACCATCGACATCGCCCAACTCAAGGCAAGCAGTACGAAGGCAGAAAGAAACAATTTAGGTTTCAGGAATATCTGAAAGCCAGTCAGCAGTTTATCCAATACCGGCAAAATCTGGTTTCTCACCAGCTTATTTGACCCGAAGCGGTTTTCCAGCCATTCGAGCAGCTTCTCCCTGCGCCTGGCGCTGAGAAAGATAACCACGCTGAGGAGCAGCAGA
>JAGVUP010000199.1 GCA_019136215.1 Chloroflexota bacterium | reverse complement strand
TTTGCCATCCTGAAAACTGGCAAAATCACGACACCTTATGCTAAACTATTCAAGAACCTGAACAATGCGAACCTTCCTCCTTCTTCCTAAACACGGGAATATGAAACAGATACCGCACGGATTCATCTTTATTAATTGCCAGTCGGAATTCCACCTTCCTGTACCATATCCACGAGCTTCATCCGCCCAGTTGCATCACAGCCGCCGTGATCAGAAACTGCGCCAAATGATAAGAAACGATGATCCAAAACCGGTTTTTCGGCAGTTGTCTGTCAAGCTTACCCAGGCAGATCATCCCATCCGAGATGAAGAAAAGGATACCGCCAATGCCAGCCATCACCGCTGCCAAATCCGACCATGCCGGTCTGGCAAGGCACATCAGGGCGCTTAGGCTCATAGCGAGCACCAAGGCGCCATAAGCCTTGAAAAACGGGAGCATCGTTTTGCTAACACTGGAAGATTGCGCGAAGCGATCGACCACGAGGTGGATCAATACCACTCCGCCAAGATATGCAACCGCAGCCACGATCATGGCGGGCAGCTCTGCCCGGGAGAGATTGAAGCCCCAGATGTACATCACTTGCGTGATTGAAAACGCGCCAACCCCCGCCAAAAACCAGCGGGTGCCCTTGGGAATCAGAAAGATATCGCCGATCAAGGAAAAAATCAGCCCGATCAAAAATGGCAGCCTCGCTGAAGTGATCGGCACGCGAAAGACCAGGTAGAGAATCAACCCGAGCAGCACGATGGGTTTGGTGACGTAATAGAGGATCATTTGCGTATTCCAGGCAGCGATCCAATTCACCAGACTGACCAGTCCAATGCCTGCCACAGGGATTATTACGAGAAAGTTTGCCATGTCATCCTCCCGCGATGCCGATTTGCTTCAAGAAATCCGGGTCGTTCTTCCAATTCTTTTTCACCTTGACGATCAGATCGAGAAATACTTTCTGTCCTGTGCTTTGTTCCAGTTTTTCGCGCGCTTTTGTTCCAATTTCGCGGATCATCTGCCCTTTGTTGCCGATAACGATCGCCTTCTGGTTGTCGCGTTCCACGAATATCTCAGCTTCGATGAAGAGCGTTCCATTCTCGCGTTCTTTATAGGACTGCACCTGGGTTGCTATTGCGTAGGGGATTTCATCGGTAAGCAGTTCCATGCAGACCGCTCGGATCATCTCAGCCGCGATGTCCCGCTCAAAATCGCCGGTAACTTGTTCTTCGGGATAATACTGCGGTCCTTGGGGAAGCATTTCCACAATTTCCTGCAGCATCGCCTTGACCCCCGACCCATCCCCGGCAGAAATTTGCAGCGCGCGCGCTTCCGGCAGTTTTTCACGGTATAAACCGGACAGTTGCTCAAAAGCAGCCTTGTTCAGACGGTCAGTTTTATTGAATGCTATCAGGATCGGCGGCGGGGTTTTTAATGTCTGGATGGCGCTGAGCAGACGATCATCCATTTCATCGGCTGGATTGCTGGCATCAACCAGCAGCAGCAAAAGGTCCGAGTCCTTCAGCGCGAAGTCAACCTCCGCGTTGATGGACCTGGCGAGTTTGTCCCTGGCATTTGTGAGCCCCGGAGTATCGACGAAAATAATCTGGTATGTTTCCGTTGTCAGAATGCCCAATTGGCGCCGGCGGGTGGTCTGCGGTTTAGCAGACACACCAGCGATTGGCTGCCCCAAAAGGCGGTTGAGAAGCGTGCTCTTGCCAACGTTGGGCTTGCCGATAAGCGCCACAAAACCTGAGCGAAAGTCCGTTTTTTGGTTTTCTTCCATCATCAACTCCTTGGCGGGTTTACTTTCCCCGCGATAATCTGATGTCCTTCATGCCGAAGCAACCAGGTTTTCATCTCCAACCCGTCCAATGCTGAAAAGCCGTGCAGCCGGCAGTCAGACCCGATCACTCTGTGGCAGGGAACAACGATCAGCCAGGGATTGCTGCCCACAGCCGAACCAACCGCGCGCGCCGCCCCGGGCTTGCCCGCTCTTTCCGCGAGCCCGCCATAAGTCGCCAGTTCTCCGTAAGGGATACCCGCGACCATTTGCAGAATCTCCTTGCGGAAGCCTTCAACCTGCGTCCAAGCCAAAGGCAGCGAGAACGCGCTCAGAGCGCCGTCAAAGTAAGCCTGCAGTTGGCGCACAGCCTCCCGCAGCAATGGGGAGCCAGGCTCTGAAACTCTCTCCGGCTGGGGTGTGAACGTGACGGAGGTCAATGCATCCGCCAACGCTTCCACCCGCATCCAACCAGCGGGAGTTTTGAGATTGCATGTTTCATGTAGAGTCATATCATCCTGGTCCCGAAATCGTAGGGTAATCGTAGGTCAATCGTCAAGCAATTGAACCATGTTTATTGTAATATAGACTTTGAAAGGGCGACTTCTCTTCTTCTTCTCCTCCTTTAGCACTAATGCCGTGGTCGGCGTCCACGGCATTAGTTACTTTAACAGAGCTTTATCATATTTCGGGCGGAATTGGACTACAATCAAGGGGAACAACTTCTGAAGGAGAAACAAATATGGAAAACAGAGAGGTCTATTCGCTGGTCATTGCCGGCGTCCCGCGCGATTTGAGACTGTTTGAGGTTAAACCAGGGCTGCGCATCGCCATTCTCAACATCCTCGGAGATGTAGAGCTGGTGGATGCCTGCGCGCAGGCGCTTGCCGAGAAACTGGCGGACATCCCTTACGATGTCATCCTCACCGCCGAAGCCAAGAGCATCCCGATTGCCCATGAGCTCGCGAAAGTCACCCGCAAACCTTATGTGGTACTGCGCAAGGAATACAAACCCTACATGGGAGAGGCACTGAAAGCGGAAACGCTTTCCATTACGACCGGCAAACCGCAGCACCTCTTTCTGGATGAGAAGGACATTGAGCTCCTTAAAGGCAAGCGAATTGTGCTCTTGGATGACGTGATCAGCACCGGCTCCACCCTGCAGGGCATACACCTGATCGCTGATAAAGCCGGCGGAAAGGTAAGCGCTGAGGCAGCGATTCTGACCGAAGGAGACCGGGCAGAATGGCGTCAGGTGATCGCCTTGGGGCACCTGCCGATCTTTTACGATTAGAACATGACCCTGATTCAGATCGGGCTTGAACGCAATGTGGAGGGTCGCACGCTCGCTTGGGCGCTCGACTATCCCGGCGTTTTTACTTACGGTGCGGATGATGCCGAAGCGATTTTGCGCATGCCGCGCGAGATGCTGCGCTTCGAATCCTGGCTCAACTTACGAACAGATTATCCTTGGGTGCGCCTAGAAGGGTTGGACGTGCACATCGATGAAATCTTCGAGGTCTTTCCGGTTGATGATGAAGGTGAGATCTACGAAGTAAACGCCTTCTTCCGTTCCGACCTCCTTCCGCTCAGCGCGGAAGAGATTCAGAAAGCCCTGCAGATTTATGACTGGCAGCGTGAGGAGCTGCTTGCGGGTGTGGAAACACTCCCAAAAGACCTCCTCAGCCGCCAATTCGAAGGGCAGCGCTGGACGATCGAGGGGATCCTGGAGCATATCGCGCGCGTGGAGCGGTGGTACTTCTCGCGCCTTGGTTTTGAGATATCGCTCCCTGATGACTGCTCTGACCCTTTGCAGCTGCTCACGCTCAGCGCGGAAGGCGTTAGGCGCAGCCTGCCGGAAACAGAGGGATGGGACCAGGTATTTGAGCATCAGCAGGAAAAATGGAGCGCGCGAAAACTCACACGGCGCTTGCTCTGGCACCAGCGCGACCACATCGATCATATTCGCGAACTTGCCCAAGGTCAACTCTGCTGAAAACACCCGCCTTAAACTAAAACAGCCGCCTCACCTGCGGCTGTTTTAGTTTCGATCAAAATGGTGTCTAATCACAATCCGATCCTGTTCGTGCAATTTGAAAGGAGAGAAACAATGTTTGCACGATCGACAATATGCTAACAGGCGTTAGTTAAATGCTCGTGAAATGGTTGTTATTAAATTGTTAAGGCGTATTTGCTTAAAGTCCAATTATTAACGATTTTCTTGAATCTTACTTGCCTAGTGTTTTTTCACTCACCCTAACCGGAAGGGCGCGATTCAAATACCTGGTTTGCTGCAAACAAAAAAATCTGTCCGAGAGGAAAGGGCTGTGGATTTTGATCTCTAAACTTTTCGAGCTGATTTGTTTACTGTTCCAGAGGATTGTTTTCTGTTTATCCGCTTCTTTCTGAAAAGGAATGTCCTGTTTTTTACCTTTAAGCGCCTGTGACACAAACGATCAATTACGCGCGCATCCCGCACCTTTTATGCTATGATTAGAGCGGTTGGTATGATGAAATTTTGGAAAAAGACTCTCCCCTTCATACTGCTCAACGTGCTCGTCTCAGCAGCCACGCTGCTGGCGGTGCTTTACTTCTGGCAGCAGAAAAACCCGCTTCCCAAAACCGAGTTTACCTCACCAATTATTACCCCCATGCATGTCGGACAGACTCCATCTCCTTCCTCCCCAACAGCGCAAGTCGTTGAAGACCTGCTTCACATTGAGGGCGTCTTCGGAGCGGGCGATATCCAGGTGGAGTACATTCTCCTGCGCAACCCGGGCGAGAGCCCAGTGGAACTTTCCGGTTGGCGGATCATCTCCGACGGTGGAAGAAATTACCGCTTTCCCAACCTGACACTCTACCCCAAAGGCGCGGTCAATATCTATACCGGTCCGGGCAGATGCTGCCCTCTGGGCAAGCGGCGACCACCTGACCCTGTTCGACAGCCAGGGGAACGAACACACCCAATTCACGGTACCTTAAAGGAAACAAACCATGGCTCAGGCACTCTACCGCACCTGGCGACCAGCCCTCTGGGACGAGGTCGTCGGTCAGGACCACATCGTTCAGACCCTCAAAAACGCGATCGCGACAGACCGCGTCGGGCATGCTTACCTCTTTGCCGGTCCCAAGGGCACCGGCAAGACTACCAGCGCGCGCCTGCTCGCAAAGGGAGTCAACTGCCTTGAGGAGGCGATCGAAAAGCGCCCCTGCAATCACTGCGCGAACTGCCTCGCCGTCAACGAAGGGCGTTTCATGGACCTGATCGAGATCGACGCAGCCTCCAACACCAGCGTCGACGACGTCCGTGAACTGCGCGATAAAATCAACTTCGCCCCCTCCCAGGGGCGTTTCAAGGTCTACATCATTGATGAAGTTCATATGCTTTCTACCTCAGCCTTCAACGCCCTGTTGAAAACTCTCGAGGAACCCCCATCGCACGTGATTTTCATCCTCTGCACCACTGAAATCCACAAAATCCCAGCCACGGTGCTCTCCCGCTGTCAGCGGCATGAATTCCGCCGCATTCCAGTGCCAACCATCGTACAGAAGCTCAAAGAACTCTGCAGCCAGGAAAAAATCAAAATTGAAGATGACGCCCTGACCCTCATCGCCCGCCAGGCTACCGGCTCCATGCGCGACGCGATTTCACTGGTGGATCAACTTTCTTCCATCTCCAAGAAAATCACCCTTCCAATCGCGCAGGACGTGTTGGGGACTGCCACAAATCAATCTGTGATCGATCTGGTGGAAGCCAGCCTGGAAGGCTCGAGCGGTGAAGGGCTCGGGATCATCCACCAGGCGCTGGACAGCGGCGCGGATCCTCGCCAATACGCGCGCCAGGTGGTGGATTACCTGCGGGATTTGATGGTTATCAAGATGGAAGCCGGCAGCCAGCTTGAACTCACCCCTGAAGTGCGCTCAGCCATGGAAGAACATGCCTCCCGCTTCAGCCTCAACCGTTTGGTGAGCATGATTCAGGCATTTACCAGCGCCGCAGTGGAGCTCAAAGCCAATTGGCACCCGGGTCTCGGGCTCGAGCTTGCCTATGCTGAAGCCCTTGCTCCCGAACTCCCTGCGCCGCTCCCCGCCGCCGCGCAACCGAGCCCCCAGCGCACACAGCCTGAACCATCCTCGCGGGTAAAAGAAAACCCTAAAGAGGCAGACGACCCAAAACCCGCGCCAACAGAACGCCCCTCTCCGATTGGCGCACCATTATCGCTGGAACTGCTTCAGCAGCATTGGGATTCGCTCAAACGCGCGGTCAAAGCCCGCAACACCGTCACGAGCGCGCTTTTGAATTCCTCCCGTTTGATTGATGTGGACGGCAACACCGTCATCATTAATTTCAGCAGCGACCTCCTGCGGGACAAAATGGACGAGGAACAAAACAAACGCATGGTCTGCTCGGAAATGTCCAAATATTTCGGGCAGGATGTGCGGCTCATCTGTACCACCGGTAAACAGGACATTGTCCTGCATACCAGCGGCAATGGCGGGATTCAACAGGTGGAAGAAACTTTGAAAAAATTAGGCGGAAAACTCCGCGAAATACCCCCCGATTACTCAGTAAAGGATGAATAATGGCAAAAGGATACAACGCACGCCCCAGCGCGTCTGGCGGCAACATGATGTCTCAATTGGCTAAACTGCAGGAGCAGATGGCACAGGCACAGGACGAAATCGCCAACGAAACCGTCACTGAAACTTCCGGCGGCGGCGCGGTTGCCGTGACCATGACTGGCGACCAGCAGTGCAAAGCCATCAAAATTAACCCCGACCTCCTGACGGATGGCGACGCGGAAATGCTCGAGGACATGCTCCTGACGGCTGTCAACAAAGCGCTCGAAAGCTCCCGCAGGATTTCGGAAGAGAAAATGGCGCCCTTCACCAACATGCTCTCCGGTTTTGGCATGGGTCGTTAGCAGGCATGCGCACGATTCCTGCCCCGGTTCAAAACCTGATTGATGCTTTCGCGCGTTTGCCCGGCATTGGACCCAAAACCGCGTCCCGGCTGACTTTTTTCCTGCTCAAAGCCCCGGCGGAAACCTCGCTGGACCTGGCGCAAGCCCTGGAAGCCATGCAGACGGAAACCTCCCACTGCAGTGAGTGTTTCAACATCACGCTGGCAGGCGAGGAAAAATGTGACATCTGCGCCTCCAGCACGCGCGACCCAGAGGTGATCTGCGTGGTGGAAGAACCGCTGGACGTGCTGGCAATCGAACGCACTGGCGCTTTCCAGGGGAAATATCACGTCTTGCAGGGGGTGCTCTCGCCCATTGAAGGCATTGGACCCGACCAGATAAAAGTATTCCCCCTTTTGGAACGCCTTAAGTCCGGGCAGGTCCGCGAGGTCATCATCGCCACCAATCCTTCAATGGAAGGCGACGCGACAGCTCTCTACCTGCAGCAGCGCATCAGCCAGATGGGGATTAAAGTCACCCGCCTGGCGCGCGGTCTGCCCGTTGGCGGGGATATCGAATACGCGGACCAGAGCACCCTCCAGCGCGCGCTCTCTTACCGTCAGGAGATGGAATAAACCTGCCAAGGCAGGCTGCCCGCGCAAAAGGGATTTGTGTCCTGCCGACCTTCTCCTCAGGCAAAAATTGGACGGGAAGCCCGTTGGAATTAGGTTGTTGACAAAGCCCTTTAGGTCTTCAAACTCCTCAACCATTATCGCCTCGTCTGTTGTAAAATTAGGGGACTAATCCAGCGAGGTGTTTTATGTTTGAACAAGAATTTGAGGCAGTTGTCGCTATGGCACGCAAAAAAACAGATCTGCTGAACAGCAGACCCTGGGCTTACCTGTTGGCATCCATCCTGGCAGGCATTTTTATCGGCTTTGGGGTTATCCTCAGCAATACTGCCGCCACCCTCACCGCTGAATTCGGGCTCAGCCGTCTGACATCTGGGCTGACCTTTGCGGGCGGGCTCAGCCTGGTCGTATTCGCCGGCGCGGAGCTCTTCACGGGCAATCATTTTGTCATCACCAGCGGGATACTTTCCAAGCGGGTAGGGCTCGCGGAAGGAGTAAAATTGCTGGTGGTCTGCCTGATCGGCAACTGGATCGGCTCAGTGGTGCTGGCAGTGTTTTTCGCAGCCACAGGGCTCGCCGAAGGCGCTGTTGCCGAGACGATTGCCGCTTCCGCCCAAACCAAAATTGCCCTGCCGGTTGTGCCTCTCATCACTCGCGCGGTTCTCTGCAACATTTTGGTCTGCCTGGCAGTTTGGTGCACCTATCGGCTAAAGTCAGAAACCGCCAAGCTGATCATGATCTTTTGGTGCCTGTTTATCTTCGTCACCGCGGGTTTTGAGCACAGCATCGCGAATATGACCCTGATGACATCCGCGCTGCTCGGACCCTTCCGTGATGGGATTAGCCTGGCAGGCACATTCTATAATATCCTGCTAAGCGGACTTGGCAACCTCCTTGGCGGCATCTGGGGAGTCGCTATGCCCTACTATTTGCTCTCCCGCGGAAAGGAATAGACCGTCAGGATCGAATCAAGTGCTACAGAAAAGAGCGCTTCCGGCGCGTTTGTGTTATCATCCACGCCGGTAAAGCAGCATGAACACTCAAAAATTCATTTTTCTTGATATTGACGGCACCCTTCTCGACTACACGCAAAACCTTCCTCCATCCTCCTTGGAGGCGATTCGCCTCGCCCAGGCACGCGGGCACAAACTCTTGATCGCGACCGGACGCAGCAGACCCGCCATTTATCCATGGCTGCGAGAGCTTGATTTTGACGGAATAATCTCCGGAGATGGAGCATTTGCCGAGTTTGGAGGGAAGATTGTCCTCGAAAACCCCATCCCCGAGGCGCAGATCAGCCGCCTCCATCAGTACCTTGAGGATCAGAAAATCGGTCTCTGTGAGGAATGCAACAGCGGGCTATACGGCAATCGTTACCTGCTGAGCAGCACCAGTCAGACCTTCGGCATCACATTAGAAGAAGCCCAAAAAGACCTCCTCAGCATCTATCCGGGTTTGACGCTCGACCACCAGCATTATCATCTCGACGTGAACAAGGTCAGTTTTGTCCCGCCGGCAGAGCCGCGCAACTCTGCCTTGGAGGAGATTTTTGGAGATTTTTTCCGCATCACCACATGGACGCTGCTCGACAGGGCATACCAATTTGGCGATTTCACCCAGAAGAACCAGAGCAAAGCCTCAGCCGTCGCCGCGCTGATCAAATCGCTTGGTATCGACAGGGAAGACACCATCGCCCTCGGCGACGCGGGGAATGACTTGGAACTCCTCCAATATTGTCATATCGGCATCGCGATGGGCAACGCGACTGACAGCCTGAAGGCGATCGCCGACCACATCACCAGCGATGTGACCGATCATGGTGTTTACAACGCGTTCAAGCATTACGGCCTGATTTAATTCATTACCTATCTCAGCGTCTCAGATTCAGGTAAAATTCATTCAGGAAGTAACGCCTTCGGCTTTTTTTGTAATGATAGCGACTTTGCGAAACCGAAAAAATCCGCCAAACTCAGGCGCCGCGCATCTCAAGCCGGTCTTCTTTAGCCTGTTACTGGTCAGCATACTGCTTGTCCGGCTTAGTTTGCCTGCCTTCGGACAGCAAGCCTCCCAGCAGATAGTGATAGAAGGTCTGGACACACGCGAGTTCCCGAATCTGTCGATAGACTTTTCGATCCCGGGAGGATTGGATCAGCAGAGCTCACTGACCGCCAACCAGGTGAGCGTAGTCGAGAACGATCAAACCATCGCTGTCGAAGCGCTTACCAGCGAATACGTCGGCGTTCATTTCGTCCTGGTGATCAACCCCGAGCGCAGCCTTGTACTCACCTACCCCAGCGGTTACAGCAATTACGACCGCATGCTGGCTGCCGTGGGTGAGCTTAACTCGGACGTAACACCTGTCACTGGCGATGTATACAGCCTCTTCATCAATCCGGATATTCACTACGATCAGCTCGAAAACTATACTGAGTGGAAAAAAGCCCTCGAAGGCTACAAAGAGAACCAAAAACAAAAGATTGGCTCACTGCAGAGCCTCGAGATCGCTGTGGCTCAGCTCACCAGCCAGCCTGTGAACAAGGAAACCGTACTGGTCTACATGACCCCCTACATCGACCCGGTTGAAATCCCCAAGCTGACCGCCTTGATCCAGCAGGCTGGCAAAAGCGGTATCCGCGTGCATATTTGGATGACCGCAGCGACAATTGTGATCGGCTCCGCTTATGAGATTGACCTGCAGGCAGTTTGTGAGACCTGGGGCGGCAGCCTCACCATCCTGGACGGCATCCAGATGCCACCCAACCCGCGGGACTACATGAAGAGTATTGGCTACCGCTACACCGCCATATGGCAGTCGCAAATTCGCTCCGGCACCACCCAGCAGATCAGCTTGCGGCTCACCCCCAGTAGTGGACCCGTGCTGATTTCCGAGGCAAGCAGCGTGGATTTGGAAGTTCTGCCGACCCGGCTTAGCTTCAATAATCTGCCCGAGGAATTGACGATAAACATCCGGAAGGATGAGGTGATCGAACCAGCCGAACTGCCCATCCAGGCGCTGATCGAATTCCCGGACGGCTTCCCGCGCAACCTCCTGAGCACAAGCCTGTTCGTCAACGGCAGCCTCGTCCAAAAGCGGGAACAAGCGCCCTTTGGGGACTTCGTGCTCGACCTCAGCCCATATCACGGTCAGGATACGATCAGACTTCAACTGAACGCCAAAGACGCGCTCGGGTTCGAGACGCGCAGCGAGATAAAAACTCTCTCCCTCATTTGGGGGGATTCCGAGGCAAACCGCCAGAAAACCTTTCTGAGCAGTCCCTGGCTTTGGACCGGGCTGAGCGTTGTGGCGCTCGGGCTGCTGGGGGTGATCCTCCTGCCCCCCTATTTAAAGAACAAGACAAAAAAAGCGGGAAACGCGCAACCTGCAAAACCTGAGCCGGAGAGCTCCATGCCGCTGAAAACTTTCGGCAGCCTCATCAAGCTCGACCGTGACAACACCCCTTGCGCCGAGAAGCCGCTGCTGCTCACCAACGAGATATCCCTCATCGGAAAAGACCCGCAAATGGCTAATTTGGTGCTCAGCGATGAAGCGCTTGAACCGGTGCATGCCGAAATCCACGTCTTTCCTGATGGAAGGACGCGTCTGACGGATTTCAACACTACCGCTGGCACTTATGTCAATTTTAAGGCGGTGGATACCAAGGGTGTCCAGATCCACCACGGCGACATTTTGCACTTCGGGCGGCTAGCCTTCCGCTTCAACAGCCCCAACCGCATCACCAGCCCGAAAAATTGATCTGAACATTCCATTGGATTATCTGTATTGAAGGGTCTGATTTCATCTGTGTATCCGGTACAATTAGGGAAGAAAATGGAGCCACACCCAAATGGTTATCAGAAAATGACAGATAGCTTTGCCCCCCTGCGCGTCCTCTTGAACATGCTCGCTCCCGGCAGCCGCCCGGATGAGCTATACGCGTTTGCCGCTCCGCTCAATCCGGAAAGCTGGGGGCAGCTCTTCGCGGAAGCAAGGAAGCAAGGTGTGGAATCTTATCTTTACAAGCAGCTTTCCAGCCTGGCAGACGAGCATCGGTTAGAAATCCCTGAGCGCGAAAAGCTTCACCGCGCATACATCATCACTGCCGCGAAAAACATGATCATTCTGCATGACGCTGAGGCTATTCTCCGCGCGTTCAAAAACGCGGATATCCAAACGGCGGGTTTGAAAGGCATCTACCTCCTGGAACAAGTTTATGCGGACCTTGGCACGCGCGCGATGAATGACATCGACCTGCTGGTCCATAAACAAGACCTGTCTGAATGCTTGGAAATCATGCGCGGGCTCGGCTATCAAACCTCCACTTACTTCGACTTGGCAGACGCAAATATCGACACGAAACACGTCCCCCCGATGGAAAAGGACAACTCCACGATGGTGGAACTGCATTGGACTCTTCTCGAGGAAGACGAACCTTTCACACTAGAACCTGAAGGCATCTGGGCTCGCACGATGCCAGCAAATATCGCCAATGTGGACGCACATGCTCTCGGAATCGAAGACCTGATTCTGCATCTCAGCCTGCATCTGACCTACCAGCACTTTCTCAAGCTTGGTTTACGGGGATTGTTAGATATCGCCCTTGTTATTCACAAGTTCCAGGGGAGTATCGATTGGCAAAAAATGGTATCAATCGCCAAATCCTGGGGCGCGGAAAGAGTCACAGCCCTCACCCTGAAACTGGTTGAATCGGGGTTCCGCGTCCCTATTCATCCAGGTATCATCGCCTCTCTCGTACCGGAAGGGATCGCGCCCTGGCTGGTGGAAAACGCCCACCTCCAACTGCTCCAGCGGGCGATTTCTGAGGATCGTTTCACCCCGGACCTGGCGGACTTCTCCCTGCAAAAGAGCTTGTTTTCCAAGATTCGAATTGGTTTGCGGCGGGTATTCATTCCCCGCATATCACTTGCCCGCATCTACAGTGTCCCGCCAAATTCGCCAAGGATTCTGGGACTATACTTGGTCAGATTGCGGGACCTTTACCGAACCTACGGAAAAACCCTGCTGCGTTTGAAGCGCAAAGATGCCAGGATGGAACCCGCCCTTGAAGAAGCTGCCATTTCAAATGTGCTGCACGCGTGGATGGTCCCGCCGAAAAAATAAGAGAAGCCTTCCATTACCGCGCTTCGAAGAACAAATTAAACCTCAGGACGAAAACAAGCCGGCGCTTCCCCGCTTTACCCGCCGATAAAAAATGAGCATGGGAACCAGATAGTTCCCGCGGGAAAGCAACGCGATCAACTGTTTTTCCATGCCCAAGCCTAATCGATGCTCTACTCCTTCTCGCTCGATGCGGGTAACCCGCCCTAAGACATTCCCAAAATCTATCCAGCCATCTCCAGATGAGGAGGCATTATCGCCCTTGGTAAAGTAGTACTCTTTTTGGATTTTTACCACGCGGTGGACCAGAACGCGATTGTCAGAGGGGCAGATAAAAGCAAGAATGTCACCCAGCCGAATAGTTTCAGTTGTCACTGGAGAGATAAAAATTTTGTCGCCCGAGTGGATAAAGGGATGCATGCTCTGCCCGGGAGCGTTAAAACAGATCGTGTGGTTGCCCGCGATTGCTTCCGTCAGCAATCCAGCCAACTCATCGGAATCAAGCAATCTTTCAGTGATTCGAGGAGGAGAAATCAAATTGCTCACCCTATGTCTGCGGGATTTCCCGGCACGGATTGGGTTGAACCGTGGAACTTCTGCTGGCGCACATTCCAAAGCGATCATCCCTCGAACCAACAAACGAGTCCGCAGCATTCATCCGCCACCAAAAAGTGCCTTTGTTGTTATCTGTTTTCCACTCCCCCTTCACCTGTCCGGTCTCCTGATCGCTTTCTCCCTGAAAGGAAAAAAGGATGCCATCAAGTGTCGCGGAACCGCTCACCTTCGCCCCATTTACCCGGACAGTCATTGCCGCAGTGACATAACCGCCGCTCGGATTCTGGTACCAGATATTCCAAACACCGTCCCAAACGGGAGCCCCAAGGGTCATTGTCGGAGTTAGGCTTCCTGAGGAGGTCGCTGTCGGAGAGGGCGTTACATTGTCGAGTTCAGTTTCCGCGGGGTATGGATCGTCCTGTGAGGCGGGTTGGGTAGGAACAGGCGTTGCGGTTTGGCTTGGACCTGGTTCGGCTTTGCTCGGCTCAGGTGTCGGCTCAGATTCTTCGACAGGCAGCGGTGTATTTTCCAATGGGGCAGGTACCGTCTGGCTCACAGGTTTTTGCAGGGTCGCAATAACATCTCCCTGAAAATGCTCCACGTCCGGCAAGCGCCTCTGCCCACAGCCCGAAAGTACTAATACCAACGCTAATAAAGGCAAGCATATCCGCTTCATTTCATCGGATTTTATCATACAGGTTTATATGTTCTTACTTAACCCAGCTAAAACGCTTAATAGAATCAACCACTCTGTCTAATTCTTTTTCAGAAAGATCGTAAAACAAAGGCAATCTGACTAATCTATCGCTGATATCCTCAGTGACTGGACAATCACCTTCCTTGCCTCCAAATTTACGCCCCATAGTAGATAAGTGCAGTGGTAGATAATGAAAAACGCATGTAATATCCTGAGATTTCATCCACTCGATAAAACGCGTGCGAGAATCAAAATCCGGCATAATCATATAGAACATATGACTTGGATGACAACAGTACTCAGGTACATACGGCAACCTAACTCCATTCTTTTCCGCCCAACCAGACAATTGTGCCTGATATGTATTCCAGATTTTGGTTCTCTTTGCTTGAATTTGGTCTGAAGCTTCCAATTGGGCGAGCAAAACCGCTGCTATTAATTCTGAGGGCAAATAACTCGAACCGATATCAACCCATGTGTATTTATCGATCTGCCCTCTGAAATAACGACTACGGTCAGTCCCTTTTTCTCGAATTATCTCTGCACGTTCCTCTAGTTTCAAGTCATTAACTAGCAGAGCCCCCCCTTCACCTGTACTAACATTCTTTGTTTCATGAAAACTCTGTGTTGCCAAAACTCCGAATGTACCAAGATTTTTCCCTTTATAAGACCCAAAAAGTCCATGAGCATTGTCTTCAACAACATGTATGCCATATTTAGAAGCTATTTGATTTATCATGTCCATTTCACAAGCAATACCAGCATAATGTACAACAAAAAACGCTTTCGTCTTTGGTGTAATGAGTTTTTCCAGTCTCCTTTCATCAAAATTCAAAGTATCTGGACGAATATCAATAAAGACAGGCTTTGCTCCCCTGAGAACAATAGCGTTGACTGTTGAGACAAATGTAAAAGAGGGAACTATAACTTCATCTCCTGGTTTAAGATCCAAGAGAATGGCTGCCATTTCAAGAGCGTGTGTGCAACTTGTTGTCAACAGAGCTTTTTTTGCTCCTGTCTTGCTCTCCAACAAAGCTGCGCTCCGTTTTGTGAAAGGACCGTCGCCAGCAAGGTGGGCTGATAACAATGCTTGAGTTAAGTACGATTCAGCTTCTCTGATATATGCTGGTTTGTTGAATGGTATCTTTTCCATCATAGTTTCTGCCTAACTGGTTATAAAATAACCTTGTAATTTATCTTAATTACTATAAATAATGAACTCTTGTCTTACGCTGTTCAATATCCAAAACTAACCAATCATTATTGTTCTTTTTCAACCGCCGACCACTTGGTGACTTGTTGCCACTATTCTTACGTATTATCTTGAAGCAATCCACAACCCAATGCATACTACAAGTACGCCCAGCCACCTCGTCCAAGGAACAACTTCTTTGAAAACCAACGGAGAAAGTGCAAGAACGAGGACGATTGCCAGACCCATGAAAGGGTAAGCATAACTTATATCAACCAATGAGAGAGCACTCATCCACATAATAGACGCGATTACTGCACATAATAAACCTGCTATTAACTTAATGTTAGTGAATGCCCTGATTAAGAATTGAAATAAAGCAGATAATTGTTTTGGAAATGGTCCAAACTCAAATGAAGCGCTCTTTACCAATAATTGTCCGCAGACGGTAAATAATATCGTCAAACCAATAAAAGCATAAGCTGTCATACTATTTTTTTCCTGTCTCATAGCTTTCTGATCATTATTTTTGTGTTTATAATTCTTTAAATTTAGCATAACTCTATTAGTCAAACCACTTATGAAAAGTATGATAAGAATCCATAACGTAAAAGCCTAATTTTGTACATACCTTTTGGACCGCAATATTAATCAACAGTGTTGAATTCAAAACATAAGAAACACCCGCAGCCTTGCACCAGTTTAGACCTTCAATAACAAAAGCGCGATAGATTCCTTTTCCTCTCATCGCAGGAGTAACTCCAGCAAGAATGAACTCTGCTTCCTTTGATGAATTGATTCGAATTGCCCGAAACCCCACCAATTTTCCAGCATTCTTCGCTACCAATACACAGCTTGCAACAGAAGGATCAATACAACACCTTTCTGCCCATGAGCCATAAACTTTCATCGCTTTTACAGGATCCAAGCGTGGATCATTATGATAATGACCTTTATAAGCAGTAAATGATTCTTCAGCAATCTTTACAACAAGGGGAATATCGGATGGATTCAGCAATTCGACATTAAACTCATCAGAATATAGTGCTGGAGTGGGGCTTTCCAAATCATTTCGCAAGTAAAGGAGCGTATCCATCAACTGATATCCTCTCGCTTCCATCGCATGAATCATCTTAACATCAGAAGTCAAACATCTTGCGATAAGAAACTTCACTTGATTATCAGCACAAAAGCATTCAATATCAGTAAGTGAATCTTCAGGAGCGAGCTTCGCTTTAGCTGAGATCACACCAAAGCGATAAGTATCGAGTTCTGAAAGACTAATAGAGTTCGAAATAATGCTTCATTCCTTTCTACCCATTGCCTTGTAAATCATTTTTTAATGATTTATCCGGACATTGAGCTCGAATTACGTAAGTGGGTTGACCAATGGTTCTGGAATATAACCTGCCCAAATATTCGCCGATAATACCTATGGCAAATAGTTGCGCACCTGAAAAAATTGCGATGATTGACGCCAAAAATGTAAAGCCTGGGACAGCTCCTCCACTGGTCAAATACTTAATAAAAACATATATTAGAACGACAACTCCAAATAGGATGGATAGAAACCCCATTCCGCTCGAAACTTGAAGAGGAAATATGCTAAAGCCAGTTATAAGTGTAAAAGCGTGATTGAATAGTTTTTTTAATGAATACTGTGATTTACCAAAAACTCGCTGATGATGATCAACTTTGACTGAAGAAAACCGTGTTGTACCCCAGGATATAAGCACATCAATGGATACGAACACACCATCATAATTTGAGAAAGACCTCTTTACGTCCGATCGAAAAGCACGAAACGCAGAAATCTCTTGGGCAGCAGGAACCCGCATCGCCTTCTTTAAGAAAATTTTGATAAGCTTTGAAGTTAAATTTCTCCAACCACTATGCTGCTCCGTTTGAGGTACACCGTAAACCACATCAAATCCCTCTTCTAATTTCGCCAATAGATCGGGGATACATTCTGGAGGATGTTGAAGATCATCATCTAATGTAACTATAACATCTCCCTGTGCCTCCTTGATTCCACAAAGCAAAGCATTATGTTGCCCAAAATTCCTCATCAAATCATAAGCCCGAATCTGGGGATAGTTCTGGGATAATTCTTGTATAATTTGCCAACTTTGGTCTTTACTTCCATCATTTACAAGAATGATCTCATACTTAGAACAGTTTTTATCCAAAACTGAGGTGAGTCTTCCAATTAATTGTGGCAAACTGGTCTGACTATTATATACGGGGATAACAACGGACAACAATTTATTCACTTTTACCTTCGATCACTCACAACGCCAGCGCTTGAGAAGCGGATCTACACTCTTTGCCTCATCCTCATTTACTGATGACCTATAATTCTGCCACAGTGAGCAGAGCCCAAAATGTGTAAATTCATCTTCATTCATAAGGCTATCACTGATTTCAATTGCTTTCGCACTATTCCCTGTATAGAGATATGTTCTGATTAGAGGCAGCCATTCACTTTCGTCTTCGGGATGATATCCTTTTTCTTCTGCCTCCTGATAGGTTGAGATGATTGTATCCCATTCATGCCTTTGTTCAGCCAGGGCAGCCTGTTGATAATAATAGCACCAATTTTCTTGACGTATTATACCAAAGTAACGTGTCGGCATCTCCGCCCTGGAAGCCTCAGTATCAATACGATCCAAGTCCGAAAGTGGGATGATGGACTTCCATAAATCTGCATAACGGTCTGAAGAGAAAGCCCTAAAGTCAGTATCGGAATATAACAACTTAAGACAACCTTTTTGCGGAGAATAAACAACTATTGCGTCGGACGTGTTACCGACAAACGAAAACACTCTTTGCCTCCGATTAATAACCTGGTTTGGCAGGAGTTCAGGCATTGTGTTCATCTGTGGTGTCGCAGTCAATATCATCTGGAATGGAATTGGATTCTCGCGCAAGTCAGGAGCATAGATCAAATTTAGCGGCGCTGTTAGAGATGTCCCTGAGAAATAAAGATCAAACGGTAAAACTGTCGAAAGCAAGACAGTTCCCGGTTCAATCTGCGGAGCCCTCCAAGTCAGTTGGGCAAAAAAGTCTTTTTGTTCGTCCCATGCTTTTTTAAATTCGAGACCATTTAGATAATTAGCACCGATTGACAATGCTAACAGTATAGCGATAATCACATTTTTTATTCTTTTGGCACGTACAGTGAATTCAATAAAAGCAACGGTGGCTATCGACACTCCTATTGATAACGGTAGGAGGAACCGATTAGTCTCAAATGCAAGACCAACGCTGAAACCTCCAACTACCACTGGGATCATTGCTGCCAACACGGAATACACGCCAACCCCTTGAAGCCCTAAGGATAATCGTCTGGATTCTTTTTCTATATCGGAATTGTTTGATCTGTGAATAAAGAAATAGGCTGTGAAGAAGGATATACACACCAGTAATGCTGCAAACACAGACTGTTCTAAGCTATCTATATGTGCAAAGGAACGAAAAATGTCAATCCATACGTTTATAAAGCTGTCAAACACACCGCGCAACACTCTAATTATCAAGTCAATGGCGTATTTTATTGGGTTTTGCATCAATTGATCAAACAGGCTCACCTGATAAGAGTACAAATGACTGAATATCACTCTAAAGAGAGTGAACCCTATAAACACCACCAAGTATGGCAGCCAGTAATAAATTACTTTCCAAAACTTTACTTTTGAACCCACCTCTTTATTAGACAAGAGGAAAAAGATCAACACAGGTCTGACCAGCTCCAAACCATAATACAACTCCATCGGTGCAATACCTATGAATTGGAAAACCATTCCAAAGACAACAAAAACGACTCGAAGTTTTGTTTTTTTCATGCCCAGAATCATGAAAATGTACGATAAAAAGTAAATAGTGAGTAAGAAATAATTTTGGGCATACATCACAGAGAAATAGTGAAACTTAAAACCTGGATAGACTGCAAACAAAGCGGCAACCGAATATGTAAACCAATTCTTTTCCGGCAATATTAATCTCAGAAGCTGCCAAAATGAAACAGCTGCAAGCCATTTAGTTAGGATTGCAAAATATTGCCAACCCAAGGGGTTATCTTTAATGATGGGAATAAAGACTCTGTAAACCATTGAAAAGAGCGGACGGTCCCCTTCAAAGAATTCCACGAATTTTGCCGCTCCAAAAGTAAGGTAAGTCCAGATTATGTACCAATCATCAAGAAAGAAGCCAAGTTTTCCCGCAATTATGCCATAAGAGAGTAAACAAATCAGTAACAGACCTAATAATTGTAATAATATTATTTTTTTTGATTCTCTTTTCATTCCTGACTATTACCTTTTAGCATTAATTGTATAGAAGCACACTAATCATTCACAAGTCTTGCTTATTATAGTCTATCCTTTAGTAACTCTTATTTTTTGAGGCATTAGGTACTGGGCAATTCCATCTAATTATTCCGAAAGATTCTGAACCGATTCCAAAAGAATTCGGAATCGTACAGGTCAAAGAGGCAAACAAGACCTATACCCCTGATCCTTCTGATGATGAGTTTTAGCTTACTTAGGCACCCTTCTTATTAGAGGGCGTCCGTGAGCGTAGCGATCGGGAGGGTGGAGAAAAGCAAGCCCCATATAAGAAATTAAAACATCATTTCTTAGCAGGGCTTAAATATTTAATCACCGCTTCGATCACCAGGTCTTGCTGCTCATCGGTCATGGCGGGGAAGAGCGGCAAGGTAACCTGTCGTCGGGCAGCGCTTTCGGTCATCCTGAGTTCTTCGTCTTCTTTGCGGTAGATAAGGAAATGATGCACCGGCGGGTAGTGGAAACTGGTCTGAATGCCGTAGGCTTTCAGCGCCTCGCGGAATACTTCCCGTTGAACGCCCTCGGGCAGCAAGATGGGGAAAATATGCTGACTGCTGATTCCTCTCTGCTCTGCGAACGGCAGCCCTAACGCAGGTGCTTTTTCCTGGAAAGCCTGCCGGTAGCGCAAAACAAGCTCTGTTCGCCTGGCATTGCCCGCCGGCAGTTTTTTGAGCTGCTCGCGCCCGATTGCCGAACGGATCTCATCCATGCGATAGTTGTAGCCCAGGTCAACCACGTCGTACGTGCTGGCATGTCCCTTGTGGCGGTCCCATGTAAGTGTCGTCATTCCATGGGATCGTAAAACGCGCACCTTCTCCGCGATGCGGTCGTCATTTGTGACCAACATCCCGCCTTCAGCGGTCGTCATATTCTTATTGCCGAAGAAGCTGTAACACCCCGCATCCCCCCAGGTGCCCAGTGACTTGCCTTGCAGGCTGCCGCCAATCGCGTGCGCGGCATCCTCAATGACTGCTAAATCATGCTTTTTGGCTACGCGCAGGATTTCGGGCATGTCGCAGGCAAATCCGCCGTAATGCATCACAACGATTGCCTTTGTTCGCCCAGTAATTTTCTCCTCAATTGCGCGGGGGGAGACGCAAAGCCAGTCCTCGCTTTCGACATCTGCGAAAACAACTTCCGCGCCGGTATACCGCACCGCATTCGCAGTCGCCACGAAGGTAAGCGAAGGCACGATCGCCTCGTCTCCCTCCCCAAGCCCCACGGCAAGGCATGCAAGATGCAGCGCGGCGGTTCCGTTATTGACCGCAAAGGCATGCCTGGCGCCAACGAACGCAGCCAGTTCTTGCTCAAAAGCCTGCGTCACGGCACCCATCGTCAGCCATCCGGAACGTAGCACTTCAAGAACTGCGCCCTCTTCTTCCTTCCCGAGTGCTACATCCGCCAGAGGCACACGCCAATCCATTGCTACTCTGCCAAAAACTGCGAACGCATGCTTTCAAAGTCCTCGTTCGCGGCGAGATAATCATCCTGATTCCCCAGATCGCGCCAATACCCATCGTATGGGAAGCACATCAAAGGTTCACCCGCTTCCAAAAGCGCGTTTACCAACTTCGGGAAGTCGAAGTACTCGCCTTTGGGAATAAAGTCCAAAACCTTAGGTTCAAACACGTACATCCCCATGCTGACCAGGTAATTCATCGTCGGCTTTTCAACGTATCCATCCACACGATAGGTTCCTGCTGTATGCTCAATCACGCCAAGGTTGATGACATGAGTTCTCTTGTGGCTTGCGATGGTGCAGACCGCCTTTTGTTCCTTGTGGAAAGCAATCAATTGATTGATGTCCAGAAGTGTGAGGATATCGCCATTAGCAACCAGAAAAGTATCCGTCAATCCATCCACAAACGCCAGAGGACCAGCCGTTCCAAGCGGTTTTTCTTCATATACGTAATTGATATTCAAACCGAAACGCGAGCCATCGCCAAAATAGGCTTGCATCAAGCTCGCCAAATGACCGACCGCAAGCGTCACCTCGCTGATCCCTGCACGGCTGAACTGACAAAGGATCACCTCAAGGATGGCGCGATCGCCTATCGGCATCATTGGTTTTGGTAAGATGTGTGTATAAGGTGCGAGCCTTGTTCCTTTTCCGCCTGCTAAAATGACTGCTTTCATATTCTCTACTGTCTTCTATTTTGGAGAATTATACATTCAATTCAACCAAACCGGTCGAACTACCGCTTTAGGAGTTTTCCGCACTTTCTTATACCCCGTAGTCGTCAACCTGGTAGCAATCAAGGTGCGCGCTGATCCAATCGATGGTTCGATTGAGTCCTTCTTGCATCCCGATCCTGGGCACCCAACCAAGCTTCGTTTTTGCTTTGCGGTTATCAGAAATCAGGCGCAGGACCTCGGATTTCTCCGGTCGCAAGCGGTTTGAATCGACCTGGATCTCAGGCTGCTTTCCCATGATGTTGAAAATCAGTTCCGCAACCGCGCCAATGCTGATCTCCTCACCCGTTCCGAGATTATAAGTTTCGCCGTCCCAGAGATCAGCCGCCCCCGCGCGCAAAAATCCCTCAACCGTATCATCCAGATAAGTGAAATCCCGGATGGTCGACAGATTGCCAAGACGCACCACATCTCCCGCAAGCGCTTGCGTAATAATGGTCGGGATGACTGCCCGATTGCTCTGACCTGGTCCGTAGGTGTTAAACGGGCGGACGGTGACAACAGGCACATTAAAGCTTCGATAGTAGCTCTCGACGAGCTTATCCGCGCCGATTTTACTGGCGGAATAAGGTGACTGACCTTGGAGAGGGTGATTCTCGTCAATCGGCACACGCAGCGCTGTGCCATAAACCTCGCTGGTGGAAGTGTGTACCAGTTTTGCTCCGTGCTTGCGGCATGCTTCCAGAACGTTCATCGTACCGAGCACATTTGTCTGAACTGTTTCCACAGGATGGACATAGGAATACGGAATAGAAATGAGCGCGCCAAGATGAAAAACCGTGTCAACACCATCAACAGACTGTTCAACCGCATTGAAATCGCGCAAATCACCGCGGATGAATGCGATCTCGTTGAAAACTTGCTTTGGAATGAACCTCAACAAACCTGGATTCGACCGACTGGTGTAGCGGACGAACGCGCTAACGGACGCGCCTGCTTCAACTAACTTTTCGCACAAACGCGAGCCAATAAAACCGCCCGCGCCAGTTACAAGGACTTTCCGATTTTTCCAATTTGCTGTCATGAGGATTCCTGCTTCGCAATTTTTTCAATCGATCGCTCAAGAACTTTTACGAGGTCCGGAATAACCACAACTTTCGCCTGGGTAGATTCACAGAGCTGCATGATACGTTCTTTATCTTTCTCTGAACTATTCGAGATGGCAAAGAAAATCAAACCTACCTGGTATTTTTCTGCAATGGTAGGGATAATTGCAGTGTTGCCGAGAACCCGCACCCCTGAGAGCTCCATATTCCGCTTGCGGGCATCGTCATCCACCATACCAATAATCCCAAAAATACTGGTATACGCGCTGCGCCGCAACAGCCAGATGGTCATTTCCGCCAGGTTCCCTGCGCCTACAATGAGCACCCTCTCCGAAATGGAAGCCTTGCTCCCTCGAAAGAGTAGCCAGCGGTTAGCCAGACCAGTGAACATGCGATCGCGGTAGCGTATGAGCACAAGCCCAACAAACATCGTGATACCGATAAGCCAGATGAGGCTGAAAGGCATCCAAGGTTCTGTAATCCAAAAGCGGGTGGAGATGTAGAGCGCAACCATCGTGATGCCCACAGAAAAGGCGAGGTCCATCGCGTAAACTGGACTGGCGCTTTGCCATTCTACCCGGTTGAGTCCCAGTAGTTTTTGCCAGCCAATGTTAATTATTGCGCTGAGCCGCCAGATCAATCCAGAGAGACCAACAGAGAAGGCTACTACAAAAACATCTGCCAGGAGCCAGTAAAAAACACGCCTGAAAAACCGGTAGAAAGTGCCCCCAAAGAGCCAGTGCTGGTCAACGTTGGCGCGCCGCAAGCCCGGCAATAGAGTGATCGCGGTCATTGCGATCACATCCAGATCCATGAAGAGACTGCTGTTGCGCACGTAGAGCTGATCAAGGCGGATCTTATCAGGAAGAATGGTTTTCAGATAATCATCCATGAAGCCGGTGCCCTGAAGAAGCTTCTCCTCATCACGATAAATAACAGAAGCGGGGCTTGTGATTCCGGGACGAACCGATAGCACTTCAGCTTTGACTTCTTCAGGCCAACCCTGGGCAATTTTTAAATCTTCAGGACGAGGACCAACAAGGCTCATCTCACCTTTGAGCATATTCCAAAACTGAGGCAATTCATTCAGCTTGGTATCCCGCAAGTATTTGCCGAAGGGGGTAATGCGAGTGTCATCCTGCGCGGTGACAGGCGCGCCGTTATGACTTTGGTCATCTTCGCGCATCGTGCGGAATTTAAGGATTTTGAATGGCTTGCCATAGCGCCCCATCCGATCCCCCCTGAAGAGGACAGGTCCGGGGGAGTCTTTCTTGATGCGAAGGGCAATGTAGAGAAAAACCGGTGAAAGCAAAAAAAGAACAATGATCGAAATAAGGATGTCGCTGAGCCTTTTCAAGAAAGACGCCACTAAGCGTCTTGGGCTGGTACGTGTGGGATTTGATATCTTTTCTGTTCTTTCAAACAACTGTTTCGCTGGTGGTTCTGACATTATTCCCCGATTAGACAGCAATTAGAAATTAACAATCAAAAACACAAACTGCCAATAATCGCCTAAATCTTACTATAGCTAAGATAAGCTGGCAAGGGCAGTAATTACTACGCTTGATACACCCCTATATACAGATCAGTGCAGACTCAATGAACCCCGTGAGGTTCGGGAATATTGGGAAAGTGTAAAAAGGCATTGATTTCACTGTAAGCCATCAATTAAATAGAAAACCTCCAGGTTTTGGAGGTCTAAGGAGTGGAACTGCGGTATAGTAAAGCAATCGATGCGGAATGCTCAGGGCTTGGAAATACTCCTCATCAAGACCCGAGAGCTTAACTGCGTTTTTGAATCCAAACGAGTAAATGTGAATTTAACATGATCAATGAGGAAAGCCTTTCTACCAGCCGCGGGAATTTTGGCAGAAGCAACCTTATCAGGGGCGGAGCAAGGGTGATCCTTGATACCAGGAACGTGCACCCCGGAAAAAGACTTTTGATTTCCTTTAAGCCAATCCCTTTGGTCTGCGAATTTGTTGGATTCCATATGAAGTCATACCAAAGCACACCACCATCAGGCTTCAACACCCTCAGCATAGCCTCAGCCATATCACGCTTGATTTCCGGATCCAGAACAGATGAGAAAGCTGTAAATTGAAGCGCCAAATCAAAGGATTCGTCTTTAAAAGGGAGGTCTTGACCATTGGCATTGATCCATGCGCAATCCGGAAGAGACTCAGAAGCTTCTTCAAGCCGGTCAAACAGCAAATCTAATCCGCAGAGCCGGGAAGGCACAGCGCCTGATCGCAGGAATTCATTGATTACGCCTCCTGAACCGCAGCCTATTTCTAAAATATTTAAGGTCTGAAAGCCATGAATCCTACCCTTTTTTAAAAGATCCCGTATTTTCCTTTGGCGATCCGAAATCATCCATTGATGAGCTGGATTTTCTGAGGAATATCGATCCTTGGTCTTGCTTTCACCTGCGCGGCGGGAATATTCCTGCTGCAATCGTTGGAGATCGGTTTTGCTTTCCATCATGGCTGCCAGTCTGGCACCAAGCCTTTCTTATCCCGCCAACGATTCCGAAACTTGAACAGACCTGCAAGGAAGCCCAATCCATAGCTTAGGTGAATAATCCCGAAGGCAAGAGGGAGCAATGCCATTTTTTTACAACCTTTACCCCATGCGGTTATCATTGAAGCTGTAAAATTCGCCGCCAAATAAACAACCGCCAAAGCGATTAAAGTTTTCCAACCCCAAGGGGTAAACAGGCTTAACAAACTTGTAAGGATCAGCCCCAGCACAAACCCCAGCGGCACGAATTGGCGTGGACTCATCTGGCGGGGATGCTTCTGCAGGACGCGCACCTTCCAATACCCATACTGGAAGTATTGCTTCCAGAGTTTCCGCAAGGAGCCCCTGCTGAAATATTC